>NZ_JBQSYJ010000013.1:0-87892 GCF_052379185.1 Corynebacterium sp. AOP12-C2-36 | reverse complement strand
GGTTTAATGGCCTGCCCCGCTACGGTGCCCGGTAGTCCAGTGCCGTGGGGGCCTCTTCACGCTCGTCAGCGACATCGTCCTCACCGTCTCCGGGGCGGGGAATACGGTTACCACCGCACTCGGGGTAGGTCCGTTGGCCAGCGCGTCTGAGAAAGGATCAAATACCCGACTGTCACCGGAGTGCAGAGACCGCGTCCGTCATCCTCCGGTGCGCTTCGGTGATCGCTGCCGGAACTCGACTGAACAGTCCCAAGTGCTCGGACCTTGCCAGCATCTCCTCGTTCCACCGCGCCGGGTCGACACGGAGCAGCCGGTCACGGTCGACAGGGCTGAGATCTGCAGGTTCCAGGCCACGGAGATTCAATTCTCCGGCGGAAGGCACCATACCCACAGGCGTGTTCACCCCGTGGACATCCCCTTCCCGGTATTCCAGGATCCACAACAGCGCACGAAGATTCTCCCGGAATCCCGGCCACAGGTAGTGCCCGTCCTGTGGGTCGCGCTGGAACCAGTTCACGTGGGCGATCGTCGGAGGATCAGAAAGCTTGTCGAACATGTCGAGCCAGTGCTGCAGGTAATCTCCTTCACCGTACGACATGAACGGTCTCATGGACATTGGGTCGTACCGGAGGCGGCCCTCCACACCTTCTGCAGCGAACGTCGCCTCAGCCCCGAGAGTGAAACCGTCATAGACGCCGTCAGCCACGCTGTCGACCACGCGGGCAAGCGGCTCGCGGTCCCGGGTCCGTCCACCGAAGATAATCAGGTCGACGGGTACACCCGCGGGATCGTCGGCATCGTCGGCGATTGTGGTGACGTTGGAGAGACCACTCGTGAAACGACCGTTCGGATGAGCCCACGGGTTGCCCTCCTCGCCGGGAGCGCGGTCGTCAATCAGTGTCCCTGTCCAGTCTCTCCATCCGGATGTGTCTTCAGGCGGTTCTGGTGTCCGGCCTTCCCACCACACCTCCCCGGTGTCGTCGTTGTACGCGACATTGGTGAAGATGGTCCCGCTTCCCGGTACCACAGCCTCCATAGCTGCAGGATTGGTCCGATCGTTGGTGTCGCGTGCTACCCCAAAGACCCCGTTCTCCGGGTTCATCGCGTAGAGGCGCCCATCCTCACCCACCCACATCCACGCAATGTCATCACCGTAGAAACTCACCCTGTACCGTTCTCCCAGGGCATCCGGCGGGAGTGTCATCGCCAGATTGGTCTTGCCCGAGGCGCTCGGGAAGCCGCCCGCAACGTGCCAGGTCTTTCCCGTCTCCGTGTCGGTGATCCCCATCAGCATGAACTGTTCTGCAAGGAACTTCCCTGACTCTCTCCCATCATAGGACGCCAACCTCAAGCCGTGGGCGATCTTACCCAGCAGGGCATTTCCACCATACGCAGAACCGTAATGCAGGATCATGCGCTCATCGGCGATGGTGGCGAACATCCGCCGATCCTCCGCAGTACCCTGCCCCAACCTGTCGAGATCTCCGGTAACGTGCACACCACGGACGAAGAAGTCCCCTACGCCTGTGATGTAGTCGGCACCAACGCGTGCCATTCGCATCATCTGGAGAACGACAGTCCGGTCGTCAGTGAGTTCGACGCCGACGCCGTACCGCGCGAGTGGGCTACCGGGCACAGCCATCAGATACGGGACCACATACATCGTTTTCCCTCTCGATGCTCCGGCCATACACCCGACGATGTCACGCTTCACCTCGTCTGCGTGCCTCCAGTTGTTGTAGATTCCCCGGTCAGCAGGATCTGACGTCGCGACGATGGTGCGTTCCTCGGAACGGGCGGTGTCGCGGATATGCGACCGGGAGTAATAGCGGCGATCTCCGGCATACCGGAGTTCTCCAGCCTCAAGTGCCTCGTCTGTGAGACGCTGGTCGTCATCGGCGTCGATGATCTCGATGCGGTCCGGCTCGGTAATCTCCGCCCATTCGCGGATGAAGTCGTGAACTGCAGCGTTCTTGATATCCGCTCCAGTTATCTCCCCGGTGTAGGTCATATCTGTCTTCCTCTTTCCTGTTTTATCGTGTCAGTGAGACTCGCCCCGTCAGAGCATGCAGCTCACGCAGCCTTCGACCTCGGTTCCCGCCATGGCCGTCTGGCGCAGCCGGATGTAGTACAAAGTCTTGATGCCCTTGCGCCAGGCGTAGATCTGCGCCTTGTTGATGTCACGCGTGGTGACCGAGTCCTTGAAGAACAACGTCAACGACAGCCCCTGGTCCACGTACTTCGTCGCCACCGCATAGGTGTCGATGATCTTCTCGTAGCCGATCTCGTAGGCATCCTCGAAGTACTCGAGGTTGTCGTTGTCCATATGCGGCGCCGGGTAGTAGACACGACCGATCTTGCCTTCCTTGCGGATCTCGATCTTCGACGCGATCGGGTGAATCGACGACGTGGAGTTGTTGATGTAGGAGATCGATCCCGTCGGCGGCACTGCCTGCAGGTTCCGGTTGTACAACCCGTCAGCCATCACCGCCGCCTTCAGTTCGGCCCAGTCCTCGTTGGTGGGGACGTGGATCGAGGAGCTCTCGATGATGGCCGCGACCTTCTCGGTGCGCGGCTGGAAGGTCGCGGGGTCGTAGGCGTCGAAGAACACCCCGGAGGCGTAGTCGGAGTTGGCGAAGTTCCGGAACGTCGTGCCACGCTCGCGGGCGATGGCGTTGGACGCCTTGAGGCATTCGTACATCACCGCAGCGAAGTAGACGTTGGTGAAGTCCAACCCCTCGTCCGACCCGTAGTGGATGTGCTCGCGTCCGAGGAACCCGTGCAGGTTCATCTGCCCCAGTCCGATCGCGTGCGATCCGTCGTTGCCCTCACGGATCGACGGCACCGAGTCGATGGCGGTCTGGTCCGACACCGCGGTGAGACCACGGATGGCCGTCGCGATGGTCCGGGAGAAGTCCTCGGAATCCACCGCAGCGGCGATGTTCAACGACCCCAGGTTGCAGGAGATGTCCTCACCGACCTGAGAGTAGGTAAGGTCATCGTTGAACTCGCTGGGGGTGGCGACCTGGAGGATCTCCGAGCACAGGTTGGAATGCGTGATACGCCCCTCGATCGGGTTCGCCCTGTTCACCGTGTCCTCGAACATGATGTACGGGTAACCGGACTCAAACTGGATCTCGGCGAGGGTCTGGAAGAACTGGCGGGCGTTGATCTTCCTCTTGCGGATCCGCGGATCCTCGATCATCTCCTCGTAGTGCTCGGTCACGGAGATGTCGGCGAAGGGGCGCCCGTAGATGCGCTCGACGTCGTACGGGGAGAACAGGTACATGTCGTCGTTACGCTTGGCCAGTTCGAAGGTGATGTCCGGGATGACGACACCCAACGACAACGTCTTGATCCGGATCTTCTCGTCGGCGTTCTCGCGCTTGGTGTCGAGAAACTTCATGATGTCCGGGTGGTGGGCGTTCAAATACACCGCACCGGCCCCCTGACGTGCACCGAGCTGGTTGGCGTAGGAGAAGGAGTCCTCCAGCAGCTTCATCACCGGGATCACACCGGACGACTGGTTCTCGATGTGCTTGATCGGCGCCCCGGTCTCACGCAGGTTACTCAGCAACAGCGCCACACCACCGCCACGCTTCGACAACTGCAGCGCGGAGTTGATGGAACGGCCGATGGACTCCATGTTGTCCTCGATGCGCAACAGGAAGCAGGACACCGGCTCGCCCCGCTGTGCCTTGCCGATGTTCAAAAAGGTCGGCGTGGCCGGCTGGAACCGGCCGCCGATGATCTCGTCGACAAGATGGCCGGCCAGTGTGATGTCACCGTCGGCCAGACCCAGCGCGACCATGCATACGCGGTCCTCGTAACGCTCGAGGTAGCGTCGTCCGTCGAAGGTCTTCAGCGTGTAGGACGTGTAGTACTTGAAGGCACCGAGGAACGTCTTGAAACGGAACTTGTGGGAGTATGCGCGCTTGAACAGCGCCTTGATGTCGGCGAACTCGTACTTGCCGAGCACCTCCGGGTCGTAGTACTTGTTGTCGACCAGGTAACCGATCTTCTCTTCCAGGTCGTGGAAGTAGACGGTGTTCTGGTTGACGTGCTGCAGGAAGTACTGGTTGGCGGCCTCACGGTCCTTGTCGAACTGGATCTGACCGTCGGCATCGTACAGATTGAGCAGCGCATTGAGCTGGTGGTAGTCCAGCTGATCTGCCTGCATTGTGGTAGTCATCAGTACTCGCTCTCCGATCCGGACTCTGCGACCGTCCAGTTGAATGACCTGTCCCGGTACAGCGCCGGTGGCCCGGGGGAACCCGGGATCCAGGTGGCCTGTACCGGGCAGATGAACAAGGCACTTCCTGCAACGGGGATGGTCCTGGTCACCCGAGTGAGCAGGCACCCGTACACACCGTCGACCTGGGGAAGCCCCCCGAGACCGGTCTGCCACTCGACCTGCGCAAACCGGTCCGCACCGTGTTCAGCGCATGTCCGTGCAGCCTCGACTCCCTCGGTCGACATCGCGTGGACGAGGACCTGCTCCGCGGCAAGAAACTGCGGCAGCACCGACGCACTCTCCCGGAGAGAGAAAGCGACTGTCGGCGGATCCGAGGACACCGACGTCAACGACGACACCGTCGTACCGACCGGACTACCGTCCGCGTCCCTCGTCGTGACGATCCATACGTCCTGCGGAACGCTCCGGAACAGCGTCCGGAATCCTGCGGCCGTCACCGTCATTCCGAGGACCCCGGGGTCTCGTCGGTGATCACCGTTCCTGCCTTCTTCCCGGATGCCAGGGAGAAGATCGTGTCCAGGTGGATCAGGACGGCACGCTTCGGTTCCTTCATTCCGTTGGCGGCAGCGAACTCCAGGCAGTTGTCCCACGCCGGGCCGTCAGTGACCGCTTCGGCACGGCCGAGGAAGCGGTAGCCGTCGAGCGCCTCACGGTCGATCACAGCCACGGCGACGCGTGACCCTGCCTCAATATTCTCGAGGTGCTGGCCACCGGTGTTCTCGTTGTAGATCAGGGTGTGGTCGTTGTAGACACGGAGCGACCGTTTCGGGCCGATATTCGGGGTTGTCGGGTCACTAACCGTCGCAAGGATCGGCAGCTGGGTTCCGAGCATGCTTTTCATGGGTTCCGTGATCTTTGTCTCGTGGGACATCAGTTCTCCTTCGGTAGTGGGGACAAGGTCACGTCGGCGATCGTAGCACGGTGTTCATTACATGGTACATTTGAGTTCATGCCATTGAACTTCGACTCACGGCGCGGTCCGCTGCTCGTGTACTTCTCTTCGGTGTCAGAAAACACGCGCCGGTTCATCAGCAAAGTCGGTCTCCCATCAGTCCGGATACCCCTGCGACGCGGTGAGCCCCCACTCGCGGTCCGCCAACCATTTGTTCTGGTAACCCCGACCTACGGTGGCGGCGCCGCAGAAAGAACCGTCCCTCGCCAGGTAATCCACTTCCTCAATGAGCCGGAGAACAGGCAGTGGATCCGCGGCGTCATCACCGCCGGGAACACGAACTTCGGTGCCGCCTACTGCGCCGCAGGGCCGATCATTGCAAGGAAGTGTGAAGTACCGGAGCTCTACCGCTTCGAGCTTCTCGGCACCCGACGCGACGTGGACACCGTCCGCGACGGCCTCCTGCGCCAGTGGGACCGACTCTGTGCCGGCCCCCGACCACTACCCCAGCCATAAAGGAGAATCCATGACCTACATCGACCATTCCCAGACTCCCCCGCAGTGGCAGAACGGGTCGGATGTGCCCCTCCGTCCAGTGAACTGGAACCGGATCCAGGACTCCAAGGACCTGGAGATCTGGCAGCGATTGACGAGCAATTTCTGGCTGCCGGAGAAGGTCCCGCTGTCGAATGACCTCAGCAACTGGTGGAGCCTCACCGACCGGCAGCGGACGCTGACCACGCGGGTGTTCACCGGGCTGACCCTCCTCGACACCGTCCAGGCGACCGTCGGCGAGATCAGCCAGATTCCCGACGCCCGCACCGAACACGAGCAGGCCGTCTACGCCAACATCGCCTTCATGCAGGCGGTTCACGCCCGTAGTTACAGTTCGGTATTCAGCACCATGTGCAGCTCAGCCGAGATTCAGGACGCCTACACCTGGTCCGTGGACAATACGGTACTTCAACGCCGTGCCACCGACGTCATGGCCCACTACCGGTCAGACGATCCTCTGAAACGCAAGGTCGCGGCGACCCTGCTGTCGTCCCTACTCCTCTACGCAGGGTTCTACCTGCCTCTGTGGTACTCCAGCCGAGGGGTGATGATGAACACGGCGGACATGATCCGTCTGATCCTGCGCGACAAGGCCGTGCATGGCTACTACTCCGGATACAAGTACCAGCAGGGCCTGGAGGCACACCCTGAGCGCGCTGGAGAAATGGAGGACTTCACCCTGAATCTCACCGCGGAGCTCCTCGCCCTGGAGCGCGAGTACTCCGAGGACCTCTATCAACTCGTCACCGACGAGCCCGGCAACAGGCTCAGGTACTCCGGGGTCGATGCCTTCGTCCACTACAACGCAGACAAGGCCCTGATGAACCTCGGATACGCCCCGCAGTACGACAAGGAATCCGCAGGAGTCGAACCGGAGATCCTCGCCGCACTGTCACCCGAATCCGCCGAGACCCACGACTTCTTCAGTGGCTCAGGCTCCGCCTACGTGATCGGGCGTACCGAGGCGACCGAGGAGACCGACTGGTCGTTCTGACCGCCCTAACTGCCGTCTCGCTACTTCCCCCAGCTGTCCGAGGAGTCCCCGAAGCGGTGCTCCAGCTCACGGCGGAACGTCTCCACCGCAGTGATCAGCCGGTTGTCCGAGTCGCCGACATTGTCCCGTTCCAGGCCGATCATCGGGAACCGGATGTCCGTCGGGATCTCGGAGTCATGCAGGCCGTTCCGACGGGCCAGGATGATGACCTCTTCCGCCGCCGCCAGTGCCGATGGTGCCGAGGGTGCCGAGGGCGTCTCTGTCGGGTTCGTCACCGCGGCGAATGTCGTCGCATGCGGTTCCTCACGGTGTGTCGCCTCCTCCTTGTGCGCCGGCTTCCCCTCACTGACCCGTCCCTCGGCCCACAGGCGGTCCTGCTCGTCACGGGACACCGGACGCTCCACGTCCTCGAAGAGGTACGGCGCCCGTGACCGCATCTTCGCCACGAATGCACCGGCGACATGCCCGATGTCGAACGCGCCCCGCCGGTTCGCGATCTCCGCGTGGAAGAGCACCTGCAGCAGGATGTCCGACAGTTCCGTGCACAGCTCCTGCTGGTCGATCCCGGACTCGTCCTCACCGGGTCCCACCTGGTCGATGACCTCGGCCAGTTCCTCGGTCTCCTCCCGGAGGTAGGCCAGCAACGAGTGGTGGGTCTGGGACTGCTCCCACTCCCCCTGTCGCATCGCACGGGTCATCAACGCCACGGCATCCTCGACCTCGTCCATCACCGACGACGGCACCTCGGTGCGCGAGGTCCGACGCAGCCCGGCCACCGCGGCGGTGTGGTCGTCCGTGCCGACGATCTCCCCGTCCACGACGCCGCCGCCCGAGTAGTCCACGGCTGCCGGTTGCTGCCCGGTCGTCGCAGTCAGCGCCGGGTCCGACGCCGCCTCGATCTCCCGGTCCCCGGCCATCTCCATCAGCAGACTCGGCGCCTTGACCAGCTTGTCCCCCCGCTCGAGGCGCTCCATGACGGCTTCATTGGCGAGGTCGGTGGTGACGATCACCTCGGTGTCGTCCACCGTGTGCCCGCCGAGGTCGGCGATGACCCAACGGATCCGTACGGGCACCTCCTCGGTGTAGCAGACGTCATCACCGAGCAGCGGTACCGCCTCCACAGGCAGCATCGCGGGGAACCTGGGATCCAGCAGCACGACTGACATGGAGGTCAGTGTACCGGGTCACCGTCCGGTCTCAGCGGGTAACCGGCTCCGTGTGTCCGGCCACCGCTGTGACGTCGCGTCGCGGCACGCCCGCCAGGTCGGTCAACACATTGGCGCACCACTGGACCAGGTCGAGGTCGCGCAGGGCGACGGCCCGCATCCCGGACCCCTCCTTCGGCACCGGGACCAGCACCGTCTTGGGTGTCGCCCGGTACGTCGCCGCGGGGAACAGCCGCTTGAGACGCACCTGCCCGGAGTCTGCCAGCGTGATCGGGGAGAAACTGATCTTCGCCCCGGTCTGGATGACCTCGGTGACGTCCAGGTCCCGGCACACCATCCGCAGGCGTGCGACGACCACGAGCCGCTGCACCTCCTCGGGGATGTCACCGTAGCGGTCCCGCAACTCCTCCAGCACCTGCTCCAACGCCTCGTCGTCGGTGGCTTCGGCGAACTTACGGTAGGCCTCCAGCCGCAGCCGCTCGCTGGCGATGTAGGTCACCGGGATGTGCGCGTCGACGGGCAGGTCGATCCGGATCTCCCGTCGTTCCGCCGTGTCCGAACCGTCCACCGTCTCCCCGTCCGCCATCGCACGGAAGGCCTCGACAGCTTCACCGACGAGCCGGACGTAGAGGTCGAAACCGATCCCGGCGATGTGCCCGGACTGCTCGGCACCCAGGACGTTGCCCGCACCACGCATCTCCAGGTCCTTCATCGCCACCGCCATGCCCGCGCCGAGGTCATTGTTCTGCGCGATCGTGGTCAGCCGGTCGTAGGACGTCTCGGTGAGCGTCTCCCCCTTCGGGTAGAGGAAGTAGGCGTAGGCGCGCTCACGCGACCGCCCGACCCGACCACGTAGCTGGTGCAGCTGGGACAGGCCCATATGGTGGGCGTTCTCCACGATCAGGGTGTTGGCGTTGGCGATGTCCAGCCCGGTCTCGACGATGGTCGTGCACACCAGCACGTCGAACTCCCGGTCCCAGAACCCCTGCACGGTGGTCTCCAGCTGTTCCTCGCTCATCTGACCGTGGGCGACGACCACCCGCGCCTCCGGGACGAGCTGCCGGATCCGCGAGGCGGTGTCCTCGATGCTCCTTACCTTGTTGTGGACGTAGAAGACCTGCCCGTCGCGCAGCAGCTCCCGGCGGATCGCCGCGGCCACGTGCTTCTCGTCCTGTGAGCCGACGTAGGTCAGCACCGGATGCCGGTCCTGCGGCGGGGTGAGGATCGTCGACATCTCACGGATGCCCGCCATCGACATCTCCAGGGTGCGCGGGATCGGTGTGGCCGACATCGTCAGCACGTCGACGTGGGTACGCAGCGACTTGATGTGTTCCTTGTGCTCCACACCGAAGCGCTGCTCCTCGTCGACGACGATCAGCCCCAGGTTCTTCCACTGGATACCGGTGCCCAGCAACCGGTGGGTGCCGATCACGATGTCGACAGTGCCGTCGGCCATTCCCGCGAAGATCTCCGTGGACTCCTTCGGCGAGGTGAACCGGGACAGTTCCCGGATCTGTGTGGGGAAGTCCTGCATCCGGTCGATGAACGTGCGGTAGTGCTGCTGCGCCAACAGCGTGGTCGGCACCAGCAGGGCGACCTGTTTGCCGGACTGCACGGCCTTGAACGCCGCACGCACCGCCACCTCGGTCTTGCCGTAGCCGACGTCACCGACGATCACCCGGTCCATCGGCACCGGCTTCTCCATGTCACCCTTCACCGCCTCGATGGCGTTGAACTGGTCCTCGGTCTCGGTGAAGGGGAACGCCTCCTCCATCTGCCGCTGCCACGGCGAGTCCGGGTCGAAGGCGTAACCGGGTGCGGCCTGCCGGGCCGCGTAGAGCTGCACCAGCTCCCCGGCGATCTCCCGGACCGCCCCGCGTGCCTTCTTCTTGGTGTTCTTCCAGTCCGACCCGCCCATCTTCGACAGCGACGGTTTCTCGCCGCCGACATAGCGGGACAGCAGGTCCAGCTGGTCCATCGGGACGTAGAGCTGGTCACCGGGACCACCCCGCTTCGACGGGGCGTACTCCAGCACCAGGTACTCGCGTCGGGACGCGTCCGGCCCCTTGCCGATCGTCCGCTCGGTCATCTTCACGAACTTGCCGATGCCGTGCTGGTCATGGACGACCAGGTCACCCGGGGCCAGGGCCAGCGGATCCACCCGGTTGCGCTTCTTGGCGGGTTTACGGCGCCCGGTCGCACTGGCCTCGACACGGTTACCCGTGACGTCGGACTCGGTGATGAACAGCAGCTCCCGGGTGTCCAGCCCGGCATGTGCCGCGGCCTGGTAGATGCTGACCGTCCCGGTGGCGGGCACCTCGTCGGGGGTGTGCTTCGACCGCCGCATCCTGCCCTGCCCGGTGATGCCGTCAAGGTCCACGCCCACGGCCTCTGCTGCGATCCCGGCCTCCCGGAACCGCCGCAGCATCCGGGCCACGATCGTCGGCGACGGTGCAGCGTAGGCCACCCGTCCGCCGTCCTCCACCCGACGACGGATCGTGGACATCAGCTGGCCGATGGCCTCCATCTCTCCGTGCGGTGCCGGAGCGACGTCGAAGTCGAGCAGCAGCGGCTCAGCATCCCCGTCATCGCCGTCGTCCCAGTCCGCCACACCGGTCGGCGACAACGTCCACCACGGCACCCCCAGCGCGTCCTGCGTCTTCTGCAGCGACTCCATGCTCCGGTACCCCGCCCGGTCCACGTCCCGGTCACCGGAACCGTCGGCGATGGAGCTGACGTCCACCGGAGCGGCACCACCCATCGCCGCGACCTCCCACCCCGCGGCAAGGAACTCGCGACCGGTCGCGATGAGGTCCTCGGCGCGTCGCTGCACGGCGGCCGGTGCGAGCACCACGGTATGGGCGCCGTCGGGCATGAGCTCGGGAAGCGTCTGCATCGGCCCGTCGTAGAGCAACGGGATCAGCGACTCCATGCCCTGCACCGGGGTGTGCTGGCTGATCTTGTCGAAAGCCTCCGCCAGCTCCGGGTTCCCCGCGTTCTCCCGCGCCAGCGACTCCGCCCGCCGGGCGACGTCGTCGGTGATCAGGAGCTCCCGGACGGGATGGGCGAAGACCACCTGCGTGACCGCCTCCGGGATCGTCCGCTGGTCCCCCACCGAGAATGCGCGGACCTCACTGACCTCGTCGCCCCAGAACTCGACACGCACCGGCATCTCCGCGGTCGCCGGGAAGATGTCGAGGATCCCGCCGCGGGTCGCGAACTCCCCACGGCATCCCACCACGTCGGAGTGGGTGTAACCGAATTCCACCAGACGCTTCTGCACCTCGGCGAAGTCGAGTTCCTCGCCTTCCACCAGCCGCACCGGTTCTACCTCCCCCAGGCCGGCCATCACCGGCTGGACCACCGAGCGGGTGGGGGCGACGAGCACCTGCACCTGGCCGTGGGCGAGCCGGTAGAGCGCCTGACGACGTTGCGACACCGTATCCACCCCCGGCGACAGCCGCTCGTGCGGCAACGTCTCCCAGGACGGCACCAGCGCCACCGTGTCCCCCAGCATCGCGGTGAGCTGGGCGGTGAGGTCCTCGGCCTGGCGCCCCGTCGCCGTCACCAGAAGCACCGGGGCATGCTGTGCCAGCGCGCCGACGGCAAACGGCCACGCCGCCTCCGGGCCCTGCAGGTGCAGACGCCGGTCACCGACGTGGGTGACCATGCCCCTCAGCTTCGGATCGGAGGCGACGGAACGCAGCACCCCGGACAGCGGAGGTGTCGGGGTTGTGTGGGTGGCACTCATGGGCAACCATCGTAGTCTGACGACCATCAGGTAGAGTGACCGGTTGACCGGGACGGGCGATCGAGCCCCGGCCCCGGGCATTCCCCCATGGTGTAATCGGCAACACTGCGGTTTTTGGTACCGTCATTCCAGGTTCGAGTCCTGGTGGGGGAGCTTCGCCGTTCGGGGAGTTTTCCCCGTTTTCCACACCTCTGGTCCGCATGATTCTGCACACTGCCTGTGCAGACATTCATGTGCGACGATTCCTGAGGTAAGAATGACCACGATTCCGGCATCCCGTGTCCGGCGCTGCTGCGCCGCCCTCCTGACGGGTTCCCTGGTGCTCACCGCATCCGCCTGCGGCGGCGACGGTGCGGACGGCCCAGACGACACCACCCCGACCGCCGCCGCGGCGGAGACCGGCACCGACTTCTCCCTGAGCTACGACGTCCCCGAACGGTGGGACGCCGACTCCGTGACCGCCGTGCTGGAGTCCTCGATGATCGGCGGCGGGGTCGAGTCCAGCGGAGCCGTCGTCGGTGACGCCCTGTACGTCGGCGAGGGCCTCAACCAGGTCAAGCGGTCGACAGAGGAGGACACCGAGCTCCTCGACGTCACTCCGCTCAAACAGTCCTCCGCCGGCCAGCAGGACTACCGGATCGACTCCTTCTCCCGCCAGGGGGCCGACTACGTCGCCCTGTGGCGCAAGGGCGTGGCGGAGTCCAACGACTCCCGCAGGCT
This sequence comes from Corynebacterium sp. AOP12-C2-36, assembly GCF_052379185.1. NCBI lineage: Bacteria > Bacillati > Actinomycetota > Actinomycetes > Mycobacteriales > Corynebacteriaceae > Corynebacterium > Corynebacterium sp. AOP12-C2-36. The sequence goes on along the minus strand of NZ_JBQSYJ010000013.1, from coordinate 75,559 downwards.
CGGAGACGAGACCTCTGCCGACGCGCAGGTGTTCCTCAGCGTCTGGGACGAGGAGGGTTCCTCCGTCTACGACGACGTGCTCGACGGAGTGAACCAGATCGGGGAAGTCCACGCCGGTCTCATTCACGACAGCAGCGACGTGTACGACCCGTTGACCGGGGACACCATGAGTGACGGGGACGCCGGGAACGACGCGGACGACGGTCCGTCCGAGGAGGTCGTCGGCTACGGCGCCACCGCATCCGCCCCTCTCGTCGAGTACCGGACGCCGGGGCAGGACGATCTCAGCAAGCTGCTGAACCACGCGGACCTCGACTACGGCACCGATGAGTGGAAGACCTCCGAACTGCTCACCCTGCCCGAACGCGGGCGCTTCTCCTTCGAGACGGTGATCGGTGACTACGCCGTCTTCGCCGTCCAGGACGAGCTGTTTTCGGTGGAGGGGTTAACCGCCGTCGACATTTCCAGCGGTGAGGTGGCCGCCCGCACGGACGACAGCTGCTCCACGAGCGTGTACTTCGACGATGACCAGCCCGTGCTGTCATCCCCCGACGGCTCCACCGTGGTCTACGGCGAGTACATGGTTGACGCCGACGAAGGTATCTTCTCGTGCCAGAAGAGCCGTCGCGGCGGCTTCGAGCCGCGCATCGTCCTCGACGACGGCACGGTCTACGGCTACGGCGAGCAGGGCTCCGGCGACGGTGCGCAGCAGGTCGCGGCCTCCATGCAGGTCGGTGACGAGGAGGCGTTGATGGAACAGGGGTCGCTGCCGATCCACGTCGACGCCGACGGCCGGGGCTGGTTCGCCGACGCGGTCAACCACAGCAACGGCACCGACACCGTCGTCGCGGTGGTGGAACCCGCTGAGGGCGGTTCCCGGTCCTGAGCGCCGACGGCGTTAAACTGTCGGACATCCGCGTGATCCACATCCGCAGTCGAGCTCCAAGGTAAGGACACCGCCCATCGTGACTGAACAGAACAAGCCGGTCGCCGTCGTCGTACTCGCCGCCGGCGCCGGAACCCGCATGAAGTCCGCCACGCAGAAGACCCTGCACTCCATCGGCGGGCGGACACTGCTCTCGCACAGCCTGCACGCGGCGGACACGGTCTCCCCCGAGCGCATCGTCGCCGTCGTCGGCCACGGGCGCGAGCAGGTCGGCCCCGCCGCCGAGCAGATCGCCGAGGAGCTCGACGCACCGGTGGACCTCGCCGTCCAGGAGGAGCAGCTCGGCACCGGGCACGCCGTGCAGTGCGCCATGCCCGCCCTCGAGGGCTTCGAGGGCACGGTCATCGTGACGAACGCCGACGTCCCGCTGCTGACCGGGGTCACGCTCGGCCACCTGCACGACGCGCACACCGAGGTCCCCACCGCGGTCACCGTGCTGACCACGGACCTCGCCGACCCCTTCGGGTACGGCCGTATCATCCGCAACGACGAGAACGAGGTCACCGCGATCGTCGAGGAGAAGGACGCCGACGAGTCCGAGCGGGCCGTCACCGAGATCAACTCGGGTGTCTTCGCCTTCGACGCCGCGATCCTGCGCGACGCGCTCACCCGCCTGCGCACCGACAACTCCCAGGGCGAGCTCTACCTCACCGACGTGCTCGGCATCGCCCGCCACGACGGCCACCCGGTGCGCGCCCACCGCTCCGACGACCCGCGCGAGCTCGCCGGCGTCAACGACCGCGTCCAGCTCGCCGCCGCCGGCCGCGAGCTCAACCGCAGGACGGTGGAGGCCGCGATGCGCGGTGGCGCCACCGTCGTCGACCCCGCGACGACGTGGATCGACGTGGAGGTCACCGTCGGTGCCGACGTCACCGTCCTGCCCGGCACGCAGCTCAAGGGCCGCACCTCCATCGCCGCCAACGTCACCGTCGGGCCGGACTCCACGCTGCAGGACGTCACCGTCGGCGAGGGCGCCTCGGTGGTGCGCACCCACGCGCTGGAGTCCACCATCGGCGCGCACGCCGAGGTCGGCCCGTTCACCTACCTGCGTCCGGGCACCGTCCTGGGCGAGGAGGGCAAGCTCGGCGGGTTCGTCGAGTCGAAGAACGCCACCATCGGCCGCGGTTCGAAGGTCCCCCACCTGACCTACGTCGGCGACGCCACCATCGGCGAGTACTCCAACATCGGGGCGTCCAGCGTCTTCGTCAACTACGACGGCGTGGACAAGCACCACACCACCGTCGGGTCGCACGTGCGCACCGGCTCGGACACGATGTTCATCGCCCCGGTCACCGTCGGCGACGGCGCCTACTCCGGTGCCGGCACCGTGATCAAGGACGACGTCCCCGCCGGCGCCCTGGCGGTCTCCGGCGGCCAGCAGCGCAACATCGAGGGCTGGGTGCAGCGCAAGCGTCCCGGCACCGAGGCAGCGGAAGCCGCAGAGGCAGCCGACTCCTGACCCCCGTCGGGGTTGCCCCGGATTGGTTCACCTGAACCGCTCGTCTTACACTCACAACAGCGAACAGCTCCCTCCCTAAGTCGGAAAGGTCGTAGAACCCGTGTCCCACTGGATCGACAACCAGAAGAACCTGATGCTCTTCTCCGGTCGTGCCCACCCAGAACTCGGCGAGGCTGTGGCCCGTGAGCTGGGGACTTCCCTGACCCCCACCACCGCACACGACTTCGCCAACGGCGAGATCTTCGTCCGCTTCGAGGAGTCGGTCCGCGGCTCGGACGCCTTCGTCCTGCAGTCCCACCCGCAGCCGCTGAACAAGTGGGTGATGGAGCAGCTCATCATGATCGACGCACTGAAGCGTGGCTCCGCCAAGCGCATCACCGCGATCCTGCCGTTCTACCCCTACGCCCGCCAGGACAAGAAGCACCGCGGCCGCGAGCCAATCTCGGCCCGCCTCATCGCCGACCTGCTCAAGACCGCCGGCGCCGACCGCATAGTCTCGGTGGACCTGCACACCGACCAGATCCAGGGCTACTTCGACGGCCCGGTCGACCACATGCACGCCATGCCGATCCTCACCGACTACATCATCGGCAAGTACGGCATGGACAACCTCTGCGTGGTCTCCCCCGACGCCGGCCGCGTGAAGGTCGCCGAGAAGTGGTCGAACGTGCTCGGCGGCGCCCCGCTGGCCTTCGTCCACAAGACCCGCGACATCGACGTCGCCAACAGCGTCACGGCCAACCGCGTCGTCGGTGACGTCGACGGCATGACCTGCATCCTGCTGGACGACATGATCGACACCGGCGGAACCATCGCCGGTGCCGTGAAGGTGCTGCGTGAGGCCGGTGCCGGCGACGTGATCATCGCCACCACGCACGGCGTGTTCTCCGACCCGGCCCGCGAGCGGCTGAACAACTGCGGCGCGCGCGAGGTCATCACGACCGACACGCTGCCGCAGGACACCGAGGGCTGGGACAACCTGACCGTCCTGCCGATCGCGCCGCTGGTCGCCAAGACCGTGCACGAGATCTTCGAGAACGGGTCGGTCACCACGCTCTTCGAGTAGGAGCACGGCCGAGGCGTCTGGTAATATTCCGGACGTCTCGGCGAGGGCTGGTTCACACCGGCCGTTATCGGCGCGCATTCGTTCCACGGTGACTTCACCACGGGACGGTCACCGCACCAGGAGCCGCAGCAGAGTCTGCGGCTTTTTTCGTGAGACCGATCAGTTCCGACTTCTAGGAGATCATCATGGCAACCAACATCATCCGCATCAGCGGCCTGCCCCGCACCGAGTTCGGCAAGGGCGCCGCCCGCCGTCTGCGTCGCGACTGGCGCATCCCGGCCGTCCTGTACGGAACCTTCCACGAGCCGATCCACGTGAGCTTCGAGCTGCTGGAGTTCCAGGGCATCGTGCGTAACCACGGCTCCAACGCCATCCTCGAGGTCGAGATCGACGGCGAGGACAACCTCTGCATGATCAAGGCCGTCGACCAGAACGTCCTGACCCTGGACATCGACCACGCCGACCTGCTCTCCGTCAAGCGCGGCGAGACCGTCGAGGTCGACGTCCCCGTCGTCTCCGAGGGCGAGGCCGGCCCGGGCACCCAGGTCGTCCAGGACGCCGACACCGTCACCATCGAGGCCGACGTGCTGTCCATCCCCGAGGAGATCACCTTCTCCATCGAGGGCAAGGAGGTCGGCGACCAGGTCACCGCCGGCGACCTGAAGATGCCGGGCAACACCTCCCTGGTGTCCGACGCCGACACCCTGATCGTCAACATCATCGAGCCCGAGGTCGCCCCGGAGCCCGAGGAGACCGACGACGCGGTCACCACCGAGGCCGACGCCGCGGAGGACAAGGGCGACTCCGAGGAGTAGTCCCCTCCCCCGGGTATGGGAGACTGGTGCAGTGAACAACACTGCCCGGTCTCCCTTTCTCGTTGTCGGACTCGGCAACCCCGGCACCCAGTACGAGGGCACCCGGCACAACGTCGGCGCGATGGTGCTCGACGAACTCGCCTCCGCCACCCACTGCAGCTTCAGCACCAACAAGAAGCTGAACGCCCGCGTCGCGGACACGCGCATCGGCACCGACAAGCTCATCCTCGCCGTCCCGCGCAGCTTCATGAACCTCTCCGGCGGGCCGGTCAAGGCCTTGGCGTCCTACCACCGCATCCCGACGTCCCAGGTCATCGTGGTGCACGATGAGCTGGACCTCGACCTCGGCACCGTGCGCGCGAAGAACGGCGGCGGGTTGAACTCGCACAACGGGCTACGCGACATCGCCAAGTCGTTGGGTACCCGCGACTTCCACCGCGTCCAGGTCGGCATCGGACGCCCGCCCGGCCGCATGGCCCCGGCGTCCTACGTCCTCAAGCCCTTCGCGAAGAAGGAGCGCGACGAGCTGCCGATCGTCCTGGCCGACGCCGCGGACCTCGTGCTCCAGTCGGTAAACTCCGAATCATGAGCCTGCTCTCCCGCCTGCTGGCACCGTTCCGCCGCACTGCCCCCGATGGCCCCGACGCCCCCGGCCCGGCCCAGTGGCTGGTCATCGGGCTCGGCAACCCCGGCGTGAAGTACGCCGGCACCCGGCACAACGTCGGCTACCTCGTCACCGACGAGCTCCTGGAGCGCGCGGGGGACGTCCTGCGCCCCATGCCGGGGACGAAGGCGCACGTCGCGCGCGTGGAGGTCGACGGCCACGGCGTCCTGCTGGTGCGCTCCACCACGTTCATGAACCTCTCCGGCGAGGCCGTCGCGCCGCTGGCCACGAGCTACGGGATCTCCCCGGACCACGTCGTCGTGGTGCACGACGAGCTCGACCTGCCCGCCGGCAAGGTGAAGGTGAAGCTCGGCGGCAACGAGAACGGGCACAACGGCCTGAAGTCGATCTCCGCCGAACTCGGCACCCGCGACTACGTGCGCGTACGCGTCGGCATCGGACGCCCGGCGTCCGGCACCGGCGTGGTAGAGCACGTCCTGACGGCGCTGGACGGCGCGGCCGCGTGGGACGTCGCGGCGTCCACCGGCGCCGACGCCGTCGACGTCCTGGTCACCCGTGGCCCGGCCGCTGCCCAGAACGAGATACACTCCCGACCGTGAGCACCGCGAAGAAGAGGCCCGCCCCGGTGGCGGGCACGTACGAGGGCGACTACGGCATGCTCGCCCTGGAGCCCGACCCGGATTTCGCCGACGGCTGGCTGATCAGCGTCAACGGGGTCCCCAGCAGCCACGTGGTGCTCGGCGAGCCCCGCGTGCTGGCCTTCGAGTACATGCAGTGGATCGCCACGGCGCTGCGCGCGCACGTGGCGGAGAACCTGGACGCGAACGCCCTGCGCGTCACCCATCTCGGCGGCGGGGCGTGCAGCCTGGCGCGCTACCTCGCCGACGTGTACCCGCGTTCACGCAACACCGTCGTGGAGCTGGACGGGGAGCTCGCCCGGCTGGCGCGCGAGTGGTTCGACATCCCGCGCTCCCCGCGGGTGAAGATCCGGGTGGACGATGCGCGCGACGTCGCCGCGTCCTTCACCCCCGCCAGCCGCGACGTGATCATCCGCGACGCCTTCGCCGGCGCGGTCACCCCGGAAGACCTCACCACGGTGGAGTTCTTCACCGACTGCCACCGTGGGCTCTCACCAGCGGGGATCTACGTGGCGAACTGCGGCGACCACCATGACCTGCGTGGGGCGAAGGCGGAACTGGCCGGCATGGCGCAGGTGTGGTCGCACGTGGCGGTCGTCGCCGACCCGCCGATGCTCAAGGGACGCCGGTACGGCAACATCGTGCTGCTCGCGTCGGACGCACCGCTGCTGGACGCCGACTCGCCGTCGATGCCGGCGGTCGCGCGCGACCTGCTCGGCGGCGCGGTGCCCGCGCAGTACAAGGACGAGGCGTGGGTCCGGCAGTTCTTCTCCGGCGCGAAGCCCCGGCGGCAGGACTGACCTGCAGGTTGGAACACATGTTCGATAGATAGCGCTTTGCGCGCGTTTCATGTCCGGACGGTGCGATACATTGTTCGTATCCGAAGGAGGGGCACGTGAACCACACCACCGACCACACCACCCACCAGCCCGTCATCCAGACCAGTATCTTCCCCAGCACCACGCCGGACAGCCGCGCCGTGGAGCTGCGCACCCTGCTCAACCGCACCGAGCTCGACCTCGTCTCCTACCTCATGGAGATCCCGGAGCACGCGCGTGTGGCCACGGCCCTTGCGGTGCGCCGTCGTACGACCAGCGAGGCCCACCGCTACAACCATGCCGCCGACCTTGCGCAGCGCATGCCGGAACTGTTCGAGATCTTCCGGGGCGACGGGCAGTACTCCGTCGACCACCTCGACGCGATCTGGCTGAAGGTCAACCGTCACTCCCGCGCCCTGCGCGCCGCCGGCGTGCAGGTGCCGGACGCGCTGGACGCCGCCGTCGCCCTGGGTGTGCTCGCCTGGATCCGCGCCACCAAGATCGGCGCCATCTCGGCGATCGCCGACGTCGCCGAGGAGGTGCTGTGCACCGTCGCCCCACTCGTCGTCGAAGAAACCGAGCAGGACGACGCGGCCGCGGTATCCCTCACCCGCCGCGGCACGCGCCACACTCTGGAGTGCGGCAGCGAGGTCGTGGCGGACTCCCTGTGGTCCTCGGTCTCCACCGCCGCGCTGGACGTGCGCCGCGAGATCATCGAAGAGCAGGAGGATCCGGAGTCCGAGCTGCCGCCGTCGATGCACTTCTGCCGGGGCCAGGTCGCGCTCGGGCTCTTCGGTGCCCGGCGCGACCAGCTCAACGTGACCGTGAACCTCTACGGCACAGCCGGCGGCCCGGGTTATGTCCTGGGCACCGGATGGGTCTCCCCGGCCACCATGGCCACGCTGTCCGGTATCGCCCGGCACGTCCGGTCCCTCCCGAGCGCCGGGGAGATCCCGGCCACCGGCTCCTACCGGTTCACCACCGCCCAGCGGTCCTACATCGAGGGACGCGACGCGCGCTGCCGCTTCCCCGGCTGCGTCGTCGCCGCCGACGACTGTGAGCACGACCACCTGGTGAACTCCCCGCACACCGACCCGGAGAGCGACGGGCCGACAAGCGTGGAGAACGGGATCTGCCTGTGCCGCACGCACCACACACTCAAGACGGCCGGGATCTGGACACCGACCAGCCGGGACAACGCCGTCACCCTCGACTGGACCGGACCCGAGGGGGCGCGGGCCACCACCGTCGCCGCCGGTCCGCTGTCCCCGGTACGCAATACGGAGGAACAGACCGGCTAAACACCTGTACCATCCGGTGCCATGCCCCTCATCGAGCTGCATGACGTCCGGAAAACCTACCAGTCCTCCTCCGGGGAGGTACGCGCACTCGACGGTCTCGACCTCGCCGTCGAGGAAGGCACCGTGCGCGGACTCCTCGGACCCAACGGCGCGGGCAAGACCACCTGCGTGAAGGTGCTCACCACCCTCATCCGCCCCACGTCCGGCACCGCGACAGTCGCGGGGCTCGACGTGGTGCGTCAGGCTGCCCGCGTCCGGGAGATCATCGGCGCCTCCGGCCAGTACGCCACCATCGACGAGGACCTCTCCGCCCGGGAGAACCTCATGCTCATCGGCCGCCTGTTCCACCTCGGCGACCGCACCGCACGCACCCGCGCCGATGAACTGCTCGAACTGTTCAACCTCACCGACGCCGCCGACCGCCCCGTCAAGGGCTTCTCCGGCGGTATGCGCCGGCGCGCCGACCTGGCGTCCTCCCTGGTCAACAACCCGAAGATCCTCTTCCTCGACGAGCCGACCACCGGGCTGGACCCCGCGGCCCGGCTGAGCCTGTGGGACGTGATCCGCGAGCGCGTCGCCGCCGGCACCACCCTGCTGCTCACCACCCAGTACCTGGAGGAGGCCGACCAGCTGGCCGACGAGATCAGCGTGATCGACGGCGGCTCCGTCATCGCCGAGGGCACCGCCGATGCTCTCAAGACGCAGGTCGGCGGGCAGCGCGTGAGCGTCACCCTCGCCGATCCGTCCGACGCGGACGTCGCGTCCGACCTGCTGCAGCCCCTCGCCGTCGCCGGGGACACCGTGGCGCGGCAGGACCGTACCCTCACCGTCGCGGTGGAGGACGGCCCGGCCGCCCTGGAGCGTGCCGTGCACGAGATCCGCGCCCGCGGCGTCGACGTGCACGACATCGGCCTGGCGCGCCCCACCCTCGACGACGTCTTCCTCTCCCTCACCGGGGACACGACCGGGAAGGACGCATGATGAACTGGTTCACCGACGTCCGCGCGGTGACGCTGCGCAACCTCATCCACTTCCGCCGCACCCCCGACGTACTGATGTGGGGCATGATCCAGCCGATCATGTTCGTGCTGCTGTTCAGCCAGGTCTTCGGCGGGGCCATCCAGGTGCCGGGCCAGGACTACACCGACTTCCTGATGGCCGGTATCTTCGTGCAGACGGTGGTCTTCGGCTCCACGTTCTCCGGCATGTTCATGTCCGAGGACCGCAAGAAGGGGCTGATCGACCGGTTCAAGACCCTGCCGATGGCGCCCTCGGCCGTGCTCGTCGCCCGCACGCTGGCCGACCTCGTCCTCAACTCCCTGACCCTGGTGGTCATGGTGCTCACCGGTTTCGCGGTGGGCTGGCGCTTCGAGGACGGTGTGGGGCAGTTCCTCGCAGGCATGGCTCTGCTGCTGATGTTCTCCTGGGCGTTCTCCTGGGTGATGGTGCTGCTCGGCCAGCTGGTCCGCAGCCCCGAGGTGATGAACTCGGCCACCTTCATGGTGCTGTTCCCACTGACGTTCCTGTCGAACGCCTTCGTGCCCTCCGAGACGATGCCGACCGCCCTGCGTGTCTTCGCCGAGTGGAACCCGGTGTCGGCACTGGTGCAGGCCACCCGCGAGCTCTTCGGCAACACCGGCGACGCCCCCGCCCCGGACATCTGGACGATGCAGAACCCGGTGCTGGCGGTCTTCGGCGCGGCGGTGCTGCTGGTCGCGGTCTTCGCCCCGTTGTCCGTCGCCCGGTTCCGCCGCGCGGAGTGAGGGCTCAGGCCGCGGCGTACGGGATCCGTCCGCCGGCGATCACCATCTCGACCTGACGTTGCGACAGGTGGTGCCGCAGGGTCACCGCGCGCCCGCCGATGGTCGCCTCGACCGTGGTGCCGCCGCGCAGGGCGTCCCGCAGTCCCTCGATCACGACCGTCTCGTCCCGGGTGACCTCGTCGTGGTCGTCCGGGTCGTCGAACTCGAGCGGCAGGATGCCGAAGTTCGCGAGGTTCTGCCAGTGGATGCGGGCGAAGGACGTCGCGACCACCGCCCGGAGTCCCAGGTACCGTGGCGCGATCACCGCATGCTCGCGCGACGAGCCCTGCCCGTAGTTCGCGCCGGCGACGACCACGTGGCCGCCCGTCGCGTCCTGCGCGCGATCGAAGTAGGTGTCGTCGATCCGGGAGAAGCTGAACTCCGAGATCTTCGGGATGTTGCTGCGGTACGGCAGCACCCGCGACCCGGCCGGCATGATCTCGTCCGTGGAGACGTCGTCGCCCATGACGAGGAGCGCGGGGCCCTCCAACCGGTCGTCCAGGGGGTCGAACTCGGGCAGCGAGGAGATGTTCGGCCCCTTGACCAGCTCGGTGGCCAGCGATTCCTCCCGCTCCGGCGGAGGGAGCAGCATGTCGTCGACGGTGCTGAACGTCTCCGGCATCCGCGGGACGGGGCAGGTCATGTCGTACAGCGACTCCAGGTCCCGCGGATCGGTGATGCGCCCGGTCAGCGCCGAGGCAGCTGCGGTCTCCGGGGAGCACAGCCACACGGCGTCCTCCTCCGTCCCCGAGCGTCCGGGGAAGTTGCGGGGCATGGTGCGCAACGAGTTGCGCCCGCTCGCCGGGGCCTGGCCCATGCCGATGCAGCCCATGCACCCGGACTGGTGGATCCGTGCACCGGAGCCGACCAGGGACGTCAGCCAGCCGCCGGCGATCAGGTCGACGAGCACCTCCCGCGAGGTGGGGTTGACGTCCACGGAGACTCCCTGGGACGCCTGGTGGCCGGCGAGGATCTCGGCGACGACGGCGAAGTCGCGTAACCCCGGGTTGGCCGAGGAACCGATCACGACCTGGGACACCTCCTCGTCGTCCTGCGCCGCCTCCCAGACGGGCACCACGTTTCCGGGTGAGGACGGCCGGGCGATCAGCGGCTCGAGGTCGCCGAGCTCGATGTGCTCGGTCACGTCGTACGCAGCGCCCTCGTCGGCGACGATGCGCGTGGCGTCGTCGGGACGTCCGACGACGGTGAGGTAGTCGCGCACCGCGTCGTCGGCGGGGAAGACGCTCGCCGTCGCACCCAGCTCCGCGCCCATGTTCGCGATGACGTGACGGTCCATCGCGGTGAGACCGTCCAGGCCGGGGCCGTGGTACTCGATGACCCGGCCGACACCTCCCTTCACGCCGTGGCGGCGCAGCATCTCCAGGACGACGTCCTTCGCGGAGACCCAGTCGGGGAGCTCACCGGTGAGCTCGACCCCCCAGACCTCGGGCATCGCCACGTACAACGGCTCGCCCGCCATCGCCATGGCGACCTCCAGGCCACCCACGCCGATGGCGAGCATGCCCAACGCACCGGCGGCGCACGTGTGCGAGTCCGAGCCGATCATCGTGGCCCCGGGCCTGCCGAAGTGGGCCTGGTGCACCGGGTGCGACACACCGTTGCCAGCCTTCGAGAACCACAGTCCGAAACGCTGGGCGGCGGACTGCAGGAACACGTGGTCGTCGGGGTTCTTCTCGTCGGTCTGCAGCAGGTTGTGGTCGACGTACTGCACGGAGAGCTCGGTGCGGACGCGTTCGAGCCCCATCGACTCGAGTTCCAGCATCACCATGGTGCCGGTGGCGTCCTGCGTGAGGGTCTGGTCGACGGTCAGGCCGATCTCGTCCCCCGGGGCCAGTTCGGTGATCTCCCCGTCGACCAGGTGGTCGGCGATGAGCTTCTGTGCGACGTTCCTCTTCTCGGTCTGCACGGTGGCACACCTCCTGAAAAATAGCGTCCCTCCACGCTACGCCGCACCGCCTTCCCGCAGCAGCCCGTACGCAGGTAAGGTGTCCAGACGTGTCAGACACCGCATCCGCCCACGCCAGCCCCTCCACCGTCGCCTCCGAGTCGCACCGTCGGCGTACCTTCGCCGTCATCGCCCACCCGGACGCCGGCAAGTCCACGCTGACCGAGGCGTTGGCGCTGCACGCGCGCGTGATCAACGAGGCCGGTGCGGTGCACGGCAAGGCCGGCCGCAAGTCCACGGTGTCGGACTGGATGGACATGGAGAAGGACCGCGGCATCTCCGTGGCGTCCTCCGCCCTGCAGTTCGAGTACGCCCCGGAGGGCCACACCGGCCAGCCGTACATGATCAACCTGGTCGACACCCCCGGCCACGCCGACTTCTCCGAGGACACCTACCGGGTGCTCACCGCGGTGGACGCCGCGGTGATGCTCGTCGACGGCGCCAAGGGCCTGGAGCCGCAGACCCTCAAGCTCTTCCACGTGTGCAAGGCCCGCGGCCTGCCGATCATCACCGTGGTCAACAAGTGGGACCGCCCGGGCAAGGAGCCGCTCGAGCTGGTCGACGAGATCGTCACCGAGATCGGGCTGCAGCCCACCCCGTTGTTCTGGCCGGTCGGCCCGGCCGGCGACTTCCGCGGGCTCGCCCGCCTCGACCGCGAGGGTGAGGTGCAGGAGTACATCCACTTCCTGCGCACCGCCGGCGGTTCGACGATCGCCCCGGAGGAGCACTACTCGCCGGACGAGGCGTCCGCCAAGGAGGAGGACGCCTGGGACACCGCCGCCGAGGAGGCCGACCTGCTGGCCGCCGACGGCGCGGTGCACGACCAGGAGCTCTTCCTGGACTGCACGACCTCGCCGATGATCTTCGCCTCGGCGATGCTGAACTTCGGTGTGCACCAGATCCTCGACACGCTGTGCGCCCTGGCCCCGGAGCCCGCCTCCCGCGAGTCGGACCCGGCGGCGGTGCAGGCCGCGGCGTCCTCGGCCGGTTCGGCGGTCGACGAGGTCCGCGACGTCACCGACGACTTCGCCGGCGTGGTGTTCAAGGTGCAGGCAGGCATGGACACCCACCACCGCGACAAGCTCGCCTTCATGCGCGTGGTCTCCGGCGAGTTCACCCGCGGCATGCAGGTCGCCCACGCGCAGTCGGGCCGCACGTTCTCCACGAAGTACGCGCTGACCGTGTTCGGCCGCGACCGCAACACCGTGGAGGCCGCCTACCCGGGCGACATCGTGGGCCTGGTCAACGCCGGCACCCTGGCGCCCGGCGACACGATCTACGCGGGACGCAAGGTGCAGTTCCGTCCGATGCCGCAGTTCGCCCCGGAGAACTTCCGCACGCTGCGTGCGAAGACCCTGGGCAAGTACAAGCAGTTCCGCAAGGCCCTGGAGCAGCTCGACTCCGAGGGCGTGGTGCAGATCCTCAAGAACGACGCCCGCGGCGACGCGAACCCGGTGATGGCCGCGGTCGGCCCGATGCAGTTCGAGGTCATGCAGGCCCGCATGATGGCCGAGTACAACGTGGAGACCCTCACCGAGCCGGTCCCCTTCTCCGTGGCCCGACGCACCGACGCCGCCAGCGCCCCCGAGCTCGGCCGGCAGCGCGGCGTGGAGATCTTCACCCGCACCGACGGCGAGCTCATCGCCCTGTTCGGCGACAAGTGGAAGCTCGCCTTCGTGGAGAAGGAGCACCCGGAGCTCACCATGTCCCCGATGGTCGCCGACTAGATCAACCCAGCACCTGCACCAGCCCGCGGGTGAGCGCGCCGGTCCAGGCGGCCATCTCGTGGCCGTGGGTGCCGATCTCCAGGCTGGTGGGCACCCCGGCGGCACCTAGTGCGTCGGCGACGTCGCGGGCATGGCCGACCATGCCGCGGCCCTCGCCGCGTCCTGCGCTCAGGTGGACGCGCAGTCCGTCCGGGGCACCGGACGCCCGGATCTCACCGGCGACGTCGGCGGCCCAGAAGGAGCCGGACGTCGCGACGGCGCGGCGGGCAGCATCCGGACGCTGCAGGACGACGTCCAGCGCTGCCAGGCCTCCGAGGCTCTCACCGGCGATGACGGTGCGTCCTGCGGGCACGTCGGCGATCTGCCGCGCCCACGGCAGCACCTGGTCGGCGACGAGGTCGCGGTAGGCCGGCGAGCGCGAGAGCAGTGCCACGCGGTCCTCGGCGGTGTCCACGGCGACCACACCGATCGAGCCCAGGCGTGCCAGCGCGGCCGGCAAGGAGGTTGCCGACCAGGCCCGCCCGTCGCTGATGACGAGCAGGTATTCGGCGTGGAGTAGGCCGGCGGTCCACAGCGTCCGGCCGTCCAGTTCCGTGCGCTCCCAGTCGACGGGATCGCCCTCGACCCAGCCGGGCTCGTCCGGGGCGTCCGCCATGACGAGGCGTCCGGACGCCCCGGCGCTCAGCGGCGGGCGCCAGGCGGGGTGGTCCAGGCGGTGCGGGACGACGTGGGTGACGGCGTCCAGCCAGCGGCGGCGGGAGTCGTCCGTGGCGTCGAAACGCGCGGCGGCCGCGGCGTCCAACGCGATGACCCGGTAGGACGACACCAGGTCGTCCGGCAGCTCCAGGGTGGTCGTCCAGACGCCGTCGGTGCGGGTCATGCGGTGCAGGTCCGGGGTGTGGTGGTCGTGCACGCCGTCGACGTGCAGCAGCACGCGCACCGGCGCGCCGGTCTCGCGCCACGAGAAGCCGACGGCGCTCACAGCAGGTGCACCACGCCGAGCAGGATGAGGAACACCGCGACGATGTACCCGCCGGCGCGGGCGACGGTGGCCTGGTTGCCGCGCATCCAGGCGAAGCCGCGGCCCGCCGCGCTGTAGGGGCGCATGCGGATGAAGCCCACGATGAGGGCGCACACGAACGGCAGGCTCAACGCGACCGCCGCATAGGCGATCATGCCCACGTAGCGGGTGACGGTGGCGAAGTCGCCCGCGCTCATCAGGGCGATGCCGGCGAAGAAGGGCACGGAGGTCGCCGACTGCACCACGCCGAGCACGAAGCCGGTGCCCACGGTGGCCACCGTGGGCGTCTTCAGCGGTGTCATGATGCGGTTGACGAGGCCGGACGGCCCGTCCCCGCCGCCGCGCCAGGCGAGCACCGCGCTGAACAGCCCGGTGAGGATCAGCAGGTTGCCGAAGACCGGGGAGTCGACGACGGTCTTGATGACCTCGCCGAGGCCGTCGAAGACGACCATCGTCACCAGCGCCAGGGCGAGCACACCGAGCCAGTCGCCGAGGACGAGGAGGGCGGCGACGGCGCCGTAGCGTCCTCCCCTCTCCCGGGGCGGTTGCGCGACACCGACGGCGACGAGGACCCCGATCAGCAGGAAGTTGACGGTGTCCGCGAGGGCGAAGGTAAGTACGTGCAGCACACCGGCAGATCCTACACGTCGGCTCCATTTACCCTGCTAGAAACATAGCTGTGCACTGATGGTGCAATTTTGCGTGGAGAGTGCAATAATATCGCGCATGGCTAAACTCCTCTACCGGATCGGACGATCCGCATACCTCCACCGGTGGCGCTTCATCGCCGTCTGGCTCCTGCTCCTCATCGGTGCGGGCACCGCCGCCGCGACCATGATGAAGCCCACCTCCATGTCCTTCACCATCCCCGGGCTCGAATCCGTCGAGACCCAGGAGGAGATGGGTGAGCTCTTCCCCGGCGACGGCGACGACATGGAGGCCCCCACCGGCACCGTCGTGGTCCGCGCCCCCGAAGGCGGCTCCCTGACCGACCCCGCCACCAAGGCCGACCTCGACTCCCTCATCGCCGACCTGCAGGGTGAGGACGCCCTGGTCGACACCGAGTCCATCGTGGACCCGGTGACCGCCGCCGCAGGCATGGAGCAGCAGCTCACCGCGGCCAAGGCCGAGCAGGGCATGCCCGAGGAGCAGATCCAGGCCGACCTGCAGGCACTCTCCCCGCTCAGCGAGGACGGCCGCACCGGCACCTTCACCGTGACCTTCCAGGGCGACACCGCCCAGGACGTCTCGAGCGAGGACATCACCGCCGTCACCGACACCCTCGACGGTGCCGTCACCGACAACCTCGACGTCTCCTACAACGGCAACGTCTTCCAGGTGCAGGAGATCGGCGGCACCGCCGAGCTCATCGGCATGGCCGTCGCCGCCCTCGTGCTGATCATCACCTTCGGCTCCTTCGTGGCCGCCGGACTGCCGCTGATCACCGCCGTCGTCGGCGTGGGCACCGGCATCATGCTGATCTACGCCGGCACCGCGCTGACCGACTCGATCAACAACATGACCCCGACCCTGGCCTCCATGATCGGCCTGGCCGTGGGCATCGACTACGCCCTGTTCATCGTGTCCAGGTTCAGGAATGAACTCGTCGCCTTCTCCGGCGGCAACAACATGACACCGAAGGAACTCGCCCAGGCGATCAAGGGCACCACGCACCGGCAACGCGCGCACCTGGCCGGACTGGCCGTGGGCAAGGCCGGCTCCGCCGTCTGCTTCGCCGGGCTGACCGTGATCATCGCGCTGACCGCGCTGTCGATCATCAACATCCCCTTCCTCACCGCCATGGCCCTGGCTGCGGCCCTGACCGTGTTCATCGCCGTGGTCGTGGCGATCACCCTGCTGCCCGCCATCCTCGGCGCCTTCGGCACCAAGTCCTTCGCCGGACGCGCGCCGTTCGTCAAGGCGCCGGACCCCGAGGACGAGAAGCCCACCATGGGCCTGAAGTGGGTCCGCCAGATCCGCAAGCGTCCCCTGGTCTTCGCCCTGAGCTCCGTGCTGTTGCTCGTGATCCTGGCGATCCCCGCCCTGGGTCTGCAGCTCGCCATGCCCACCGACGACTCCGCCAAGCTCGGCAGCCCGCAGCGCACCGCCTCCGAGTGGGTCAACGAGGACTTCGGCCCGGGGCGTAACGCCCCCATGGTCGCCCTCGTCCAGACCGACGACCCGGAGCAGGGCATGGCCGCCTTCGGCACCGCCGTGGAGCAGATCAGCCAGGTCGACGGCGTCTCCAACGCCCAGATCGCCCAGGTCTCCGAGGACGGCACCGCCGCCCAGGTCCTGATCACCCCGACCACCGGCGCCACCGACGAGGCCACCAACGACACCCTCCAGTCCCTGCGCGACGCCGAGACCACCTTCGCCGCCGACACCGGTGCGGAGTACTCGGTCACCGGCGTGACCCCGATCTTCGAGGACATCTCCGACCGACTGTCCGACGTGCTCATCCCCTACGTGGCCATCGTGGTGGTGCTCGCCTTCGTCCTGCTGGTCGTCGTGTTCCGCTCCCTGTGGGTCCCGCTGATCGCCGCACTCGGCTTCGCCCTGTCCGTGGCAGCCACCTTCGGCCTGACCGTGGGCATCTGGCAGTGGGGCTGGCTCGGCATCACCAACGACCCGCAGCCGATCATCTCCTTCCTGCCGATCATGCTCATCGGCATCGTCTTCGGACTCGCCATGGACTACCAGGTGTTCCTGGTGACCCGCATGCGCGAGGGCTACGTCCACGGCAAGACCGCCGGCAACGCGGTGGCCAACGGCTTCAAGCACGGTGCCCGCGTGGTCACCGCCGCCGCCCTGATCATGATCTCGGTGTTCGCCGCCTTCATCCTCATGGACGAGCCGTTCATCGCCGTGATGGGCTCCGCCCTGGCCATGGCCGTGCTGATCGACGCCTTCGTGGTCCGCATGACGATCGTCCCCGCCGTGCTGTTCCTGCTCGGCGACCGGGCGTGGAAGCTGCCGAAGTGGCTGGACAAGATCCTGCCCAGCGTCGACGTCGAGGGTGAGGGCCTCGTCGGCCTCGAGGCCCCGGAGGACACCGGGACCACCGGCAAGCACGAGAAGCAGCCCGCCGCCGTCGGCGCCGACACCCCGGACGGCACCCACGGCGAGCACAGCGCTCAGGACGCCGACCAGCCCGGTGAGACCGATGGCCGCTGAGGAAGCACTCTCGCTGCGGGAGCAGAAGAAGGAGGAGACCCGGCGCGCCCTCGCCCGGGCGTCCGCCGAGCTCCTGCTCGCCGAGGGCAGTGACGGCATGACCGTCGCCGCCGTCGCCGAGCGGGCCGGCGTGTCCACCCGGACATTCCACAACTACTTCCCCCGCAGGGAGGACGCCCTGCTCCTCTTCATCGAGGAGACCATCGACGAACTGCGCCGGCAGGTCGAGGACGCCCCGGCCGAGGAGCACCCCCTCGACATCCTGCGACGGCTCATCACCGACCGCATCGACGAGGACGGGACCCCGTCCGACGACCCGGGCACGCTGCTCAACCTGCGTTCCATCGGCGACCACCTGAGCTACAGCACCGGCCGCGAGGACCGGGAACGGGTTCTGCACATCGCCGACGGACTGCTGGACGCCCTGCACAAGCGGTCCGAGTCGACGATGAGCCGCCAGGCCACCGCCCTGATGCTGATCTCGTCCCTCGCGGCGGGTTCCATCGCGGTGGAGGCCAGCGCCGTGGGCGACAAGCGCGCGTGCATGGTGCTGTCACCCGGGTGGGCGTCGTCCGACCGCAACGCCTCGGAGATCATCGACGAGGAGTTCGGACTGCTGCGCGAGGGCTTCGGCGCCTGACGCGACCTGCCGATAACTGCCAACGACGGTTTCTGTCTAACGGCCGGGACGCCCCGGCCCGCTCAGAGCAGCGCCGCGACCGCCATCGACAGCAGCAGCACCGCCGTCGCGAGCATGATCAGCGAGAGCACGACTGCGCCGATGCGTCCTCCCCTGGTGGCGACGTTGAAGGTGAAGTTCGTGCCGCTGCCGGTGTCCACCATCACCCGGTCGCTGCCGGGAATCTCCACGAAGAGCAGCCAGCGTCGCCGCCGTCCGTCGGAGTAGGGGTACTTCTTGGCGATGGCGTCCGACTTACGTCCGCCCACCACCAACAGCCATATGGTGGCGGCGAGGATGCCGAGCATGCCGAGGGCGTCGAGCAGCCCGGCGATGCTGCGCAGCCACGGGGCGTTCAGGCCGAGCATCAGCAGCGTCAGCGAGGTCGAGAGCATCACGCAGTACCAGCCCAACAGCGGCTGCATCACGCGCAGTTCGTGCCAATGCCGTCGAGCGTCGGCGAGCGTCTTCGATCCGCCCGGCTCGAACAGGGTGCCGGAGTGCATCTGGAGGAACGCTCCGGCACCGGCCATCGCCAGCACGCACAGCAGTGGCCCGAGCAGGATGTTGACCAGCAGCGTCCCCATCGACTTCGGCGCCCAGGCGTCCGGTTCGCCAGTGAACCCCCAGTGCGTGGGCATCGGATCCGGCAGCGAGCCGTAGGACGCGACCAGGGCCAACGCGGCCAGAACGGGCGGCACCACGGCCAGTAGATAGAGGTGGCCCGGCATCTTTACCGGCGGGTGGTCTGCTTTCCGAGGTTTTTCGTGTGATTCCGCCGACATGCCCTCAGAGAGTATCAGTCCGAATGAGCCTAACCTCCGACACGCCGTCGCGGCAGGTGTAACGTGACGTCGGTAAGCATTCTCAGGGCGGGGTGGAAGTCCCCACCGGCGGTGAAAGCCCGCGAGCGCCACCTCCACCAGGTGGGTCAAGCA
The DNA here is from genome assembly GCF_052379185.1 of Corynebacterium sp. AOP12-C2-36. Taxonomy (NCBI): domain Bacteria; kingdom Bacillati; phylum Actinomycetota; class Actinomycetes; order Mycobacteriales; family Corynebacteriaceae; genus Corynebacterium; species Corynebacterium sp. AOP12-C2-36. Next base: position 56,581 of record NZ_JBQSYJ010000013.1, on the reverse strand, counting down.
GACCCGGTGTAATTCCGGGGCCGACGGTCATAGTCCGGACGGGAGAGAAAGGCTGGACACCTCATGTCCGCAGTACTGTCGTCCCTCCAGGACGGCCTCACGACATTCCTCAACGCCCAGTGGACGATCGGCGACTCCGCCGTCCTCTGGCGCGAGATCATCGGCAACGGTTTCGGCATCGCCTCCGCCATCGGCGGTATGCGGAGGGTGGTGTGGGCCTGGCCGGTGGGCATCGCGGGCAACGTCCTGCTGTTCACCGTCTTTCTCGGCGGTGTCTTCCACACCCCGCAGGACCTGGACCTCTACGGGCAGGCCGGACGCCAGGTCATGTTCCTCATCGTCAGCGTCTACGGCTGGTGGCAGTGGCAGCGCGCGAAGACCGCCGGGCTGCGCGAGCCGGCGGACACCGACCCGTCGCGCTCGATCCTCTCGGAACCGGCGGACACCTACGAGGCGGTGCAGCCGCACTGGGCGTCGAACCGGGAGCGGGTGGGCATGCTCGTGGTCGCGGTGGTGGGCACCTGCGGTTTCGCGTGGGTGTTCAGCGCACTGGGGTCCTGGGGTCCGTGGGCGGACGCCTGGATCTTCACCGGCTCGCTGCTCGCGACCTTCGGCATGGCCAGAGGCTGGACGGAGTTCTGGCTGATCTGGATCGCGGTGGACGTCGTCGGCGTGCCGTTGCTGTTCACCGCCGGCTACTACCCCAGCGCCGTGCTCTACCTGGTCTACGGTGTGTTCGTGGCCTGGGGTTTCGTGGTCTGGGTGCGGGTTCAGCGCAGGAGCGCCGAGGTCACGCCTGAGCCACTGTCCGTCTGAGCTCCCCGACCTGCTCGTCGGTGACCTCGGCGACGCTGGCCGGGGTGAAGTGGGCGTCGCGGTCCTTGTCGACCAGCACGGCGCGCACCCCCTCGGGGAAGTTCGGCTGGCGGCGCAGCAGGCGTCCCAGCGCGTACTCGGCGTCGAGCGCGCCGCGCAGCGTCGCGTCCGCCGAGTGGTTCAGCAGGACGGCCGCGGCGAACAGCGACAGCGGGTTGGCGGGCGCGAGCAGGCCGCGGACCTCCTCGGCGAAGTCGCCGGACGCCGCGGCGAGGCGCGCGTCGACCGCCGCCCAGTCGTCGCCGGCGAAGGTCTCGGCGATCCACCCGAGGTTCTCCTCCAAGCAGGACGCCTCCTCGGGGCGGTGGGTGAGCGTGAGCGCGGCGTCCAGGCCGTCCTGCAGCAGGACGTCCTGGAAGCGCTCGGCCTCACCGTCCGGCAGGCGGTGGGTCGCCAGGCCGCTCCACAGCAGGTCGGCGGCGGTGATGCGGTAACCCGTGGTCGCCAGGAACAGGCCCACGGCGGTCCGGGCGTCCTCCGGGACGTTCGGCAGGTGGGTGAAGGCGTGGGAGATGCCGACGTCGGTGATGAAGCCGATCGCCATCTCCGGCATCGACGCCCACGTCCGGTCGGTGACGACACGGACGTCGGCGTGTGCGGAGACGCCGAGGCCGCCGCCCATGGTGATGCCGTCGACGAGGGCGACGGTGGGCTTCGGGAACGTCGCCAGCGCGTGGTTCATGTCGTACTCGTCGCGGAAGAGGTCGTCGCCGGCGGTGTAGTCGCCGGTGAGGTCTGACTCGCGGACGGAGCGCACGTCCCCGCCGGAGCAGTAGGCCTTCTCCCCCGCCGAGCACAGCAGCACCTGGCGGACGTCCGCGTCGTCGCTGAACCGGTCGAGCGCGGCGGCGACGGCGTTGATCATCTCGTGGTTGAGCGCGTTGAGCGCCTTCGGCCGGTCGAGGGTGACGATGCCGGTGCCGTGCAGGGACTCGACACGCACGAGAGGACTTTCGGGGTACGGGGACGAGGTTGCGGAAGCCATGTCAGCCATGGTGGCACGGAACCGCGGAAGATGCTTCGGGAAACACCGGTCACCACACAGTCATTTTGCTATCGTGACACAAAGCACACCTTCGTCCCGGATGGAGTCCGAATGACACCTTCGCCCAGCCCAGCGCCCGCCACCGTGCGCATCGACCCCGCGGTCCGGTCCGTGGGGCACATGCTCCGCAACCGTATCGGGGCCACGCCCGACCGTAGGGCCTACAGCTACCCCGTGCCGCACGCGGGCGGGGACGAGACCTGGGAGGCCGTCACCTGGGCCGAGCTCGGGACGCAGGCCACCGAGGTCGCCGGCGGACTGATGTCGTTGGGGATCGAGCCGGAGAACCGCGTCGCCATCGCCAGCTCGACGCGCTACGAGTGGGCGTTGGCGAACTACGGGATCATGTACGCCTCCGCGGCCACGGTGACGGTCTACCCCACCTCCATCGCCGACGACGTGGCGTACATCCTCGACGACTCCGGCTCCCGCCTGGTCTTCGCCGAGGACGCCGACCAGCTGGGCAAGCTCCTCTCCCTGCGCGAGTCGATCCCGGACGTGGGCACCGTGGTCCTGTTGGAGGGTGAGGTCCCCGCGGAACTCGCGCAGGACGCTACCGGATGGGCGGTCACGCTCGACGAGCTCCGCGCCACCGGCCGGGAGTACATGGACGCCAACCCCACCGCCGTCGACGACCGGATCGACGCCACCACCCTGGAGCACCTCTCCACCCTGATCTACACCTCCGGGACGACCGGACGGCCCAAGGGTGTGCGGCTCCCCCACCGGGTGTGGGTGTTCGAGGCGCACGCGTCCGAGCAGACCTCCAACTCCGGGCCGGAGGACCTGCTCACCATCGACGACAAGCAGTTCCTGTGGCTCCCCCTGGCCCATGTGATGGGCAAGCTGCTGCTCGTGCTGCCGTTGCAGATCGGTTTCGAGACCGCCATCGACGGGCGGATCGACAAGATCGTGGAGAACCTCGGCGTGGTGAAGCCGACGTTCATGGGCTCGGCCCCGCGCATCTTCGAGAAGGCCTACAACGGTGTGGCGACGATGATGGCCAACGAGGGCGGGGTGAAGGAGAAGCTCTTCCACTGGGCCAGCCGGGTGGGCGTGCAGGTCTTCACCGCCGACAACGGCGTGGGCTCCGCGGGCACGTGGGTCCGGCTGCAGGCGAAGATCGGCGACAAGCTGGTCATGTCGAAGATCCGGGAACGTTTCGGGAACAACGTGCACTACTTCATCTCCGGCTCGGCGGCGTTGAACACGGACGTGGCGCGTTGGTTCGGCGCGGCCGGCATGCCGATCCTCGAGGGGTACGGGCTGACCGAGTCGAGTGCGGCGTCCTGCCTGACGCGGCCGCAGTCCTACCGGGCCGGCTACGTGGGCCCGCCCCTGGACGGCGTGGAGGTGCGCATCGCCGACGACGGGGAGGTGCAGCTGCGCGGGCCGGGCGTGATGGACGGCTACCACAACAACCCCGAGGCCACCGCCGAGGTGCTCGACGCCGACGGGTGGTTCTCCACGGGTGACATCGGCGAGATCGACGAGGAGGGCCGGGTCAGGATCACCGACCGCAAGAAGGAGCTGTTCAAGACCTCGAACGGCAAGTACGTGGCCCCCGCCCAGATCGAGGCGAAGTTCAAGGGCCTCTGCCCCGTGGCCAGCCAGATCGTGACCGTGGGAAACGACCGCAGTTTCGTCTCCGCGCTGATCACCCTGGACGACGAGGCGGTCAGCGCCTGGGCCGCACGCCAGGGACTGTCGGGCAGCTACAAGGACATCGTGCGTGCCTCGGAGACCCGGGAGATGGTGCAGGGCTACGTGGACGAGCTCAACAGCCACCTCAACCGGTGGGAGCAGGTGAAGAAGTTCACGATCCTGCACCGCGACCTCGGCGTGGAGTACCAGGAGGTCACCCCGTCACTGAAGCTGCGCCGCAAGGTGATCCACGAGCACTTCGAGCGGGAAATCGAGGCGCACTACGCCTGAGGGGCTACTTGCCCTTCTTCTTGTTCTTCTTGGGCTTGCGCTCCAGCTTCGAGGCCAGGTCCGGCACGTAGCGGAACTCGGTGCGCGGGGGACGCTCGTAGTCGGAGGCCACCTCCGGGCGCTCGGGGATGTGCGGCGGGGTGTGCTCGACCTTCTCCCACGGCACGGAGGACAGCAGGTGGTTGATCACGTTGATGCGTGAACGCTTCTTGTCCTCGCTCTCCACCGTGTACCAGGGGGCGGTGGGGGTGTCGGTGTGGGCGAACATCTCGTCCTTCGCCCGGGAGTAGTCCTCCCACCGGGTGATGGACTGGAGGTCCATCGGGGAGAGCTTCCACTGGCGCAGCGGGTCCTCGCGGCGGGAGGTGAAGCGGGCGACCTGCTCCTCGTCGGAGACGGAGAACCAGTACTTGCGCAGCATGATGCCGTCCTCCACGAGCAGCCGCTCGAAGATGGGTGCCTGGTGCAGGAAGCGGCGGTACTCCGGGGCGGTGCAGAAGCCCATGACCCGCTCCACGCCGGCGCGGTTGTACCAGGAGCGGTCGAAGATCACGATCTCACCGGCCGAGGGCAGCTTCTCCACGTAGCGCTGGAAGTACCACTGCCCCTGTTCGCGGGACGTCGGCGCGGGCAGTGCCTCGACCCGGCAGTAGCGGGGGTTGAGGTACTGGGTGATGCGCTTGATGGCTGAACCCTTGCCGGCGGCGTCGCGGCCCTCCATGATGACCACCACGCGGGCACCGGTCTCCCGCACCCACTGCTGCATGTCGACGAGGTCCGCCTGGAGCTTCTTGAGCTCCTTCTCGTAGGCGACCTTGTCGAGCTTCGGCGGGCGGGTCGCGGTCGGGTTTTCGGCAGGTGCGTTCCGTGACGTCATGTCTGACGAGTTTACCCCGTCACTCCACGGAGAACTCCGTCATGCGGTCCCACTCCCTCTTACCGGGGATGGAGGTATTAACGATCTGCGGGGTCTCGGAGAGCACCGTGGGGAAGAGCTCGCAGGCGGCCTTGAAGTGGTCGCTCTCCACGTGGGCCCCGTCGGCCCCGTCCTCGAAGGCCTCCACCAGGAAGTACTCGGTGGGATCGTCGGTGCCGCGGAACCAGTCGAACCAGAGGTTGCCGGCTTCGGCGCGGGTGGCGTCGGTGAAGTCGGCGACGACCTCCCGGAAGTTCTCGACGTACTCGGGAAGCGGGCGGAATCGGACGTTGATCAAGATCATGGCGGCGATTCTACGCGTGCTTCTAGGTGAGCGTCAGCGCAGGTCACAAGGTCGCTCACCGCCGGGAGATTCCGGACGAGCTCAGGAACTCCGGTATCTGGGCACGCTGCGATGGGCATATGACGGGAACGAAGCACAATCACAGGACGCCAGTCGCTCGTCACGCTCCTCCGAGATCCACTAGGTTATCGCCATGAGCATGGACGTCATCGGGAACATCGCCAGCATCTTCGCCGCAACAGGCACGGCGATAGGCCTGTACATCGCCTACAGCCAGCTCAAGGTGGCCAAACTCGGAAGCATGCGGCACGCACTCGCCGTCTCATTAGAATCCTCCAGCTCAGTCAATGAACAACGGCGTGTGGAGTTCGAACTGTGGGCTGTAGGCCCGGGATCCTTCTACGACCTGTCGATATACGCGCACTACGGCAACGCCTGGACTCCACTCATGAAGGCCCGCCCAGAGTTCGACCGATCGTGCGGGAAGATCTCCCGGACAGTCGCCATCCCCGAATCTCACCTTGAGAAAGCAGAGATCGTCATGAAGTGGGCCGTCGGAGGGAAGACTTCTGAGGGGCTCGACGACCGCCTCTCAAAGGTTTCAGTCAGAACCGGAGAGAGATACATCTGGCACCTGAAGAAGTACTCCTCGCTCATCGAACGGTGGAACCGCCGAGTGAAACAGGTCTGCCACGACAAGCACCCCCTCATCCGACCCGTGGGGAGATGGCGCTCGATGCCCAACGCCGTCTTCACAGAGCGCAGCCACCCAGGTTGGCCGCACCCGTAACGAAGACCGGAAACAGCAAAACCCCCGCACCGTGGGTGCGGGGGGTTGGCGTCACCGTGAAGCGACTTACTCGTCGCCGGCCTCAGCACCGGTGATGGAACCGGTGATGGTCTCCAGGGCGGAGGTGAAGAAGCCGGAGATGGCGTTGACGATGGTGCCGATGATGTCGATCATGGGAAGACCCTTCGATAGATGTATATGATTTTCTGCGGCGTTGCTCATGCCTCGCTGCTACAGGAACGATACCGATGAAAGTCCCGAGGTTGTTACATGGGGCAGACTACATACCCCCGTTTGGGGTGAAAATGATCGGCGTTCACCGTCCTGAACAGCTAGAACGATAAAAGAATCCGCGCACCAGCCCCGTTCAACAGGGGCCCGGTGCGCGGATTCGCGAAAGGCAGGCACACACGAAGATGTGCTCTCAGCGCGGGTTCATCACGTCCGCACATGTTAAACATACCTTATGTCGGGGAACGTACCTATTCACCGCACGGACGCAAGAGAAGGCCCCCGCACCGAAGTGCGGGGGCCAACGTCGCTAGTGCGACTTACTCGCCAGCGATGGAGCCGGTGACGAGTTCCAGAGCCTCGGTGAAGAAGTCGCCGATGGAGTTGACGATGGTGCCGATGATGTCCAGCATGATGATGCCTTTCGATAGAAGTATATGAGGTTCACAGCGAAGGATTAACCTCGCTGCACCACATAGCCTACCGACTGAGTTGTTCATGTGTTAGACAGGCCAAACTACACACCCCCATAAGGGGGGCTTGACTATCCATAGGCACTGTTCATGGCACTTATGCAATCGGTCGCCCGGGGAGAACGCGCCGCGACGGCAGGTCACGGATGGTCGCCACCCTGGCACTACCTGTAGGTCCAGGTCAGAATAGTGATGCAGAAATGTCTATATGCTCATACTGAATTCAGTCAGCGTCGGCCCGGATCACCCGTTGTCGACACCGACCTCCTTCTCCGGGCCCTGGTTCTCCATCGCATCGTCCAGCTGCACACGCAACCGCTCCACGTCGTCGACAGAGAAGCGGTCCTCCCCCGCCACCGCCACCAGACCGTCCAGCACGGAGGTGCCGTAGTTGTGGCCGTGCCCGTTGGGCACGTTGCCCGCACGCGGCAGGTCCAACGTCACCTGCCAGAAGGTGACGATCGGCATCCACTGCATCGTCGGCGACCGGTCGAAGCCCGGCGGCTCCTTCAGCCAGTCCGGCTCCCGGAACAGCAGGTTCGGCGACCACCACACCACCGGGTCCGAGGGGTGCTGGACGTAGAGCACACGCGAACCGTCCCAGGACGTCCCGCCGTCCTCCGGGTCGTTGATCCACCGCTGGATCTGCTCGGAGTTCTCCGCGAAGCGCACCATCATGCCGCCGGAGTACTCCGGGTCAACCTCACGGGTCCCCGGGTCGCGACGCGTCACGAAGTCCCGCCACAGCTCGTTGCTGTTCGGCGGGCCCAACCACAGCACACCGTCCACCGTGGAGGCGATGTCGCGCACACCGGAGAACCCACCCTCCCCGGCCGTGGTGCCCAGAGACTCGCCGTACACGTAGAGCTTCGGACGGTTGTCCGCCGGCAGGCGCTCCCACCAGTCGGCGACCGCGTCGATCAGCTCCTTGCCGGCCTCGCGCACCCGGTTGCGGTCCGTGATGAACTGCAACGCGCTCGGCAGGTAGGAGTATTGGTCGGCGGCGATGGCGGTGTTCCCGTCGAACATCAACTCGAAGGCCTGCGCGGCGGTGGGGTTCACCCACCCCGTGCCCGTCGTCGGCGCGACCATCAACGCCTCACGGTCCTGGGCGTTGGTGCGCTCCAGCTCGTCGACCACGTTCAGGGCACGCGCGCGGTCGGTGTCGCCGTTGCCCAACCCGGCGTACACCCGGATCGGCTCCTCGGCGGGACGTCCCGTGAGCTCCTCGAGCTGGTCCTTGTACAGGCCCAGCGCGGTGAACCGCGTGCCGTAGGCACCGAGGTCCTCCCACTCGTTCAGCGACCCCGGCCCGCCACTGCGCTCCGGGACCGTGGGCTCCACCAGATCCTCGCGGATCTCCTGGTCGCGCACCGAGGAGATCCGCTCGCTGACCCGCAGGATCGTGCCCGGCAGGATCTGGTCGGCCACGAACACCGTGACCACACCGACGACCGCCCACGACACCAGCAGCTTCAGGCCGTACCGGGTGTGCTGACCGGGTACCGCGCGTGCCAGCAGCACCGTGCCGCGCACCACGATCTTGCCCACCAGGTAGAAACCCACCCACAGCAGCAGGCCGACCGGCAGCACCTTCAAGAACTCGCCGGCGGAGTATGCCTCGTCGCCCATGATGTCGGCGATCTGCTGCTGCCACTGCACCGCGAAGAGGATCCACACCAGCAGCGCGACCACGATGACCGCGATCAGCGCGACCCGCAGCCGCGGACGCCACCGCGGCGGAATCGTCCGCCCCCGGGTCACCACGGTGATCAGCGGCTCCACCAGGTCGCGGATCCACAGGACCCACACCCACTGGAGCACCACGCCGACCAGGTGGCCCGTCGCCGCCGACAGCCCGGCGGCCACGCCCTGGAACAACCAGTCACGCGTCAGCAGCGAGGGGGTCAGCGACAGCGCGAACATCAACGCACCGACCACCAGCCCCCACGTGCTGGGCTCCATCAGGCCGCGCAGGAACCCCCGGTGCTCCGGCTCGGGCTTCGCCCCGTGGTCCTGCCGGACGATCACTCCGGGGAAGTCGGGCGAGTTGTCGTCCTGAACCACCTGCACCACTCAGCCTCCACGCACGTCAACGTCATGTATGGCTAGTGAGTCTAGCAGCCGGTCTCCCTGCGCTCGGCGACCTCGAGCCAGCTCATCTCCAGTTCCTCGTGCTCGTCCCTGGCAGCGGACAGTTTCATGTCCAGTTCCGACAGCAGCGCGGTGTCGATGTTGCCGTCCGCCGGGGCCGAGGCCTCCGCCATACGGCGGTTCAGGTCGTCCACGTTCGCCTGCACCTTGGACATCTTGCGCTCCAGCGCGCCGAGCTCCTTGGACAGCGCGCGGTCCTCCTGCGCGGACAACGCCGGCGCGGTCGGGGCTGCAGGTTCAGCCGTCTTGTCGGACGCCCCGCCGAGCGCCATGTTGCCGGTGTGCCGGTTCTCCAGGGCGGCCTGCTCGGCACGCCGGTCCAGGTACTGGGAGATCCCGCCGGGCAGGTTCGTCAGCCGCCCGTCGCCGAACAGCGCCCAGGTGGAGTCGCAGATCCGCTCCACGAGGTAGCGGTCGTGGGAGATCACGACCATGGTCCCGGCCCAGCCGTCCAGCAGACTCTCGAGTTCCTGCAGGGTGTCGATGTCCAGGTCGTTGGTGGGCTCGTCGAGCAGCAGCACGTTCGGCTCCGCCATGAGCACACGGGTCAGCTGCAGTCGGCGGCGCTCGCCACCGGAGAGGTCACCGACCGGGGTGCGCTGACGCTTCGAGGAGAAGCCCAGCCGCTCGGCCATCTGCGAGGCGGTGAGCTCCTTGTCGCCGATCTGCACCCGGGAGGCCACGTCCTCCACCGCGTCGAGCAGCCGGCGGGCGGGGTCGAGGTCGTCGAGCTCCTGGCGCAACCAGCCGATCTTCACCGTGCGGCCCTCGACCCGACGCCCCGCCGCCAGCGGGTGCTCGCCGGCCAGGGTGCGCAGCAACGTGGTCTTGCCCGAGCCGTTCACACCCACCAGGCCGATGCGTTCGCCGGGGTTCAGCCGCCAGGTGAGGTCCTCGACCAGGGGTCGGCCGTCCGGGGTGGCCACGGTGGCGTCCTCGAGCTCGATGACCTTCTTGCCCAGGCGCCGGGTGGCGAAACTCATCAGCTCCACGGAGTCGCGCGGGGCGGGGACGTCCTGGATCAACGCCTCGGCCGCCTCGATGCGGTAGCGCGGCTTGGACGTGCGGGCCGGCGCGCCACGACGCAGCCACGCCAACTCCTTGCGCGCCAGGTTGGCGCGGCGCTGCACGGCGGCGTCGGCCTGCCGGGCACGCTCGGCGCGGGCGAACGTCCAGTCGTTGTAACCGCCCTCGTAGACGTCCACGACCCCGTCATGGACCTCCCAGGTGTGGTTGGCGACGGTGTCGAGGAACCAACGGTCGTGGGTGACCACGATCAGCGCGCAGCGCCGCGACAGCAGGTGCGACGCCAGCCACTGCACACCCTCGACGTCCAGGTGGTTCGTCGGCTCGTCGAGGATCAGCAGGTCCAGGTCCCTCACCAGCGCCGCGGCGAGGCCCACGCGACGGCGCTCGCCGCCGGAGAGCCCGGCCACCGGGGTGTCCAGGCCGTCCTCCCCCAGCTCGGCGACGCCGAGGCCGTGCAGCACCTCACGCACGCGCGGGTCCGAGGCCCACTCGTAGGTCTGCAGGCCCAGCGGTTCCAGGACGGACGCGCCGACGGTGTCGCCGGCGAGGTCGACGTCCTGCGAGACGCGCGCCATGCGCAGGTCGTTGTTCCGCGACACCCGGCCGGCGTCGGCGGTGTCGTCGCCGGAGAGGACCCGCAGCAGGGTGGACTTGCCGCCACCGTTCAGGCCGACGACGCCGATACGGTCGTCGGAGTTCACGCCCAGGCTGACCTTGTCCAGCAGGGTCTTGAGACCGTAGGACTTCTCGACGTTCTCCAGGTTGATCAGGTTGACCGGTGTTGCCATGGCGGTTCGGGGGGATCCTCTCGGTGGGGGTGTTACGCCCCAGCTACGATACGCGCCCCGTGTCGGCAGGACGCCGCGGTGGTGGTCGCTACGGCACGGCCGCCGACGCCCTCCGCCGCCAGCGTGGACGCGACGTCGACCGCGTGGCCGCGGTCGCGGCACAGCATCGCCACCGTCGGCCCGGAACCGGACACCAGGCAGGCCAACGCTCCGGCGTCGCGTCCGGCGGCCAGCGTGCCACGCAGGTCCGGGCTGAGGCTGATCGCCGGGGCCTGCAGGTCGTTGACCACCGCGGAGTCGAGGTGACGGGCGAGTTCATCGACGTCCCCGGTGAGGATCGCGCGCTGAGCACCCTCGGGCCCCTCGGCGCGCAGGTCGGGACGCTCGCCGCGGGCTGAGGCCGCGCGCTGCTCGTCGAGCCGGGCGAAGACGTCCGCGGTCGACAGGCCGCGCGGATCCATCGCCAGCGCCCAGTGGTAGGTGCCGCGGGTGAGCACCGGCACCAGGACGTCCCCCCGGTTCTGGCCGAGGGCGGTGCCGCCGGTGAGGCAGAAGGGCACGTCGGCCCCGATGTCGGCGGCGAGCACCGCGAGGGTGTCGTCGTCCGGACGCGGTACGCGGTCGAAGCCGGGGCCATGCATGATCTCGCGGGTGGCGACCATCGCCGCCGCCGCGTCCGCCGAGCCGCCGGCCATGCCGCCGGCGACGGGTACACCCTTGTCGACCAGCACGTCCAGTACGGGGAAGGACGCCGCCGGCACGCCGGCGAGCCCGTCACGGTAGTGCTCCAGGACGCTCAGGACGCCGCGCACGGCGAGGTTGTCGGCCAGCTGATCGCCCACCGGCACCTTCGTGGCGTCGCGTCCGGTGACGGTGAAGGAGCCGATGAGCTCGGCCAGGTCGTCCGGCACACCCTCGTGGACGCCCGCCACGGTGAGCGTGACGGACTCGGTGAGGTCCAGGGCCTGGAAGACGGTGCGCAACTCGTGGTAGCCGTCGTCGCGGGCGTCACCGACGGCCAGGTGCAGGTTGACCTTGCCCTGGGCGGTGGCGGTGACGGAACGTCCGACCGTCATGAGTTCCTGCCCGCCAAGGACGCCACCGCCAGGTCCACGAAGGCTGCGGAGTCCAGCTTCTCCCCACGCTCGCGCGGGTCGATGCCCGCCCGGGTCAGCACCTCCTCGGCCGCCGGGCCGGAACCGAAGTAACCGGACAGCGCCGCGCGCAAGGTCTTGCGGCGCTGCAGGAAGGCGGCGTCGGTGACGGCGAAGACCTCGCGGCGCAGCGCGTCCTCCCCCAGTTCCTCCAGCTGCGCCTGCCACGGGCGGTCGGAGTCGTCCCAGCGGTCGACGCGCACCAGGCCCGAGTCGATCTTGGGCGCCGGCCAGAACACGTTCTTGCCGATCGTGCCGGCCTTGCGAACCCTGCCGTGGAAACCGGCCTTCACGCTGGGAACCCCGTAGACGCGGCTACCGGGGTCCGCGGCGAGACGGTCGGCGACCTCCAGCTGCACCATCACCAGCACCCGACGGATGCTGGGGAACACCTCCAGCAGGTGCAGCAGCACCGGCACGGAGACGTTGTAGGGCAGGTTGGCGACCAGCGCGGTGGGCTCGGCGATCTCCCCGCCGGTCAGGGTGAGCGCGTCGGCGGTGAGCACCGTGAGGTCGTCGGCACGCGAGGGTGCGAACTCGCCGACGGTCTGCTCCAGCCGTCCGGCCAGGCGCTTGTCGATCTCCACGGCGGTGACCTGTCCGACGGACTCCAGCAGCGCCAGGGTAAGCGACCCGAGCCCCGGGCCCACCTCCACGACATGGTCGTGCTCCCCCACCTCGGCGGCCGAGACGATCCGGCGGACCGTGTTCGGGTCGATGACGAAGTTCTGGCCCAGGCGCTTGGTCGGGGTGACGTCGAGCTCCGCCGCCAGCTCCCGGATGTCGCCGGGGCCGAGCAGTCGGACGCCCGTGCTGTTCTCATGTTCCACGGTTGACCAGGATAGCCCACGTGCCCGCCGGGAACCGGACCACCGCTGTTAGCTCAGCCCCATCTTGGAGGTGCAGGCCGGCCAGGCGCCCCAGCCCTGTGCCGCCTGGACCTTCTCGGCCACGGCGATCTGCTGCTCACGGGAGGCCATGTGCGCCTCGGGGGCGTACTCGGTGCCGCCGTAGGCTGCCCAGGTGGACGGGGTGAACTGCAGGCCGCCGGAGAAGCCATTGCCGGTGTTGGCCGACCAGTCGCCGGTGGCCTCGCACTGCACGAGCTCGTCCCAGACCGAACCGCCGGCCACCGCGGCAGCGGAGGCGGAGGAGCCGGAGGAGGCCTTCTTGGTGCCGCGGACCACGACGCGCTCGGTCGCGGGCTCCAGCTCGGTGCGGTCGACCACGTCGCGGCCGGTCTCGTCGCCGTTGGTGGTGGTGACCTTGAAGGTGACCTTCTCCAGGCCGGTGGAGCCCTCCTCGACGACCTCCTCCTCGCCCTCGGGCTTGTCCGGGTCTTCCTTGACCGTGACCGGCGGGTCGAAGGGACGCTCCTCGGTGACCTCGTCGGTGGTCACGCGGTGGACCTCGATGTGGGTGCCGGGGGTCAGCGGGGTGTCGGCGGACGGGGTGACGACGTCGTCCTCGCCGAGCGGGGTGCCGCGCAGCTCCAGGGCCTCGCCGACGGTGGCGGCGGCCAGGGACAGGCGCGCCGGCTCCTCGCCGGGGTTGCCGTCGTTGAGGGTGAAGTCGCGCGGCGTGGTGATGTTGAGTTCCATGCCGTCGACCGGGATCTGCGTGCCGGTGCCCTCGGACAGGGCGGCGGCGTTCTCCCCGTAGCCCAGCTCGGAGAGCAGGTCGGCGACGGTCAGGGAGGTGGTGTCCACGTCCTTGAGCTGGCCGTCCACGGTCACGGCGACCTGGCGTGCCGAGCGCACGGTCACGGTGCCGTTGTCCTCGACCTTCTCGTCGAGCCCCGGGGTGATCATGTCGCGGTCGGCGACGTCGACGTCGTTGTCCTCGAGCAGGCCGCGGATGTCCCCCGACATCGCACTTGCCTGCATGATCTCACCGTTGACGTCGAGGGTGACGTCCTTGTGGTTCGTGGCGACCACGGTGCCGCCGACGACGAGGACCGCCAGCATGCCGCCGGTCGCCGCGCGCAGCGGGACCGAGCTGGTGCTGTTGATGCGGTGCAGGGTGGACTTCTTCTTGGGGGACACGCGCTCTTCTACCTCCGGTGGCGTCGACCCTGCGGATCAGGGGCGGCGGTTCAGGCCATATCGAATAACGTTGGTCACGATACGGTAACGATTGGGTCACGATCAAGAAATCGCGGCTTCTCCCCCCGTTTCTGTCACCATGATCACACCCGCATGCCACTCCCGGCCCACAGGTCACACGGGCACCACCGTCTCAGATCCCGTACAACCGCCGTGCATTCGCCGTGGCCAACTCCCCGAGTTCCGCCGCGTCCATCCCCCGGGCCTCGGCCACGCACCGCGCGGTGTAGCCCACGTACGCCGGCTCGTTGCGGCTGCCCCGGTAGGGCTCCGGCATCATGTACGGCGCATCGGTCTCCACCAGCAGACGGTCCGACGGCACCAGCGCCGCCGCCTGCCGCAGCTCCTCGTTGCGCTTGAAGGTCACGTTGCCGCAGAAGCTCAGGTAGTAACCGCGCCCGACAGCCTCACGGGCCACCTCCAGCGGCGAGGAGAAGCAGTGCAGCATCACCGGCAGCTCCGCCGGGGCGTCCGCCAGCACCCGCATCAAGTCGCCGTCGGCCTCACGGTTGTGGATCATCAGCGGCTTGCCCACCTCCGCGGCCAGGTCCATGTGCCAGCGCAACGCCTCCTCCTGGACGTCCAGGGAGGCGGTGTTCCCCGGGTCGTGGGTGATCCAGTAGGTGTCCAGGCCGGTCTCCCCCACTGCCACGCACCGCGGGTCGGCCACCAGCTCGCGCAGGCGGTCGCGGACGTCCCCGGTCAGTTCGTCGGCCTTCGTCGGGTGCACCGCGCAGGCCGCCACCACGCGCTCGTCGGCGTGGGCAGCCTGCAGCGCCAGTTCCGCCTCGGCGATCCCGTCGCCGACGGTGCACACCCCGGCCACCCCGGTCGCCGCCGCGCGGTCCATCACCGCGCGCACCGCCGCGGCGTCCTGCTCACCGCAGGACGCCAGGTGCGTGTGCGCGTCGAACAGGGCCGGCAGGGCCTCCGGCGGGACGGGTGTGGGGCGGGGCTTACGTCGTGACATGCCCCCAGGCTAGCTGGCCGGCAGGGACTCCCCGAAGAAGGCCAGCTCCAGGTCCACCGTGCGTCCGAAGTACTCGCGGGCCGTCTGCGGGTCCGACTCCCCCACCCGGTCGACCTCGTCGCGCAGGAACGCCACCAGATCGTGGAAGTCGGGGTAGTCGTGCAGGCGCACCCATTCGGCGTGCACGTGGCGCTCCGGGCGACCGCCGGGTGCCAGGGCGGTGTTCTCCGGCCGCGTGGCCCAGTCCAGGTACAGCCACTCGCACACCACCAGCACGCTGACCACCGCGACATAACTGCCGGACGCCGCGGCGTCGGCGAACAGCCGGCGGAACCCCGCCGTCGCCGGACAGTCCGGCACCGCGGCCCCGCCCTCACCGTCCTGCGCGCCGAGCTCCGCCATCGCCTCGACGAAGTAGGTGTCCTCGTCGCCGGCGACCTCCCCGAGGAACTGGGCGAAGCGGCGACGGGCCGGGTAGTTGTCCGCCGTGGCCACCGCGGTGCCGAGCAACGCCATGAACCCGTCGGCGAAACGGTAGTCCTGGACCAGGTACTCCGCCATCCGCGCGTCCGGCAGCGTGCCGGCGAACAGCTCCCGGACGAAACGGTGGGTCACCGCGGCGTCCCAGGTGTCGGCGTGCTCGGCGCGGAGCCGGTCGGTGAAGCGGGTGCCGGAGGTCATGGCCTACTCCGCCGAGGCCTGGACCGAGGCCCAGGACGGGCCGGTCTCGGCGAGCTCGGGATCCAGCTTCGTGAACAGCGGGGACGGCTTCGCCAGCGGGGTACCCGCGGTGAGCGCCGTGCGTCCCCAGTGGGCCTTCTGGTCGTCGTAGTCGCCCATGATCACCGGGTAGCTGCGGCCCTCGGCCGGCAGACCCACACCCACCGGGGTGCGCGGCGAATCGTCGGTGACCTCCACGACCTTCGGCTGGGCGGCCCACACGCCGGTACCGCCGAGGGTCTCGAAGACCTGCTGCGCGGAGAACGGAAGGTACGGGGTCAGCAGCGTGTTCGCGTCCGAGACCACCTGCAGCGCGGTGTGCAGCACGGTGGCCAGGCGCTCACGCTGGGACTCGTCCTTCGCCAGCTTCCACGGCTCCTGGGCTGCGATGTACTGGTTGCCGCGGTCCACGATGCGCATCGCCTCGGCGATGCCCGCCTTGAACCGCGAGTGCTCCAGGCACTCGGCGACGGTGTCGAACGCCGAGGCGGCGTCCTCCAGCAGGTCGGTGTCCTCGGCGGAGAGCTCGCCGCCGGCGGGCACCTCGCCGAAGTTCTTGTGCGCCATCGACACCGTGCGGTTGACCAGGTTGCCCCAGCCGTTGGCCAGCTCGGTGTTGATGCGGCGCACGAACTCGTCCCAGGTGAAGTCCGTGTCCATGTTCTCCGGGCCGGCGACGGCGATGAAGTAGCGCAGCGCGTCCGGGCCGAACTCCTCCAGGAAGTCGCGCACGTAGATCACCACGCCCTTCGACGAGGAGAACTTCGAGCCGGACATCGTGAGGAACTCCGAGGAGACGACCTCGGTCGGCAGGTTGAGCTCGCCGAACTCGCCGGCCTCGCCGCCGTGGGCACCCTTGCCGGCGTAGCCGAGCAGCTCACCCGGCCAGATCTGGGAGTGGAAGGTGATGTTGTCCTTGCCCATGAAGTAGTAGGACAGGGCCTCCGGGTCCGACCACCACTCGCGCCACGCGTCCGGCTCACCGGAGCGCCAGGCCCACTCGATGGAGGCGGAGAGGTAGCCGACGACCGCGTCGAACCACACGTAGAGCTTCTTGGCGTTGTTGTCCTGCCAGCCCTCGATCGGCACCGGGACGCCCCAGTCGATGTCGCGGCTCATCGCGCGCGGACGCATGTCCTTGAGCAGGTTGAGGGAGAACTTCAGGACGTTGGGACGCCAGCCCTCACGGGTGGTCAGCCAGCCTTCGAGCGCCTCGGCGACGGCCGGGAGGTCGAGCATGAAGTGCTCGGTCTCCACGAAGTCCGGGGTCTCGCCGTTGATCTTGGAGCGCGGGTCGATGAGGTCGGCAGGGTCGAGCTGGTTGCCGCAGTTGTCGCACTGGTCGCCGCGGGCGTCCGTGGCGCCGCACAACGGGCAGGTGCCCTCGATGAACCGGTCCGGCAGGGTACGCCCGGTGGACGGGCTGATCGCCCCGGTGGTGGTCTGGCGCAGCATGTAGCCGTTGTCGTTCAGGCCACGGAAGAGTTCCTGGACCACCGCGTAGTGGTTGCGGGTGGTCGTGCGGGTGAACAGGTCGTAGGACAGGCCCAGACCGGCGAGGTCCTCCACGATGACGCGGTTGTAGCGGTCGGCCAGCTCCTGGACCCCCACGCCCTCCTTCTCCGCCTGCACGAGCAGCGGGGTGCCGTGCTCGTCGGTCCCGGAGACCATCAGCACCTTGTTCCCCGACATTCGCTGGAAACGGGCGAAGACGTCGGAGGGGACGCCGAACCCGGCGACGTGTCCGATGTGGCGGGGTCCATTGGCGTAGGGCCAGGCGACGGCGGTGAGGACGTGTTTCGACATGCGACCAGACTAAGCCATGGCACGACGAAGGCGCGCACCCGGGGACGGTTTCCCCTGGTGCGCGCCGGCGTGCGGAGTGCGGTCGGCGGCTACTTCGAGCCGGCCTTCTCCGCGGAGTCGCCGCGCTTGCCGCGACGCCGCTCACGGGCGGCACGTGCCTCGGCGGTCTCCTGGTGCCGGCGCTCGCGCGCCAGACGCAGGGCGAAGGCCCGCTTCTGCTTCTCGTCGAGGAACAGCGGGTCCTGCGACAGACCCTTGTAGATCGACAGGCACAGGAAGCAGATGAGGATCACGAACGGGCTGGCCGCGATGATCGTCACGGACTGCAGGCTGTTGAGGGCGTCGTCGCCACCGGACAGCAGCAGGACGACGGCGATCAGTGCGGTCAGCAGACCCCACAGCACGGTGACCTTGCGGTCGGCGACGAGCTTGCCGTTCTGGCTCATCGTGCCCATCACCGTGGAGGCGGAGTCCGCCGAGGTGATGAAGAACGTGGCGAGCAGGACCATGGCGATGATCGAGGAGACGGTGCCCAACGGCAGGTCGTGCAGCAGGTTGAACAGCATGTTCTCCGAGTTGCCGTCACCGTAGATCTCGGAACCAGCGTTCTCCTGGTGGATGGCGCTGCCACCGAAGATGGAGAACCAGACCACGGAGACCGCGGTGGGCACGAGCATCACCACGAGGATGAACTCACGCACGGTACGGCCGCGGGAGATGCGGGCGATGAAGGTACCGACGAAGGGCGACCAGGAGATCCACCACGCCCAGTAGAACAGGGTGTTGCCGGCGAGCCACTCGTCCATGCCCGGCGAGGTGTCCGCCGTGCGGGCGGCCATGCCGAAGAACTCCTGCAGGTAGTTGCCGAAGGCGGTGGGGATCGTGTTGGCGATGACCACGGTCGGGCCCACGATCAGGACGAAGAACGCCAGGATCGCGGCCATGACCATGTTGAAGTTCGAGACGTACTGGATGCCCTTGCCGACACCCGAGTAGGCCGAGATCAGGTAGCAGATGCCGAGCACACCGATGATCAGCAGCAGCCAGCCGGTGCCCGGGTCGTCCACGATGTCGGTGGCGTTCAGGCCGGAGGCGATCTGCAGCGCACCGAGGCCCAGGGAGGCGGCGGTACCGAAGACGGTGGCGAAGATCGACAGCACGTCGATCAGCTTGCCCAGCCAGCCCTCGGCACGGCGCACGCCGATCAGCGGGATGAACGCCGAGCTGAGCAGCTGCTTACGGCCCAGGCGGAAGGTGCCGTACGCGATGGCCAGGCCGACGATCGCGTAGATCGCCCACGGGTGCAGCGTCCAGTGGAACAGCGTGGTGGAGAAGGCCACCGGGTTGCTCTCGGTCGCCTCCCCGGGCACACCGTTGCGGTAGAAGTTCATCGGCTCGGCAACGCCGTAGAACATCAGGCCGATGCCCATGCCGGCGGCGAACATCATCGCGATCCAGCTGGCCGCGTTGAACTCGGGCCGCTCGTCGTCCTGGCCCAGCCGGATGTTGCCGAACTTGCTCAGGGCCACGTACAGGATGAAGAACACGAACACCGAGCCGGCGATGATGTACACCCAGCCGAAGTCGGTGACGATGAAGTCCAGCGCCGCGTCGGCGAAGGAGGAGAAGCTGTCCGGGGCGACCAGACCCCAGACCACGACCGCGAGCACGATCACCGCGGCGAAACCGGTGACGGTCTTGTCGACCTTCGCGTTCTCGTCCTCGGCAGGGGGCGGCAGCATGTCCTCGGTGGCGACAGGAGAGATCTTCTCCATGTTGAGACCGGGATCCGTGAACGGGGCACCGTCAGCGTCGGTGCCCGGGGGGCCGATATCCTCTGATTGTGGGTTCTCTTCTGAAACGGACATGCAGACCACTCTGCCATACTCCCCGGACACGGGGCCCGGTCACCCCGGAGGGTGTGTCCGCCCGGTCACACCTGGCGCGCCGCCAGGACCGCCTCGTAGAGCTCCCGACGCGACACCCCGTGCGCTGCGGAGACCTCGCGGCTGGCGTCCTTGAGACGCAGCCCCTGTGCCACCTTCTCCTCGACCTCGTCGACCAGGTCCTCCGGGGACTTGTCGGTGCCGCCGGCGGACGCGGAGATCACCACCGTGATCTCGCCCTTCACCCCGTCCGACGCCCACTGCGCCAGCTCACCCAACGGCCCGCGGACGACCTCCTCGAAGGTCTTCGTGAGCTCGCGGCACACCGCGGCCTCCCGGTCCGCGCCGCAGACCTCCGCCGCGGTGGCCAGCGTGGCCGCCAGACGGTGCGGTGACTCGAAGAAACTCACCGCCCGGGTCGAGTCGCGCACCGACTCCAGCCACTGGCGCCGCGCACCGTCCTTACGAGGGGCGAAACCGTCGAAGGCGAAGTGCCCCACACCCACCCCGGACAGGGCCAACGCGGTCGGCACCGCCGAGGGGCCGGGCAGGCACGTGACCGGCACCCCGGCGTCCTGCGCCGCCTGGACCAGCGGGAACCCCGGGTCGGAGACCGAGGGCATGCCCGCGTCCGTGACCACCAGGACCCGCGCCCCCGCGGCGGCACGCTCTACCAGTCCGGCGGCCCGGTCGGCCTCGTTGTGGTCGAAGTTGGAGACCACCTGACCGGTGATCTCCACGCCCAGGGCGTCCGCCAGTGCACGGGTCCGCCGGGTGTCCTCGGCGGCGACCACGTCGGCGCTGCCCAGGGCGTCGATCAGCCGGATGGACGCGTCCAACGGGTCGCCCAGCGGCGTCGCCGCCAGGATCACCCCACCGCCGGCGAGGGGACGCCGCCCGGCGGCGCGCTGCAGCACGGTGGTCACGGTGGTCACGGTGGTCACGGTCCGGGGGTCCGGGGTGTTCTCCTGCATGGTCACCAGAGCCTACCCGCCGGGGGCGGGACCCCGGGCCGCGACGTATAGGATTGCCCACTGTGACGCAGACTCCAGCCACCACCGCCACCGCCGCCGCACCGCGGCAGCGTCCCCAGCGGGGTCCCCGGCGCTGGTGGACGATCCTGGCGACCCTGGGCGTGCTGGGCCTGCTCAGCCGACTGCCGTGGCTGTCGCACCCCACCGACGACGGAACCCCCGTCTTCGACGAGAAGCACTACGTGCCGCAGTCGTGGCAGATCGTGCGCGGCGGCATCGAGGACAACCCCGGCTACGGGCTGATCGTGCACCCGCCCCTGGCCAAGCACCTCGAGGCACTCGGCATGGCCGTGTTCGGCAACAACCCGTGGGGCTGGCGCATCGTGGTGGCACTGCTGGCGGTCGGCGTGATCCTGCTGATCGCCGCCACCGCCCGCCGCCTCAGCGGCTCCGACTGGGTCGGCCTGTCCGCCGGCGTCCTGGCCCTGTGCGACGGCATCCTCTTCGTGACCGGACGTTCGGCGATGCTCGACCACTTCCAGGTGTTCTTCGTCGTCCTCGCCGTGTACCTGCTGCTGCGCGACCACGGCGAGATGGAGCGGCGCTTCCGCCGCGTCCTGGCCGAAGGACGCATCGGCGACCGTCCGCTGGGCCCGCGCCTGGGCTTCCGCTGGTGGCGCTTCGCCGCCGGCGTCGCCCTGGGTTGCGCCCTGGCGGTGAAGTGGTCGGGGCTGTACTACATGGCCTTCTTCGGGGTCACCGTGGTGGCGTTGGACTGGTGGCGTCGCCGTCGCTTCGGCGTGGAACGTCCCTTCCTCGGCACCGTGGGCCGCGACTGCCTCCCCGGCTTCGCTTCGATCGTGCTCGCACCGCTGGTGGTGTACCTGCTGTCCTGGCGGTCCTGGTTCGCCTCGGAGACCGGGGTCTTCCGCCACGAGGCCGAGGCCGGCAACGACCAGATCGCGTCCTGGGGACTGGACTTCCTGCCGGACACCTGGCTGAACTTCATCTACTACCACGTGTCCGTGCTGGGCTTCCACTCCGAACTGACCAACTCCAACGGCCACCACCACCCGTGGGAGTCCAAGCCGTGGGACTGGCTGGCGACCACCCGCGCCCTGCTCTACCACTCCTCCACCACCGCCGACGGGCACCGCGAGACCGTGCTGCTGATCGGCACGCCGGCGATGTGGTGGCTCTCCGTACCGGTGCTGCTGTGGGGCCTGTGGCGCCTGATCGGACGCCGCGACATGCGCTGGCTGGTGCCGGTCGTCGGCTACGCCGCCGGTTTCCTGCCGTGGCTGCTCAACGTGGACCGGCAGATGTACCTGTTCTACGCCACGAACCTGGCGCCCTTCCTCATCATCGGGCTGGCCCTGTGCCTGGGCCAGGTCTCCGGATGGTCGCTACGAAAGACGACGCGGGACGTGCCGGACGCCGCGGCGTCCGGCCAGGTGGGCGTCGTCGGCGAGCTGCGCGTCCTCGTCCTGGAGCGCACGGGCATGCTCGTCGCCGTGGCCTACCTGGTGCTGGTGGTGTGGATGTTCCTGTTCTTCCTGCCCATCTTCACCGGCATGCCGATCACCGACGAACAGTGGCAGCTACGGATTTGGCTGCCCGGCTGGACCTGAGTCGCCGGGGTCTCCCGGTCGCCAGCTGGAGTTCGCCTGCACGTCGTCCGGGCTGTAGCTGACCGGACGGGCCGACAGCCCGCGCAGGGACTGCCGCAGCGGGGCGACGGCGTGATTGCGCGACAACCACACCCCGATCAACGCCGCACACGCCGCCAGGTGCAGCAGCAGGCCGGCGACCATCGTCACGTCCACCGCACCGTCCAGCAGCCCCAGCACCACGTCGCGGGTGGCGAACCCCGCGCCGAACCCCCACAACGCCAGGAACACCGGCAGCAGGCCCGGCGCCGAGCGCGGCCGCGCCGCGCCCCACAGCAACCCGGCGGCGAGTGCGAGGCGCACCGCCGCAGCGTCCACCGACAACGAGGCCACGTCCGGGTCGCCGGCGTTGCCCACCTCCCCACCCGGACCGTCCGCCGCCCCGGCACCGGTGCCCGCGGCACCGGTGAGCAGCAGCACCGACCAGGCGATGTAGCACAGCGCCACGGCCACCATCGCCAGTCGGCTGAGCACCAACGGCAGTGAGCGGTTGCGCAGCCGGTGCGACAGCTGCGGCGTCTCGTCGGCCAGGCGCACCATCGACGCCGCCAGCTCGCTCGCCTCCCCCGGGGCGTCCTGCGCGGGGCCCGTCGAGGACGCCAGCGACATACGCAGCCGACGGTTCAGGTCACTCGCCGCGGCGAACCACTCACTGCAGTCCGTACAGGCGGAGAGGTGCGTCTCGATCATGTCGTCGTCCACGCCGGACGGCGCGTCCTCCCCGTCGAGTTCGGCGGACAGGGCCGCGCGCACCGCGGCGTGGACGTCGTAGGGATCCTCCACCGACGTCACCCGAACCGCGAGAGCGCCTTGTCGAGGCTCGCCCGCCCGGCACCGAAGACGATGAGCATCACGCACGCGGCGAAGAGCACGATGACGAACTCCCCGCCACCGTCGGCGACGAAGAGTCCGTTGCCCAGGTGCACGAAGTAGAACGCGGCGACCATGTCCAGGGCCAGCACGCCGGCTGCCGCCGGGGTCAGGAAGCCCAGCAACACGAGCGCGCCGCCGAGCATCTCCACCACCGACACCACCCACACCGACAACGTGGGCTGCGGGATGTGCATCGACGCCCACTGCTGGGCCGTCTGGTCCACCCCCACCTGGAAGACCTTGTCCCACCCGTGGGCGATGAAGACGACCCCGAGGGCGACACGCAGGACGAGGAGGGCCGCATCGCGGAAGGCAGGATTGTTCATGATGACGTCATCTTAACTCCCCCGGTGCCGCTACACCGCACGGATGTGGGGACCCCGCTCGTCGTAGTAGTCGTCGTACTCCTCGTACCCGTCGTAGCCGTCGTACTCGTCGTACTCCGCGTAGGCGGTGTAGTCGAGGTCGGCGAACTCAGGGTCGGCGTCGTCGCTCTCCAGCACCACCGCACCGGGACGCAGCAGCCGGTCGGGGACGCCGAGCTCACGGTCGTCGGTGTTGCGCACACCCAGGCGGGCACGACGCATCCGGGCGATCCGGCGACGGCGCAGCTTCGCCTCCTCCACCACCTGACGACGCAGGTAGTACAGGTACACGCCCGACATGGCGACAGTGGCCACCACGGCCACCCACACCGCGCCGCCGAGCACGACCGCGGCCACGACCGAGACCACGCACAATGCCGCGAGCACGCACAGCACACGCTTCCGGCGGGTCTGACGGGCCTCCACCAGACGCTGCGAGGTCTCCGGGTCGTAGAAGCCACGACCACGGCGGGCCGCCGCGTAGTCCAGCTCCTCCGCCGTGAGCTCACCGTCACCGTAGGCGTCGTCGAGGAAATCGGCGTCCCCGGCGTCGGCGGGGTCGGCGGGGTAACCCTCGTCGTCGACCGGGTGCTCGCCGGTGCCCACCGACACGTCGATGTCGCCGCCACGCAGGTACGCCGCCGGGATGCTGGTGAAGCGACCCGCGGTGGACTCGGCGTCCGGGTCGGTGAGCTGCTCGTCGGCCGGCTCATCCAGTGCCTCGAGGGTCTCGACCGGCTCCACGGCCTCAGCCTCGACGAACTCGGCGTCCCCGGCGCCTTCGGCCTCGTCGGCAACCACCTCGACGCTGTAGGCGTCGTCGTCCTCCGCGACGGCGTCCGGCGTCTCGTCGTCCGGCGCGACCGGGGCGAACTCGCCGGTGTCCTCCTCGTCGAGCGGACGGTAACCGACGACCTCACCCTCGATGATCCCCGGCACGTCACGCCCGGTGTCGTCGATGATCACCCTCTCCGGCTCCGCCTCGACCAGCTCGATGTCCTCGTCGACATCGGCGTGGTACAGCGACTCCGCAGGCAACGGGCGCTTCCGCGGCCTGGAGATCTCCGAACCGCCCTCATGCAGCACACGCGTCTCCGACAGGGCCGTGGAGGTACGGCGCACCGGGGACTGGTTACGCAGGAACAGGGGCGCGAGCAGAAGAAGCCAGACGACCGCGATCAGGATCAGAGAGCTGAGGGAGCCGAACACTAGCGGCCTTTCCTTTCACCGACGACAGGGTCTACACGGGGGTCTACACGAAGATCTACGAGCAGGGAATAGATACTGACCCGACGATACGTGCCACCGTCGCCGCGGGGACGCAGGCGCGCCGCACCGTGTCGGTTCAGGTCGGTTCCGTTACAGCCCGCGCCGTTCCTCCGCCGTCAACCCCACCAGCAGGTGGTCCTGCCACTGACCGTTGATGTGCAGGTTGCGCCGCAGCAGCCCCTCCTGCCGGAAACCCACCTTCTCCAGCACGCGGCGGGACGAGACGTTCGACTCCAGCACGGTCGCCTCCAACCGGTGCATGCCCACCTGCGTCACCGCGTGCTCCACGCCGAGCCGCACCGCGGCCGTCGCGACGCCGGAGCCACTGAACCCGGAGTACACCCAGTAGCCGATCCAGCAGCTGCAGACCACACCGTGCTGCACGTTGCCCAGGGTCAACTGGCCGGCGAACGCACCGTCGACCTCGATGGCGAAGGGCAGCAGGTGCCCCTCCACCGCCAGGGACGCCAGGCCCGCGTAGTTGCGCCGCCACACCGCGCGGGTGTGGGACTCCCACCACGGCCCCGGCACCGTGGGCTCGACCGGGCGCAGCAGGTGCTCGTCGGCGTTGCGGAACTCCGCCCAGTGCCGCCCGTCGCGCCTGGACAACGGCCGCAGGCGCACCTGCCCCAGTGCGGTGGGCAGGGAGGGGGTCGTGGCGGGCCAGCCCGGGTGCCGGACCGACCGGCCGGTGAGGAACACGGGTGTCCTCACACCCTGTTCGTCAGGAACATCACGTCGACGACCTCGCCGGGCTCGACGCGCGTGCGGTCACCGGGCACCACGATCAGGCAGTTCGACTGGCCGTGGCTGCCGAGCAGGTGCGTGGGCTCCCCGCCGGCGGTGGCACCCAACGGGTCCACGAGGAACTCGCGGGTCTCCCGGTCGCGCATCAGCTGGGCGCGGATGAAACCCCGACGGTGCGGGGCGGACTCCAGCCCTGCGATGGTGCGCGCCTTGACCACCCGACGCATCGACTGCCGCTGACCACGCAGGATCTGCACCAGCGGACGCACCATCACCTCGAACGCCACCAGCGCGGCACTCGGGTTCGACGGCAGCAGGAACGTGGGCACCCGGTCTGCGCCGAGGATGCCGAAGCCCTGCACCGAACCCGGGCGCATCGCCACGCGTGAGACGTCCAGCTCACCCATGCCCGACAGGATCTCGCGCAACCGGTCACTGGACGCACCGCCCACTCCCCCGGAGATCACCAGGATCTCCGAACGGATCAGCTGGCCCTCGATGATGTCGCGCAGCCGACGGTCCTCACCGCCGACGATGCCGAGCCGGTTGACGTCCGCCCCGGCCTCGCGTCCGGCCGAGGCCAGCGCATAGGAGTTCACGTCGTGGACCTGTCCCAGCCCCGGCTCACGGTCGATGTCGACCAGTTCCGGACCGAAGGACAGCACCGCCATCCGCGGCCGCGGGTAGACCAGCACCTTGGAGCGTCCGACCGCGGCCAGCAGGCCCACCTGTGCGGCGCCGATGACCGAACCCTGCTCCACGACCACGTCGCCGGGCTGCACGTCGGACCCCGCGCGGTGGATGAACTGGCCGCCGGCCACCGGACGCAGGGCCTCGGTGCGACGCCCGTCGTCCTCCGCCCAGTCCAGCGGGACCACCGCGTCGGCGAGGGTGGGGATCGGCGCGCCGGCCTGCACCCGCACCGCCTGGCGCGGCTGCAGACGTACCGGACGGTGCGAGCCCGCACCGACGTCGCCGACCACGGGCAGCCGGGCGGACGGCACGTCCGGGTCCACGCTGCCGGCGTGGCGGACGTCCACGGAACGCACCGCGTAGCCGTCCACGGCGGCCTGGTCGAAGCCGGGGACGGAGACCTCCGCCTCGACCTGTTCGGCGCACCGCAGACCCAGTGCCTCTGAAATCGCGGTGCGCACCGGTTCCGGTGTTACTGCCGCGGCGCTGACCGTGGCCAGCTGCTCCTCAACAGTTCTCACGTGGGCCGTCCTCACGGTGTCTCGGTAGGGGAAGTCGGGGTGTACGTGCAGGTTCTACTCGTGCAGACTCTACCGCCTCGACACCCCACAACAGCAGAAGGTGGCGCCCATGTCGGGCACCACCGTCGAGAAGTCCTGCCAGGGTCACTTGTCGAGTCGCTGCTCCAGCCACTTCTCCAGCGACGGTCCGTAGGACGGGTCGTTCAGCGCGAAGTCCACGCAGGCGCGGATGAAACCACCCGGGTTGCCCAGGTCATGGCGGTTGCCGCGGTGCACGTAGACGTGGACCGGGTGGCCCTCCTCGATCAACTTCGCGATCGCGTCGGTCACCTGGATCTCCCCGCCCTTGCCCGGCTCGGTGCGGCGCAGCGCGTCGAAGATCGAGCGGTCGAGCAGGTAGCGGCCGGTGGCCACGATGTTGGACGGTGCGTCCGCCGCGTCCGGCTTCTCGACCATGCCGGTCACCCGGCGGACCTGGTCGCCGAGCTCGTCGTCCGGCTCGGCGACCTCGAAGACGCCGTAGTTCGAGACCTCGTCCTCCGGCACCTCGAACCCGCACAGCACGGTGCCGCCGAGGCGCTTACGCACCTCGATCATCTCGTTCATCACGCCGAACGGCAGCACGAGGTCGTCCGGGAGCAGGACGGCGAAGGCGTCCTCGTCCTCGTCGAGGGCGTCCTCGGCGCAGCCGATGGCGTGGCCGAGGCCCAGCGGGCGGTCCTGGTTCACCGACACCGCGGTGATCATCTCGTTGACGGCACGGACCTTGTTGAGCTGGTCGGTCTTGCCGCGGGACTCGAGGGTGTCCTCCAGGAGCTCGTCGCGGTCGAAGAAGGCCATGATCCCCTGCTTGCGGGGTGAGGTGACCACCGCGAGACGGGACGCGCCGGCCTCGGAGGCCTCCTTGGCGATCAGTTCAATTCCGGGGGTGTCGACGACAGGGAGGAGTTCTTTGGGAACTGTCTTGGTGGCAGGCAGGAAACGGGTGCCCAGGCCTGCGGCAGGTACCACGACAGTTCGGATCCCACCGGTGGGAACGCCGTCGGCGACGACGTCTGGAGAGCCGGAGGGAGCAGTTGAGTTGGTAGTTGCCATGACACGAATCCTACAGGCGTCACCCCCAGTTGGCCGGGCGAGAACACACCGTGGCCCGAAAAACGGGCACGCCGGCCTCACCGTCACCACCCCCGGAGGTATTACCATCAGGGCCTATGGGTGACGACGCCGTGACAAACACCACCGCAACCGCGAAGCGTGCGGTGCGCGCCCGCGTCCGCGCGGCACGCGCCGCGGTCCCCGAGGAGGAACGCAGCCGCCGCGACGCCGCCATCGCGGCGAACCTCCTGGCGCTGCTGCAGGACGCCGCCGGCGCGTCCTGCCCCGGGGCCGTGGCCGCCTTCGCCGGACTGCCGGGCGAACCCGGCGGGGCGGCACTCCCGGACGTCCTGCGTGACGCCGGCCACGAGGTCTGGCTGCCGGTGGTCACCGGCCCAGCACGGCCGCTGACCTGGCTTCCCTACCTGGGCGGACACTCCACGCGCACCGGTGCGTTCGGGATCACAGAATCTGAGGAAACACCGGAGGTTCCGGCACCGATATCCACCCTGGAACTGACAACCAGGTTAGACGCCCTGGTCATCCCCGCACTCGCCGTCGACCGTGACGGCACACGTCTGGGGCAGGGCGGCGGATTCTACGACCGCACGCTCGTCGACGTCACCGGCGCCGCGAAAACTGGCAGAATTGTGGCAGTCGTGGACCACGAGGAATTCGGGGTCGACGTCCCCCGCACCCAGCTGGACATCTCGGTCGAGTGCGTCGTGACCGACTCGGGCAGCTTCCCGACCACCACGGCCAGCCGGGACCACCGGTAGACCGACCAACATCACCCGGTTCAACCAGCACAAGGAGAGCATCATGATCAAGGGTTTCAAAGACTTCATCACCCGCGGAAACGTGATGGAACTCGCCATCGCCGTGATCATCGGTGCGGCGTTCACCGCCATCGTCACCGCCATCTCAGACTCCCTGATCCAGCCGTTGATCAACTGCTTCGGCGGCACGGAGGTCGACGGGCTGAAGTTCCAGCTGCGCTCCGGCATGGAGAGCACCCAGATCGACCTGGGTGCGATCATCACCGCGGCGATCAACTTCCTGATCATCGCCGGCGTGGTCTACTTCCTGCTCGTCGCCCCGATGAACAAGCTCAACGAGCTCAACGCCCGGCGTAAGGGCATCGACCCGGAGGAGACCGTGGCCTCCGAGGTGGACCTGCTGGTCGAGATCCGTGACCTCCTGGCGAACCAAAGCGGCCTCACCTCCGCGTCCAACGGGCTCGCCGGCGAGATCCCCGACACCACCGGCACCGCTGACTCCACCGGCAGCTCGACCGAGACCGGCGGACGGCACTCGGCACGCTGACCCCCTTTCGCGTCACCAGTGGGGAGGGCGCTGACCCTCCCAGAAATCCTCCCCGAATCCCCCGTCATCGGCCGGACGCTGTGCGTCCGGCCTTTCCCCGCTTCCCTGGCTGCCCAGGTTGATGTCCAGATCGAGGTCCGGGGCATGCCCCTTGCCCAGCACGCCCGTCTTACGACGGCGTCTCATGCCCTGCTGAGGTCCGCGATGACGTGGCGCACCAGCGGGCACAGCGTGGCCATCCCGTCGCGGATCGCACCGCGCGTGGCGGCGAGGTTCACCACCACTGTGGACCCGGACACCCCCGCCACACCGCGCGACAGCCCGCCGTCGACGGCGTTGCAGGCCAGTGCGGACGAGCGTAGCGCCTGGGAGAGACCCGGGATCCGCTTGTCCAGGACCGCCTTGGTGGCCTCCGGAGCCTTGTCCCTGGGGCTGACGCCGGTGCCGCCGACGGTGATGACCAGGTCCGCGCCGCCGACGACGGCGGTCTCCAGTGCCTGGCGGACCGCGGACTTGCCGGACTCGACGGTGAGCACCGCGTCCACCATGTAGTCCTCCTCTGCGAGGAGTTCCGCCACGAGCTCACCGGACTGGTCTGCGTCGTCCGGGTGGTCGGTGACGATCACCACGAGGGCGTGCAGCAGGGAATGGCGCGGGTTGTTCGACTCCCGGCCGTTCTCCTGGATGTCCATGGAGCGGAAGACCTCGTCCCCCGGCTCGGTGATCTCGGCGTCGAGGCGTTCGATCGACTCCTGCTCCACGCGGGCGAAGTCCTCGATGCCCGGCACGGTGATCACACCGGCCGAGTCTTCGGTCTCGTCGGTGTCGACATAGTGTTCTTGGGACATGGTGGTGAGCTCCTCAGGTACTTCTCAGCCCGTCGCGGTGTGCGGGGTCCCGTCAACGGTATCCGGAGAACGGCCCGCTGTATAGGTCTAGGGGGTTGAATGGTCGCGGACTAGTCGTCCTCGGACGCCGACAGCGTCACACCGATCTCCCGTTCATTGCCACCGTTACCGTCGGTGACGGTCAGCGTGACCTCGTCTCCGACGTTGTGGGACCGGATGGCGGCGATGAGGCTCACGCCGCTGTCCACGATCCGGTCGTCGACCTTGGTCACGATGTCGCCGTCGCGGATCCCGGCGTCTGCCGCCGGACCGCCGCCGACGACCTTGACGATCTCGGCCCCGTTGGAGGAGGTCTCGGTGCCGGTGTTGACCGTCGCCCCGATGACCGGGTGGGTGGCCGAACCGTTGTCGATGAGCTGCTGGGCGGTGTCCTCCGCCTGGTTGGAGGGGATGGCGAAGCCCAGGCCGATCGACCCGGACTCCCCGCCCATCTCGCCGCCGAGGGTGGCGATCACCGAGGGGATGCCGACGAGCTCACCCTGGAGGTTGACCAGGGCGCCGCCGGAGTTGCCCGGGTTGATGGCGGCGTCGGTCTGGATGGCGTCGATCAGCGACGCCTCGCCGCCGTCCTCACCGCCGGCCTGCACGGGACGGTTCATCGCCGATACGATGCCGGTGGTCACGGTCGAGGACAGGCCGAGCGGCGAGCCCACGGCTACCACGGTCTCGCCGACCTGGAGGGAGTCGGAGTCGCCGATGGCGATGGGCTGCAGGTCGTCGGTGCCGTTGGCCTTGACCACGGCGAGGTCGGTCTGGGGGTCGGTGGCGACGACGTCGGCCTGCAGCTGGCGCCCGTCGTTGGTGGTGACGGTCATCTCGCCCTCGTCGGAGCCGGAGACGACGTGGTTGTTGGTGAGGATGAGCCCGTCGGAGCTGATGATCGAACCGGATCCCTCAGCACCACCCTGCTGGGTGGTGACCTGGATGGAAACGACACTGGGGAGCACGTTCGAGGCGACGTCCTCCACCGTTCCCGGGTCGGGGTCGGAGACGGAGGTGTTCTCCCTCTCACCGCTGCCCGAGCTGTTCAGGGAGGACGTGACGCCGGAGCTGCTGTCGCCGTTCTGGACGATGCCGGCGGTGACGGCCGCCGAAGCGACACCGACCGCGAGCACCAGGGCGGCGACCACCGGGGTGGAGAACCTGCGGGGAGAGTCCTTCGTCGCCGCAGGCGCGCCGCCCGGGGGAAGTTCGGGCCCTGCCACGGGGTAGCCGGGCATCCCCTCGTTGCTGGGGTACTGGCTGGACAGCGCCTCCCAGTGTCGCTGCTGTGCGCCGGGGTCGGAGAAGCCGGACTGCCCGTCGGGCGCGCCCTGCCGGTAGTCCGGTGAGGTCCTCCCCCAGGCGTCGGTCCCCGCCTCGTGTGATCCGCCTACGCCGGCGGGGCCGCCTGCGCCGTTGTAGTCGTTGCCGTTCCGATCTTCCCCGGACATCTGACTCTCCTTCGCCGGCGTGTCCCGTCGGCTGACTCAACTATGTTCTGACGTAACTGATTATGGCTGACCCAGATTGACGTCTCGTCCGCGCCGCCTGACAGTGCGATCGGAACGTGTGCGCGCCACACACGGCAAGCGTGGGGCGCGCACTCAGCATTCTGCCAGCGGGAGGGTTTACGGCGCGTCGTCGCGCAGCACGTAGCCCACGCCGCGCACGGTGTGGATGACCCTGGACTCCCCACCCTCCTCCGTCTTACGACGCAGGTAGCCGATGTAGACCTCCAGGGCGTTACCGGACGTCGGGAAGTCGTAGCCCCAGACCTCCTCGAGGATCTTCGTGCGGCTGAGCACCTTGCGCTGGTTGCGCATCAGCAGCTGCAGCAGGGCGAACTCGGTACGGGTCAGGCTGATCTTCCGGTCACCGCGGCTGACCTCACGGGTCTCCGGGTTCAGCGACAGGTCCTCGAAGGCGAGGGGCTTGACCTCGACGCTCTTGGCGACGGCGGTACGCACGGACCGACGGTGCAGGGAGCGCACCCGGGCGAGCACCTCCTCGAGGGCGTACGGCTTCGACATGAAGTCGTCCGCCCCGGCGTCGAGGCCCGTCACACGGTCGGAGACATCGGTACTTTCGGAGAGCATGAGTATAAGGACGTCGTTTCCGGCACTTCGGAGGTCGCGGCACACTGTGAGGCCGTCGACCCCCTCGAGCTCGACGTCGAGGATCACCAGGTCCGGTGACTCCTGACGAATCTGACGGAGGGCGTCGTCACCGTCTCCCGCCGAAGCTACGTCGTAGCCGTTGAACGTGAGAGAGCGACGTAGAGAGTCCCTTACCGTCTGATCGTCGTCGACAACAAGAATCTTCATCCCGCCATTCTGCACCAGGACCACGCGGAAACGACACCGCTATGCCGAAACCACAGGCAACTGACAGGGAACCGTCAACCGACTCGAACTAGCATGCGCGGCGAACAGCACGGACGCGGGGACATTGCCAGGATACAACGTAAGAGGCTCCCGCGGGGGCGGTACGGCAGAAGACGCGAGGACGCCCCCGCCGACAGTGTCGGCGGGGGCGTCCGGGTAGTGCGCGAACGTGGTCGCGAACTAGTCGAGATCGACCAGACCCAGCTTCGCGGCCTTCATCAGGCGACGAGGGATCTGGACCTCACGGCCGTCGATCTTCGCGGTCTGGAGTGCGACGTTGTCGGACTTCCAGTTCGAACGGCGGTGGTGGGTGTTGGCGCGGGAAAGACGGCGCTTCGGAACTGCCATTTCTTAGCCCTCCTCGTTCTTCTTGGTACGGCGAACACGGTTGCCGTAGCGACGCTGGAACTTCTCGACGCGACCGGCGGTGTCCATGACACGCTGTGCACCCGTCCAGAAGGGGTGGGACTCGCTGGTGACGTCAACGACGATCAGCGGGTACTCGTTGCCGTCCTCCCACTCCACGGAGCGGTCGGAGGTGGCGGTGGAACGCGTCAGGAACTGGTGGCCAGTGCTGGCGTCCTTGAAGACCACCGGGTGGTAGTCGGGGTGGATATCGTTCTTCATTCTCAATCCCTCAGGGTTGTGCGCCAGGTCGGTCCCTCGCCCCGGGCACCGGAGTCGGTGCCCGGCACGGCAGGTCGTGCCTGGGTCGGGTTTGGAGTGTGGGCGCGTCCGTGCAGACACGACGACATGCAGGGCGCAACACGATCTGTCATCCTATCCCCTGCACACCCGTGGTGGAAAATCGCCGGCCGGCCCGGACCTCTCCCCCACAACGATTATGCCTGCACGCCACCATGGGGTAGTGTCGTGCAACGCTGTTGTCTTAGTAAACGTCATCGCACGCGCGATCGGCCCCAGACAGTGCCCCGGCCCCACATCCCGTCTAGATGTGGGTTTTCGCAGTGGTGTCCTCCACTGTCGGCGCGGCACGAGGGACCGCTTACGCGGGCGGAAGGAGAAAGATACCCATGTCGGCACATTGCCAGGTCACGGGTCGGAAGCCGAGTTTCGGCAAAACCGTCTCGCACTCGCACCGCCGCACGAACCGCCGCTGGAACCCGAATATCCAGCGCCGTTCGTTCTACCTGCCCTCCGAGGGTCGTTCCATCACGCTGAACGTCTCCACCAAGGGCCTGAAGACCATCGACAAGAACGGCATTGAAGCCGTCGTCGCCAAGATCCGCGCACGTGGGGAGAAGATCTGATGGCACGTAACGATATCCGCCCCATCATCAAGCTGAAGTCCACCGCGGGCACCGGTTACACCTACGTGACCCGCAAGAACAAGCGGAACAACCCGGACCGGATCACGCTCAAGAAGTTTGATCCGATCGTCCGGAAGCACGTCGAGTTCCGCGAGGAGCGTTAATCTATGGCTAAGAAGTCCAAGATCGCGAAGAACGAGCAGCGTAAGGAAATCGTCGCTCGCTTCGCTGAGCGCCGTGCCGAGCTCAAGGCGATCATCAAGAACCCGAACTCCACCGACGACCAGCGTGCCGAGGCTCAGTTCGAGCTGAACCGTCAGCCGCGCGACGCCGCCCCCGTGCGTGTTCGTAACCGTGACGCCGCCGACGGCCGTCCCCGCGGTTACCTCCGCAAGTTCGGTCTGTCCCGTGTCCGCGTCCGCGAGATGGCTCACCGCGGTGAGCTGCCCGGCGTTCGCAAGTCCAGCTGGTAAAAGGGAGCACACGCATGAAGCGCACCAACCACAAGAAGGCGCGGCTCGAGCAGTCCCGCCGCCCGAAGAAGAACCCGCTCAAGGCCGAGGGCATCGAGACCGTCGACTACAAGGACTACGCACTGCTGCGTAAGTTCATCTCCGACCGCGGAAAGATCCGTGGCCGCCGCGTCACCGGCCTGACCCCCCGCCAGCAGCGCGAGGTCGCCACCGCGATCAAGAATGCCCGTGAAATGGCTCTTCTGCCGTTCCACAGCCGCTGATCCTGCCTCGGACTCCGACGTAGCAGCAGCGCGCGTTTAACTAAGACCTTCTGAACCCCGTCCCGGCCCTGTGCCGGAGGCGGGGTTCAGTCGTACCCGTCGACGGGGTGTTACCCTGAGACGTCCATACACACCGTGAAAGGCCACATGACGAACCCGTACAACCCGAACAACTCCCCCGAGGATCGCAACGAGCACACCGGCGGCATGCCCTCCTACGGTGACTACACCGGGCAGGGTGGCGTGCCCCAGTACCCCAACCAGGACTTCGGCTACGGTCAGCAGGCCTACGACCCGAACAGCCTCGTCCCCTCCAACGCGTACCCGGGGGCGGGTCGACGGCTGGGCGCCTTCCTGCTGGACGGCCTCCTCTTCTTCCTCGTGGCCGTCGTCCTGGCTGCGATTTTCATCGCCCCGGGCTTCATGTCGTGGATGGACGACTACTCCGCCTGGCTGGACGCAGGCCAGGTCGGTGTCGAGCCCGAGCTCGACCTCGGCAACTTCTACCTCTACTCACTGCTCTCCCTTGTCCTGTGGTTCGCCTACCGTGTCGGCATGGAGACCACCGCGGGTCGCACGCTGGGCAAGATGGCCCTGGGTATCAAGGTCGTCGACGCCGACGGCCGTGTCATCTCCGCGAAGGACTCCTTCATCCGTAACAGCTGGTACCTCGCGGGCATCGTCGTCGGATGGATCCCCTTCATCGGCAATATCGCATCCATCGCGATCTACGCCGCCCTCGGCGTGCTCATCGCCCGCGACCCGCACCGCCAGCACATCTGCGACAAGTGGGCGAAGTCGTACGTGGTCTACAACCGCTGACACCAGCCCTCCTCACCGCAGCAGGCCGGTCACCTCCCCCGCATCGTCGGGGGCGGTCACCGGCCTGATCTAATGGTGCACATGCTTAACGTTCTGAGTGGGTTCATGGTGGTGGTGATCATCATCGCGCTCGGCTACCTGGTGGGCCGCCGCAGACTGCTCGGACCGAATGCGGTGTACGCGCTGAACATGTTCGTGTTCTACCTCGCCACCCCCGCACTGCTGATCAACTTCCTGCGCGAGGCCGACCTCGCCACCGTCTTCGGCGAGAACCTCGCCATCGTGGTCATCAGCACGTTGCTCGCCGGGGCCGTCGGATTCCTGGGCTACCGCTTCCTCGCCCGCCGGCCGACGTCCGACAGCCTGATCACGATGCTCGCCTGCTCCTACTGCAACGGCTCGAACCTCGGCGTGCCCATCACCACCCACGTCCTCGACGACCCGACCGCCTCACTCCCGGTGATCATCTTCCAGGTCGCCCTGTACGGTCCGGCCACCGTCCTACTGCTGGATGTGACCACCCGCAAGGCCCGCCGGGACGCCGCGGGTGCCGGCAGCAGCATCGGCCCCCTGGTGCGCGAACTCGTTCTCGGCGTCATCCGGAACCCACTGATCGTGGCGGCCACCGTGGGCATCGTCCTGTCCCTGCTGTACACGAACACCGGCTGGACGCTGCCGGAAATGCTCGCCGAGCCCGTCGCACTGCTCGCCGCGGGCACCGTGCCGGCCGCCCTCGTCGCCTTCGGGCTGTCGATGGCGGAGGTCTCCGTCCTCGACCGGGAGACCAGTCCACGGCGAAGCGTGTGGCTCGCCGCACTGACCAAGACCGTCGTGCACCCCCTGATCGCCTACGCCGCGGCCCGCCTGCTCTTCGACGCCTCCGGTGCCGCTCTCCTGGTGTTCGTCGTGGTGGCGGCACTGCCGACGGCGCAGAACGTGTTCACCTACTCGCAGCGTTTCGGTGTGAACACCGTGCTGGCCCGCGATACCGCGGTGATCAGCACGATGCTGTCCATCCCCTCCATCGCGGTGATCACGTTGTTGCTCGGGTGAGTACAAGCGCATCGTCACCGGCGTACAGACATCTCACTCCCGGTGCGTTCAGCGCGCAGCGTTCGTTTGAGGACCTTACCGGTGGCATTGCGCGGTAGGACGTCGACATACTCCACGGACTTCGGCACCTTGAACCCCGCCAAGCTTCGGCGCGACCACGCGATCAGCTCCTCAGGCGTCAGCGAGGAACCTTCGGCTCGAACCACCACCGCGGTCACCGCCTCACCCCACTTCTCGTCCGGGATGCCGATCACCGCAACGTCGCGAACGTCCGGGTGCCCGCGCACCACCGACTCCACCTCGGTTGAATAGACATTCTCCCCTCCGGTGATGACCATGTCCTTCTTGCGGTCCACCAACGTGTAGAACCCCTCCTCGTCCACCTTGGCCAGGTCTCCGGTGTGGAACCAGCCGTCCCGGAGAGCCTCGGACGTCGCCTTCGGATTGTTCCAGTAGCCGGAGAACACGTTCGGGCCGCGCACGAGTAGTTCGCCAACGCGTCCAACCCCCACGTCCTCCCCGGCGTCGTCCTCGATCCGGAACTCGACCTGCTGTACGAGCTTTCCTACCGTGCCTTTCTTCCGAAGTACCTCGTCCTGACGTAGCACGGCGCAAAGGGGGCTCGTCTCGGTCATCCCCAGCCCCTCGGTGAACGGGACCCCGAGTTCACGCATAGCCTCAATCACCGCGACCGGACAGGGAGCTCCTCCCGAGACGGCAAAACGTAGGCTCCGCACCTGCCCTGCCCCGAAGGACGCGTCACCGAGAACGGCCGACCACATCACGGGCACGAGGAATGCATTGGTGACCCCGTACTTCTCGACGGAGGAGATCCAGTTCGCCGGGACGAAGTTCTCCAGGACCACACAACTCCCGCCGATGAAGAGGAACGGCAGGGTGTTGACGCCGAGCGCCCCGATATGGAACAGGGGTGCCGCTGAGATCGTCCTGTCCCCTGCGGTCCACCCATCACCGAGCCCTAGACTGTGTACCGCGTTCCAGACGAAGTTCCCGTGGCTCAGCATGGCGCCCTTCGGCTTGCCGGTGGTGCCGGAGGTGTACATCACCACGCAGATGTCGGCTTCATTGACCTCCCGCACCACTCGCTCCGAACTTCCCCGGGTGATCATGGCCTCGAGGTCCGACGACTTCCCGGTCAACCTCATCTCCGAATCCGGGACCACGAACCGGTCACGAACCCTGGTCTCGTCCGTACACGCGTCATTCACGAGGTCGAGGAACGGCATCGAGAAGAACAGGCTCGACGCGCCCGAGTCCAGGAGGATGAACTCGATCTCCTTCGACGTCAAACGGTAGTTGATCGGCACCGCAATCGCCCCGAGCTTCGCCACCGCCACCAGGATCTCCATCGTCTCGATGGAATTCATCGTCACGAGGGCGACCCGGTCCCCACGTGCCGTACCGCGCTTGGCGAGCACGTCCGCCAGCGCGTTCGTACGCTCCTCGAGCTGAGCATACGTCCGTACGGATCCGGTCTCACCGTCGATGTAGGCCACCGACTCCGGATACCTCTTGCTGTGCAGTGTGACCCAGTTGCCGAACCCACGATCGAGCCTGTCTCCCATGGCTACCTCTCCCATCCGTCATCTGATCCGCGAATCTTGTTTTGCCTACAAGACATACAGGGTTCAAAAATTAATCGCAAGTGCTTCTTTTTTGCAGGAAAGTATGTCAGTATGTGGTGCACATCACCCCGACACCGGAGGTTCCATGCCCACTTCCCCCGATCCCACCCTCGCCACCCTGGACGTCCTCAGAAAAGAGGGCGACGCCCTCGAAGGGCTGGTCCGGGACATCGACGGCTCCACATGGTCTCGTCCGACCCCCGCGCCCGGGTGGACCATCGCCCACCAGATCGCCCATCTGTCATGGACCGACGAGGCAGCCTCGGCCTCGCTCGCCTCGACCAGCGACGACGGGCCCTTCTCGACCTACGACCTCGATGCGCGGGCGAACCCGGAGAGCATCACCGACAGGACGGCGGCGGAGGGGGCAGCATCCCCCATCCCGGAGCTGCTGGAACGTTGGCGCACATCGAGAAAGCAACTTGACGAGGCTTTTCGGCAGGAGGCGGCCGGCACGCCACGCAAGTACCCGTGGTTCGGACCGCCTATGGGCCTGCGCTCCATGGCGACCGCGAGACTCATGGAGACGTGGGCCCACGGCCAGGACGTCGCGGACGCCCTGGGCATCGAACGCCCCGTGTCCGGCGGATTGCGGGACATCTGCCACCTGGGGGTGATCACCCGCGACTTCTCCTACGTCATCAACGACCTCACCGCGCCCGAGGGGGAGTTCCTCGTCGAACTCGAGTCCCCCGACGGCGGGACGTGGTCGTGGGGGCCCGACGACGGATCTGCCATCGGGACGGTGAAGGGGCCTGCGCTGGACTTCTGCCTGTTCGTCTCACAGCGACGGGAGGTCAAGGATCTCTCCCTGGTCTTCGAGGGCGAGGAACCCCGGCGGTGGGCGGAATTCGCGCAGATCTTCGCCGGCCCGCCGAAATCAGTCGTCCGTAATCGGTAACAGACACCTGACCCACATCACGAAAGGACCTGTATGAGCCACAAGCACTGGAACACCCCAGAGATCGCCGCACTCCGCAAGACGGCCGTCGACTTCTCCGCGGCCGAGATCCTCCCCTACCAGGACCAGTGGGAGGAGGATGGACAGATCCCCCGGGAGCTCTCCGGGAAAGCAGGCAAACTCGGCCTCCTGGGCCTGGCATTCCCCACCGAGGCAGGTGGGGAGGGCGCGGGAATGCGCGAGTCGACTGCCGTCGCCGAGGCCATGCACGAGGCCGGGGTGGCCGCCGGTGTCCAGGCGTCACTGTTCACCGTGACCATCTCCTGCCCCCACATCGTCGCCGGCGGGGACCACGACCTCATCGACAAGTACGTCCGTCCCACCCTGAGCGGCGACAGGATCGGCTCCCTCGGGATCACCGAACCCGGTGGCGGCTCCGACGTCGGCAACCTGAAGACCACCGCCGTCAAGGACGGCGACGAGTACGTCATCAACGGTTCGAAGACCTTCATCACCTCCGCCGTCCGCGGTGACTTCACCGTCGTCGCCGCCCGCACCGGCGGCGATGCGCTCAAAGGTGCCCGGGGGGTTTCGCTGATCGTCGTGGACAACGACACCCCGGGCTTCGAGGTCACCCGCAAGCTGACGAAGATGGGGTGGCGCTCGTCCGACACCGCCGAGATCTCCTTGACCGACGTGCGCGTCCCCACGGGCAACCTCGTCGGTGAGGAGAACTCCGGGTTCCTCCTGATCTCCATGGCCTTCGTGACCGAACGGCTGAGCATGGCCATCCAGGCCTACTCCCAGGCGCAGCGCTGCCTCGACCTCAGTGTCCAGTGGTGCCGCGACAGGGAGACCTTCGGTGAACCCCTGATCGCACGTCAGAGCATCCAGATGACGCTGTCGGAGATGGCCCGACGGACGGAGGTCGCACGCACCTACGTCCGCAGTCTCGTCGACCGGGTGGAGGACGGGGAGGACGACCTGGTCGCCGAGGCATGCTTCGCCAAGAACACCTGCACCGAGACCGGGGAATGGGTGACCCACCAGGCCGTCCAGCTGTTCGGCGGCGCCGGGTTCATGGAGGGCACAGAGGTCGAGCGGCAGTACCGTGACATGAGGATCAACGGGATCGGCGGCGGGACGGTGGAGATCCTGCGCGAACTCGCCGCCCGCCGGCTCGGCTACCGCCCCTGACCCCACCTCCCCGAAGCCGTGGGGGACGTCAGCGCCAGAGCAGCAGCGCGTCGCCCTGACCGCCGCCACCGCACAGTGACACCGCAGCACGTCCCCCGCCACGACGGTTGAGCTCGTAGGCGGCGGTCACCACCAGGCGGGCGCCCGAGGCGCCGATCGGGTGGCCCAGCGAGATACCGCCGCCGTGGATGTTCGTCTTCTCCAGCGGGTAGTCAAGGTCCTTGACCGACTGCACCACCACGGAGGCGAAGGCCTCGTTGACCTCCAGGAAGTCCAGGTCGGACGTCGACCAGCCCTGCTTGTCGAGTGCGGCGGAGACCGCCTGCGCCGGCTGGGAGTGCAGGTACGTGTCCGGCCCCGCGGTCTCGCCGGAGGCACCCAGGGTGGCCAGGACGGTCAACCCGTTCTCCTCGGCGTAGGCACGCGTGGTCAGCACCACGGCCGACGCACCGTCGGAGATCTGCGACGCTGAGGCGGCGGTGATCGTCCCGTCCTTCGCGAACGCCGGACGCAACGCGGCCAGCCCCTCCTGCGTGGTGCCCGGGCGCACGCCCTCGTCGGTGTCGACGACCACGGTCTCGCGACGCTTGCGGACCTCCACGGGCACGATCTCCTCGGCGAAGGTGCCGTCGGCGATGGCGGCCTCGGCGCGCTGGTTCGACAGGGCGGCGACCTCGTCCTGCGCCTCACGGGTGATGCCTCGGTCGGTGTTGCCGGCCTCGGTCTCCACACCCATCGCCGTGCCGTGCACCGGGTCGGCCAGACCATCGCGCTCCAGGGAGTCCTGCAGCGCCAGCGAACCGAACTTCGCCCCGGCGCGCACACCGGCGGCCAGGTGCGGGGCGTTGGTCATCGACTCCTGACCACCGGCGACCACGACCTGCGCGTCACCCACCTTGAGCATGCGCGCACCGTTGATCACCGAGTCCAGCCCGGACAGGCACACCTTGTTCACGGTGACCGCCGGGGTGGACATCGGCAGGCCCGCGGTGACCGCGGACTGCTTCGCCGGGTTCTGGCCGGCGGCGGCCTGGACGACCTGGCCCATGTAGACGTAGTCGACGGTCTCCGCCGCCACACCCGCCCTCTCCAGGGCACCGGTGATGGCCGCCGCGCCGAGCTCGACGGCGGACTTGGAGGCCAGCGCGCCGAGCATCTTGCCCTGGGCGGTGCGGGCGGCTCCGACGATGACGACGTCCTCGGGGGACGGGGTGGGGTTGCTCATGGTGCCATGTTCCTTTCGTGGAAGAGTTCCGTGCGTCCCATTATGGTCCCCGACGGCGTTCCGGGTGCGGTTCGGGCGATATTCGACGGTCGCGCGATAGGGTCGGTGCCATGCCTGCATCCACCGCCACCGTCGTCGGTTCCGGCCCCAACGGACTGGCCGCCGCGGTCGTCCTGGCCCGGGCCGGGCTGGACGTCACCGTGCTCGAGGCCGAACCCACGGTGGGCGGCGGGGTGCGCAGCGCCGAACTGATGCACACCGGGGTACTGCACGACCTGTGCTCGGCGGCCCATCCGCTGGCCCAGGCCAGCCCGCTGCTGCGTGACCCCTCGCTCGGGCCGGCGTTGCGACGCCACGGGCTGCGCTTCGCCTCCGCGCCGGTGGACATGGTCCACGTCCTGTCCGCCGGACGCTCCGCCACACTGCACACCTCGCCGCAGACCACCGGCGAAGGACTCCCGGGGCAGGACGGACGGCTCTGGCAGGCGTCCTTCGGTCCGCTCGCGACGCGGGCGGACGCCGTCGCCGAGGAGTTCCTCGGCCCGCTGCTGCACGTGCCCCGCCACCCGGTGCTGTTGGCCGCCTTCGGGGCCGGTGCGGCGCTGCCGGCGTCCTGGTCGTGGCGGCGGTGGCGTTCGGCGGAGGCGCGCGCCCTGTTCGCCGGTGTCGCCGCCCACGCCTTCACCCCGCTGCACCTCCCGGCGTCCTCCGCAGCCGGCACGCTGCTGACCGTCGCCGGACACCGGCACGGCTGGCCCGTCGCCGTGGGAGGGTCCCAGTCCATCGCCGACGCCCTGGTCGCCGAGCTCGAGGAGCTCGGGGGCACGGTGCTCACCGACACCCGTGTCACCGACCTGGCGCAGGCGCAGGACGCCGACATCGTCCTGCTCGACACCTCCGTGGAGACCGCCGCCGGCATCCTCGGCGAGCGGCTGCCCGCCCGCACCGCGCGGGCATGGTCACGGTTCCGCCGCGGCCCCGCCGTCGCCAAGATCGACTACGTGCTCGACGGCGACGTACCGTGGCTGTCGCCGGACGCCCACCGCGCCGGCACCGTCCACCTCGGCGGCACGGCCGAGGAGATCGCCGCCGCCGAGAAGGACTGCTGGTCGGGACGGCTCCCCCGCCGCCCGTTCACCCTCGTCGGCCAGCAGTACCTCGCCGACCCCTCGCGCAGCAGAGTCACCGGTGGGCGCAGGCTGAACCCGCTGTGGGCCTACGCCCACGTGCCCGCCGGATGGGACGGCAGCGCGCAGGAGACCTTCGAGCTCGTCACCGCCCAGATCGAGCGGGCCGCCCCCGGTTTCCGCGACATGGTCGTGGACTGGGTCGCCTCTCCCCCGTCGGCGGTGCAGGAGCACAACGCCAACAACCTCGGCGGGGACATCTCCGGCGGGGCCAACGACCTGGTCCAGCTGATCGCCCGTCCCCGGCTGAGCCCGGACCCCTACTCCACCGGGGTGGAGGGGGTCTACCTGTGCTCCTCGTCCACCGCTCCCGGCGGCGGGGTGCACTTCATGTGCGGCGTCAACGCCGCACGGCGGGCGCTCACCGACGGGGCGAGGACTTCTCGTAGATCCCCAGGATGCTGATGGACTTCTCCCGCATCTCGACCTTCCTGACCTTGCCGGAGAGGGTCATCGGGAAAGCGTCCGTGACGTGCACGTACCTGGGCACCTTGAACCTGGCCAACTGGCCGTCGCAGTAGGAACGGATGTCCTCCACGGTCAGCGGTTCCTTGCCGTCATCCATGATGACCCAGGCCATGAGCTCCTCGCCGTACTTCTCGTCGGGCACCCCGATGACCTGGACGTCGGCGATGTCGGGGTGCTCGTACAGGAACTCCTCGATCTCCCGCGGGTAGATGTTCTCCCCGCCGCGGATGACCATGTCCTTGATCCTGCCGGTGACCTGGACGTAACCCTCGGTGTCCATCACACCGAGGTCACCGGAGTGCATCCACCCCTCGGGGTCGACCGCCTCCGCCGTCTTCTCCGGCATGTCCCAGTATCCACGCATCACCGAGTAACCGCGCACCAGCAGCTCACCCTGTACCCCACGCTGCACAGTGGCCCCGTCGAGGTCGACGACCTTCACCTCCAGATGCGGACCGACCCGGCCGACCGTCTCGACCCTCTTCTCCACCGGGTCATCCGGCAGGGTCTGGTGGTTGACCGGCGAGGTCTCGGTCATCCCGTAGCAGATGCTGATCTCCGTGATGCCGAGGACGTCGATGACCTCACGCATCGTCGTCGTGGGACAGGAGGTCCCCGCCATGATCCCGGTGCGCAGACCGGACAGGTCGAACTCCTTGCCCTTCTCCTTGAGCTGTTCCAGTGCCCGCAGTTCGGCCATGAACATGGTCGGGACGCCGAGCAAGCTTGTCCCCTGTCCGAGGTGGACCGCCTCCAACGTGCTCTCCGGAGTGAAGACCGGCCCCGGGAAGATCACCGCCGCCCCGTGTGTGAAGGCGGCCAGAACCCCCAGAACCATGCCGAAGCAGTGGAACATCGGTACCGGAACGACCACCCGGTCGTTCTCGGTGTAGCTCAGCCGTTCACCAATGAGGTAGCCGTTGTTGAGGATGTTGTGGTGGGTCAGCGTGGCTCCCTTGGCCATGCCGGTCGTCCCCGAGGTGTACTGGATGTTGATCGGATCGTGGGGATCGAGTGAATCCCGCACCGCCTTCAGGTCCAGGACCGCGTGGCCGGCCAACTCCTCCCAGCGTTCGGAGCCGAAGAAGATCGTCTCCTTGTAGGGCCGGTCGAAGGTGTGCTCGACCGTACCGACCATCGCCCGGTAGTTGGAGTCCTTGAACCTACCGGCGGAGAACAGTCCCTTGACCCCCGACTGGTTCACCGCGTACGTCAGCTCACGGGCACGGTACGTGGGGTTGATGCAGACCAGGATCGCACCGATCTCCGCGGTGGCGAACTGCAGGATGACCCACTCCCACCGGTTCGGTGACCACACCCCGATGCGGTCGCCCCTCCGGTATCCGGCGTTGTGCAGTCCTGACGCCAGCTTGAGCACCTTGC
Organism: Corynebacterium sp. AOP12-C2-36; assembly: GCF_052379185.1. Lineage (NCBI taxonomy): Bacteria > Bacillati > Actinomycetota > Actinomycetes > Mycobacteriales > Corynebacteriaceae > Corynebacterium > Corynebacterium sp. AOP12-C2-36. The sequence continues at coordinate 12,703 of NZ_JBQSYJ010000013.1, read as the reverse complement.
GGTGCAGTTCCTGGTAGCTGAGGTGGATGTCGCCGTAGAGGTCGATGAGTGCGTCTTTGTCCGGGAAGGCGGCGACCGTCCGGGCCAGGTTCTGGCCGATGGTCTCGTCGAGCAGGTGTGTGTCCGTCGGCCCCAGCGCGTGGGACAACGACGGGTCGATGTCGCCGGGGGAGGAAAGGAAAACGGGTGCCATGGGTTTCAGCTCCTGTGCTCGTGTGGTGGTTGTGTTGTGGTGGACGTACGGTTCAGGATCTCCTCTGCCTGGCGGAGCAGCGGTGCGTCGATCATCCTGCCGTCGACGGCGAAGGCACCGGAGTTGGCGGCGGCCCCGGCGACCACCCGGCGGGCCCACTCCTGTTGCTCCCGGGTGGGCCGGTACGCCTCCCGGATGACGGGGACGAGACCGGGGTGGATGGCGACGGTCGCCGAGAAACCGCTGGCCGCCGCGTCGACGGCCTCGGCCCCCGCACCGGTGGTGTCCGAGGTGTCGGCGTGGATCGAGTCGAGGGCGACGATGTTCGCCGCCGCTGCGTGCAGCAGGACCATCGAGCGGACGAGCCGCGGTACCTCCCGGTACCCTCCGGGACTTCCGGAGACGCCTCCACCAGTGGTGGGCAGTTCGTCCGCACCGTACCGTGAGGCGGTGCCGCCGAGGGCCGCCGTCAGGTCCTCGGCACCCCACATCAGGGCGTCCACCTGCGGATGGTCGGCGACGGAGGCCAGGGACAAGGCGCCTCTCGGCGTCTCGACGAGGGCGATGACCCGCCAAGCCTCCGCCTCGGGGAGGACGTCACGCAATGCCTCCACCGAGTCGGCGCCCTCGGTCTTCGGCAGCATCACCGTCCGGAAACCGGACGCGGCGACCGCGCGCACGTCCTCCCCGAAGTCGCCGGTGCCCGGCGGGTTGACCCGCACGACCGTGCGTGCCGGATCCAGTGTGCCCTCACGTCCGGCGGAGACGACGTTCCGTCGGGCGGTGGCACGGTTCTCCCTCCTGCACCCGTCCTCCAGGTCGAGGATGACGGCGTCCGACCGCTCGGCCGCGGTGGTGAAACGCTCCGGGCGGTCGGCCGGGGCGAAGAGCAGGGCCGGGCCGGGCGGGGCCCAGCGATCTACCGATTGCGTCATGACCCGGCCCCCTGCTCCCCTGGCTGTTCCGGCCGACGTCGCACCAGCGTGGATCGCACTGCAGTACACACGACGTCGCCGTGCTGGTTGCGCCCCACGTGCCGGAGTTCCACCACACCCTGGCCAGGTCGTGACTCCGAGACCCTGGTGGACATGCACGTGGTCTCGGCGTACAGGGTGTCTCCGTGGAACATGGGGGCCGGGAACGCCACGTCGGTGAAACCGAGGTTGGCCACGATCGTGCCGAGCGTCAGCTGGTTCACCGACAGGCCCACCACCGTGGACAGGGTGAACATCGAGTTCACCAGGCGCTCACCCCGGAAACCGTGCTGGGTCGACGCCCACGCCGCGTCGAGGTGGAGTGGCTGGGTGTTCATCGTCTGCGTGGTGAAGAAGGTGTTGTCCGCCTCCGTCACCGTCCGCCCCGGACGGTGCAGGTAGGTCGTGCCCTCACTGAACTCCTCCAGCCACAGGCCACGTTGTTCGACCGTGTTCATGACCTCCCCTTCCCGCTCTCGGGGCCCTCCAGGCCGAGCGACCGGGCGATGAGCATGAGCTGGACCTCCGTGGTGCCCTCACCGATCTCGAGGATCTTGGAGTCACGGTAGTGACGGGCCACGCGGGTCTCGTTCATGTAGCCGGCACCGCCGAACACCTGTGTCGCGTCGCGTGCATTGTCCATCGCCGCCTCAGCGGAGAGCATCTTCGCGATGGACGCCTCCCTGCTGAAGTCGGCACCGGTGAGCATCTTCCTCGCCGCAGACCTCCACGCCTGCCTCGCGGACCAGGCGCGTGCCTCCATCCGGGCGATCTTGAAGGAAATCCCCTGGTACTCCGCGATCGGCCGGCCGAAGGACGTCCGCTGCCTCGCATAGGACACGGCCTCGTCCACGCATCCCTGGGCCACGCCGGTCGCCAGTGCCGCGATCGCCACCCGCCCCTCGGCGAGGATGGAGAGGAACTGCGCGAATCCCCTGCCCCGGGTGCCGAGGAGATTGGCTTCCGGGACCCGGACGTCGTCGTAGCTCAGCGGGTGGGTGTCCGAACTGTTCCAACCAACCTTGTCGTAGGCGGGTTCCGCGGTGAACCCGGGTGTATCCGTGGGCACGATGATCGCCGAGAGTTCCTTCCTCCCGTCCTCGCGGGTGCCGGTCACCGCGGTCGTGGTGACCAGCGAGGTGATGTCGGTCCCGGAATTGGTGATGAACTGTTTCGACCCGTTGACCACCCAGTGACCGTCGTCGAGTTTCGCGGTGGTCGCCGTCCCGCCGGCATCCGATCCGGCACCCGGTTCGGTGAGACCGAATCCGGCGAGTGCCCGGCCCGTGACGAGGTCGGGAAGCCACCTCTCCTTCTGCGCCTCATCACCGAAGCGGTAGATCGGCATTGCTCCGAGAGAGCATCCGCCTTCAAGGGTGATGGCCACGGACTGGTCGACGCGGGCCAGCTCCTCGAGGGCGACTCCGAGCGCGAAGTAGTCGCCGCCCATGCCGCCGTACTCCTCGGAGAACGGCAGACCGAAGAGTCCGAGGTCCCCCATCTGGGCGACGATGTCGTAGTCGAAGGTGTGGTTCCGGTAGTTGTCGGCGGCCTTCGGGTCGACGACCTCGTTGGCGAACTCCTCGACCGTGCGACGCAGGTCAGCGAGTTCCGTGGAGAGTCCGTCATCGGCGATGGAGGAACGTGTGGAAGATACAGACTGAGGAGACATGGTGCGTCCTTTCACGAGTGGTGTGGTTGTTCGGGTTCGGTGTCGGCGACGGCGGCCACGGCGGCCACAGTCGCCAGGACCGTGCCGGCGCCGACCTTGTCGCCCACGGCGCAACCGAGGCTCACGGTTCCGTCATGCGCTGCGGTCAGGCAGTGCTCCATCTTCATGGCCTCGAGCACGATCAGCGGTTGGCCCCCGGTCACCGTCGCGCCGTCCTGCACGGGCACGGCGACGACGGTGCCGGGCATGGGGCTGAGGACGTCGTCCTCCCCGCCTTGGAGGTCCACCGCGGAACTGGACAGGCCGAGGGGTTCGAAAACCCAGGTCCCCTCACTGCCGGAGACGGCGACCGACCGCCCACCCGCCGCGTCCAGCAGGACAGCCAGGTTCCTGCTCAACCAGCGACGCCCCGGCGCGATCTCCCCTCGCGGGGTCAGCACACGGTTCGTCTCGTCCTTCCCGGAACCCGGGTAGGTGGTGAGCGTGGCCTGCACCGGCCCATCTGCGGTCTGCTCCGGATCCACCGGGGTCTGCGTACAGGTCACCCGGTCGCCGTCCACGTCCAGGCGGACGTCGACGGGACCGGTACCGGGCACGGCGAGTCTGGTCCGGAAGGGTGCCGGTACCCCACCCAGCCTCCAGCCGTCGGCTTGTGCCCAGGCACGGTGCCGGCCAGACCTACCCTCCTCCTGCCTCGCCGAGTCCCGCAGCGCGAGCGCGGCGACCAGAACGGCCTCCCCGGGTGCCTGGCGTTCCGCAAAGTCGTCTGCGATGCGGTCGAGCAGTCCGGTGTCGAGCTCCCCGGCGCGAACCTTCGGATCCTCGAGGAGGTACCGGTTGAACTCGATGTTGGTGCCGGGCCCCACGATGAGAGTCCGTGCGAGAGCCTCGTCGAGGCGCTGCACCGCCTGGTCCCGGTCGGCACCGTGGGAGATGACCTTGGCGAGCATCGGGTCGTAGTCCGGGCTGACCTCCTGGCCTTCGACGACTCCTGCGTCGACGCGTACGCCGGGGCCGGTGGGCCAACGCAGGGAGGTGATCAGCCCGCCGGTGGGCAGGAAGCCGTTGGCGGGGTCCTCGGCGTACACCCTGGCCTCCACGGCATGTCCGGTCATCGTCACCTGTTCCTGGGTTATGGGCAGGTGCTCGCCCTGGGCAACCTTGATCTGCAGGTCCACCAGGTCGATGCCCGTCACCAGCTCCGTGACCGGGTGCTCCACCTGCAGCCGGGTGTTCATCTCCATGAAGAAGAAGGTGTCCGGCCTCGAGGCGGAGACGATAAACTCCACGGTTCCGGCACCCCGGTAGCCGCACGCCCGGGCGGCGTCGCAGGCCGCCTCGCCGATACGTGTCCGTGTCTGTGCGTCGAGCAACGTCGACGGCGCTTCCTCGATGACCTTCTGGTGGCGCCGTTGCAGCGAACACTCCCTCTCGCCGAGGTGGATCACGTTGCCGTGTGCGTCCGCCATGACCTGCACCTCGATGTGCCGTGGAGTCTCCACGTAGTGCTCGATGAACAGGGTGTCGTCGCCGAAGGTGGACGCCGCCTCCCGACGTGCCGTGGCGATGGCCCCCGGTAGTCCGTCCGGCTCCTCCACGACGTGCATGCCCTTGCCCCCGCCCCCGGCCGAGGGCTTGATGAGCACGGGGAACTCCACCCCGTCGCCTCCGTCGGCGCCGGTCACCCCGTCGACGAGCTGCTCGTCGGTGAGACCGGGGCGCGAGATGCCGGGCACGGTCGGCACTCCCCTGGACTCGACGGTGGCCCTGGCGGTGATCTTGTCACCCATTTCCTCGATGGCCTCGGCGGACGGCCCGATGAAGACGATGCCGGCGTCCTCGCAGGCACGTGCGAAGTCCGCGTTCTCGGACAGGAACCCGTAACCGGGGTGGACGGCACCGGCGCCGGAGGCGGCGACGGCGGCGAGAACCCGGTCGATGTTGAGGTATGACTCGGCGGCCGCGGCCGGGCCGAGCCGCACGGCCAGGTCCGCGGCACCCACGTGCGGGGCGGCCGCGTCGGCGTCGGAGTAGACGGCGACGGCGCGTAGCCCCGCGTCCTGGACCGAGCGTATGACCCGGCAGGCGATCTCGCCCCGGTTGGCGACAAGGACGGTGTCGAACATGTTCATTCTGCTTCCTCACATCCGGAATACGCCGAAGCCGGAACCGGCCTGGTCATCACGTGGGACCCGTGCACAGACGTCCAGGGCCATGGACAGGATGCGCCGGGTGTCGGCGGGGTCGATGACGCCGTCGTCCCAGAGGCGGGCGGTGCCGTACCAGCAGCTGGACTTCTCGTCGAACAGGTCCCGGATCGGTTGCTCGAACTCCGCGCGGTCCGATTCAGACCATGTGTGGCCCTCGCGCTCCTGTTTCGCGGCACGCACGGTGGACAGCGTCATGGCGGCCTGGGCCCCGCCCATCACCGAGACCTTGGCGTTCGGCCACGTCCAGAGGAACCTGGGTGAGTAGGCGCGACCGCACATGGCGTAGTTCCCGGCTCCGAATCCTCCGCCCGTGATCACGGTCAGCTTCGGTACGCTCGCCGTCGCCACGGCGGTGACCATCTTGGCGCCGTTCTTGGCGATGCCTCCCTGTTCATAGTCTTTGCCGACCATGAACCCGGTGGTGTTCTGGAGGAACAGCAGCGGTGTGCCCCGTTGTTCACACAGCTCGATGAAGTGGGCCGCCTTCACCGCCCCGTCTCCGAAGATGACGCCGTTGTTGGCGATGATCCCGACCCTGTGCCCCTCGATCCTGGCGAAGCAGGTGATCACGGAGTCGTCGTACTCTGCCTTGAACTCGTGGACGGAACCCGTGTCCGTCAGGATTTCAATGACCTGACGTGCGTCGTAGGGGGTCTTGAGGTCCGGCGGCACAATGTCGTAGAGGTCGGTCTGTGGCCGGCAGGACGTTGCGGTGCCGCGTTCGTCCGACGCTCCGGCGGGAGCGTCCGGCGGAAGGGTTGCGACGATGTCGCGGATTCGTTGGATGGCGTCCGCGTCGTCCGCGGCGAGATGGTCGGTGACTCCGGAGATCCTGGAGTGCATGGCACCGCCGCCGAGGTCCTCGGCACTCACGTCCTCCCCTGTCGCCGCCTTGACCAGCGGTGGGCCCGCGAGGAAGATCGTCCCCTGACCGTCGACGATGACCGCTTCATCGGAAATCGCCGGAACGTAGGCACCACCTGCAGTGCACGACCCCATCACAGCTGACAGCTGGGGGATCCCGTCAGCGGACATCCGGGCCTGGTTGTAGAAGATGCGTCCGAAGTGGTCCCGGTCCGGAAAGACCTCGTCCTGCTGGAGCAGCATCGCCCCGCCCGAGTCGACCAGGTAGATGCAGGGAAGCCGGTTCGCCTCCGCGATCTCCTGGGCACGTAGGTGCTTCTTGACCGTCACCGGGTAGTAGGTGCCCCCTGACACGGTCGCGTCGTTCGCTGCGATGAGGCATAGCCGGCCTTCCACGAGTCCGACCCCGGCGACGATTCCGGCACCCGGCACCTTCCCGTCGTACATGTCCTCCGCTGCCAGCGGTGCGATCTCCAGGAAAGGACTGCCGGGGTCCAGCAGGGAGTCGACACGGTCGCGGGGAAGCATCTTTCCCCGGTCCACGTGTCGTTGCCTCGCCCTCTCTCCCCCACCACGCCGAACCCGGGCAAGACGTTCTTCAAGATCGGTGACCATCGAACGGAGGTCAACGGTGTGCTCGGCGCGGTCGGGTGCTCCGGTTGGTGCCGTCATCATGTGGTCCTCTCCTCGCACCACGGAACTACTTCCGTTTTGCAATGCTCAGCATGTGGTTCTGAAGCACGACAGTATGTGATGCAGCACACAAAGTAAAGAGATCACCAACGATTCATTTCAAGGACTAGGTACAGACAAGAGATATATCCCCAGGCAGAGCACAATATATCGAATCACAGATGATGCATTTCCGCGTTCCTCCGCACCTGTCCACCACGCCACACTGCTACCCTGTCCAGCAACACCCCAGACGTGGATGGACCAACGGAGGCGACATGTCGCACACCCCACAACAGGCCCGGAGCCGGGAGACACGCCGAAAACTCCTCGACTCCGCAATCTCGACGCTGTCCCACCACGGGGCCGCCGACACGACTGTCAGTGCGGTGGCTGTCGGGGCCGGCGTCTCCCGCGGCGCCGCCCAGCGACACTTCCCGACCCGCGACGTGCTGATCGAGGAAACGGTGGCGGAGTTCTACTCCAGGCTCACCCATCAACTTCGCCGGGCCGTCGCCGATCTCGGGACGCCCCCTGGCGGTTCACCGACCGTCGAGGTGATGGAACTCGTTTTCGACTCCTTCACCAGCGATTCGTTCCGCGCCGCCCTGCATGTGTGGTCCGCAGCAGCCGGATCAGAGGGTGACCTGCGCGAACTGATCGTGTCGGTCGATAGCAGGTATGCACGTGAGGTCCAGCAACTCATGGCCATCGCACTGGACGCCGACCTTCTCGACCCCCCGACCCGCGAGCTCCTGCGCATGACGGTCGACCTGGCGCGCGGCCTCGGCCTGGGCGCGGTCCTGGTCGACAACTCGGATCAGCGGCGCCGGACCGTCGACAGGTGGTCGTCAATGCTCGACGCCGGGCTGGCGCGAAACAACTGACCTGAGCGCTCGTGTCAGTCACCCTGTCGCAGCCCGTAGGTCAACACGGCGTTGCCCACGGAAGTCTTCGTGGCGTCCAGCAGACGTAGCCGGGTGACGGGCATCTCCGCGTCGAAGAGATGGCGACCCGTCCCCGCGAGGACGGGGTGGGTCGTGAGCGTGAGTTCGTCGATGACGCCAGCGAGGAACAACGTGCGTACCGTGGTGATCCCGCCGAGCACGGCGATGCCGCCGCCTTCGGAGTCCCGGAGGTCCCGGAGGTAGTCGACGGGGTCGCCGGTGATCAACGTACTGTTCCACGGGAGCCCGTCGGGTGCTCGTCCCCCAACGTCGAGGAGACGACGTGCTTGCGCACCGGGTTCACCCAGGCACCGAAGCCGTCCGTCTCGTCGCCGGCAACCTCGGCGGGCCAGTACTCGGACCACTGCCGCCACAACGTCGCCCCGATCACCGCGTCGGTGACCGGGGCGAGCAGGCCGTCCATGGCCTCCCCCTCCTCCGGGCCGAAGGCGTCGAACTGCCAGAGGTGGGGGTCCTCGACGACACCGTCGAGGGAATGGAAGAGGTGGGCGGTGGTCCTGCGGCTCATGGTGGGGTCCTCTCGAGGATGGACCCTCATCGTAGCCCCGTAACCGCGGAACCGCCCTGCACTCACTCAGTGCGCGAAGTGGCGCTCCCCGGTGAGGTACATCGTCACGCCTGCGGCGACCGCGGCGTCGATGACCTCCTGGTCACGCACCGACCCACCGGGCTGGACCACGGCACGCACCCCGGCCTCGGCCAGGGTCTCGAAACCGTCGGCGAAGGGGAAGAACGCGTCGGACGCGGCGACAGAGCCCTCGGAGCGACGCTCGTCGCCCGCCAGGGTGTTCGCCCGGTCCACGGCGATCTTCGCCGAATCCACGCGGTTGACCTGGCCCATGCCCACTCCCACGGTGGCACCGTCCTTGGCCAGCAGGATCGCGTTGGACTTCACCGCGCGCACCGCACGCCAGGCGAACTCCAGCTCGGCGAGGGTCGCGGCGTCCGCGGCCCCACCGGCGGCCAGCGTCCAGTTCGCCGGGTCGTCGCCGCGGGCGTCGACGAGGTCGCGCTCCTGCACCAGCACACCGCCGGAGATCTCGCGGTGCTCCACGGCACCCTCACGCACCGGCGGGGTGGTCTGCAGGATACGGATGTTCTTCTTGCGGCTCAGCACGTCCACGGCGCCGTCCTCGTAGCCGGGGGCCACGATGACCTCGGTGAAGATCCCGGCGACCTGCTCGGCTATCTCCACGGAGACCGGGCGGTTCACCGCGATGACTCCGCCGTAGGCCGAGACCGGGTCGCAGGCGTGGGCCGTGCGGTGGGCGGTGGCCACGTCGTCTGCCACGGCGATGCCGCACGGGTTCGCGTGTTTGATGATCGCCACGCAGGGACGCTCGTGGTCCCAGGCCGAACGCCAGGCGGCGTCGGCGTCGGTGTAGTTGTTGTAGCTCATGGCCTTGCCGTGGAACTGCTCGGCGTTGGCGAGCCCACCCTCCTGGCCCGGTGCGGTGTACACCGCGGCGGCCTGGTGCGGGTTCTCCCCGTAACGCAGCGAGTGCACACGCTCGTTGACCTGACCGATCCACTCCGGGAAGCGGGCGTCCTGCTCGTCCTCGGCGTCCTTCTCGACCTGCTCGACCTGCTCCGTCATCCAGGACGCCACGGCCACGTCGTAAGACGCGGTGTGCCGGAACGCCTCGGTGGCCAGCCGGGTACGGGCCTGGCGGGTGAACCCGCCGGCCTCCACGGCCGACAGCACGTCGCCGTAGGCGGCCGGGTCGACGACCACGGCCACGGACGGGTGGTTCTTCGCCGCGGCACGCACCATCGACGGGCCCCCGATGTCGATCTGCTCCACGCACGCGTCGAAGTCCGCGCCCGAGGCCACCGTGTCGGTGAACGGGTACAGGTTCACCACGACCAGGTCGAAGGGCTCCACACCCAGGTCCTTGAGCTGGGCCAGGTGGTCATCCTTACGGGTGTCGGCGAGGATGCCGGCGTGCACGCGCGGGTGCAGCGTCTTGACCCTACCCTCGAGACACTCCGGGAACCCGGTAAGCTCCTCGACCCGCACCACGGGCACCCCGGCGTCCGCGATCTTCGCGGCGGTGGACCCGGTCGACACGATCTCCACCCCGGCACGGTGCAGACCCGTGGCGAGGTCCTCCAGCCCGGACTTGTCGTACACGCTGATCAGCGCGCGGCGGATGGGGCGGGTCGTTCCAGTCGTGGTTTCAGTCATTGATGCAGACCTTTCGTCCTTCGATGGTGTAACCGCTCTGCGCGGTCTGGTGGAGCACGTCGACGATCAGCGCCCGTTCGACGGTCTTGATCCGCTCGTGGAGCAACTCCACTGAATCGGCCCGGAGCACCGGCACAGCACGCTGGGCGATGATCGGTCCGGTGTCCACCCCGTCGTCGACGACGTGGACGGTCGATCCGGTGAGTGCGACGCCGTAGGCCAGGGCGTCCTCCACGGCATGGGCGCCGGGGAAGGACGGCAGCAGCGCCGGGTGCGTGTTGATGATCCGCCCCCGGAACCGCTCGACCACCGGCGCGCCGAGGATGCGCATGAACCCCGCGCTGACGACGACGTCCGGCGTGTAGGCGGCGATCTCGGACGCCAGGCGTTCATTCCACCCCGCACGGTCGTAGCCGCTGACCCGCTCCGGGTTGTAGTCCACCCGGAAGGAGGGGACGCCGGCCTGCGCGGCACGCTCCTCGGCGGCGCACGGCCGGTCGACCCCCACCGCCACGACCTCGACGCCTTCGCCGAGGTCGTCGAGCATCGACTGCAGCAGTGTCCCGGTTCCCGAGGCCAGGACAACGACGCGCAGGACGTCCCCCGCGCGCTGCACCGTGCGGCGGACCGCTGCCGGGTCTGCCGGGACTGCTGGGGCTACTGACTCACTCACGATGTGCCAGCTTACTGTGTCCTACCGTCTTCCTCGACGTCGGTGTCCCCGGGGTCCTCCCCTGGGTCCTCTTCAGTGTCCCCTTCGGGCTCTGCTTCGGGCTCGGCTTCGGGGTCGTCTTCCGGCTCGTCGTCCTGCTCGTCGGCGGGCTCATCCGCTGGCTCAGACTCCTCGGCGTCGGCGTCGTCCTCGACGCCTTCGGGCTCGTCGGCGACCCCGTCGGCGTCCTCGGGCTCGGACTCGTCGGCCGCTTCCTCAGCCTCGGGCTCCTCCGTCTCGGCCTCTGGCTCGAACTCGGGCTCGTCGTCCTCGCCGGCGGTCTCCATGACCCGCGCGCCCTTCCGCGACACCCAGCCCAGCACCAGCAGTGCCGGAACCAGCAGCCAGCAGGCGAAGACCAGCGGGGTGAGCCACAGCAACGGTCCGGCCGACCCGTAGACACCCAGCGTGCCCCCGGCCGCCAGACTCACCAGCAGACCCAGGACCCCGGCGCAGACACCCGCCCCCACGGCGGTGAACACCGGGGACTCCACGAAGGAGCGCACCGTGAAGAAGCGGTAGACGATCACCAGCGCGATCGCCGCGGGCACCACGAGCAGCGCCTCGCCGAACGGCAGGTCGGAGTGGGGCATGGCGGCGAGCACCGGCAGCGGCGGCAGGTTCGCGTTCGTCACCGCGAACAACGACGCCGAGGCGTCGCCGACATGCATCTCGCTGCCCGTCAGCACCGCTGCCCCGCCGACCGCCAGGTTCGGGAGGTAGAGGACGGAGAGCACCGTCAGGCCGATCTTGCCCCAGGCGTCCGGCGCGATCGAGTAGGCGTCGGAGAGCATCGACAGGTTGAAGAGGAGCTGGACCAGCGTGGCCACCAGTCCGGCGACCAGGACCCACCGCACGAAGCTGCCGGCCAGACGCACCGACTCCACCGGCCATGTCGGCAGACCGCGACGCAGCAGCAGCGCCCGCCAGATCTTCGGCCCCAGCCCCAGGACGAAGATGAAGCCGTTGAGCAGGCCCGTCGACAGCAACGCGACGAAGATATTCGGCGGCGAGATGGCGAACACGTGCGAGGCGTCCCACAGCACCAGCCACGCGAGGCAGGTCAGCACCATCGGCACGACCACCGCGAGGGAGGCGAAGACCCTGATGTTGCGCACCGTGATCTGCGTCCCGCAGGTCGCCCGGATCCGACGGGAGTGCACCAGCACGATCAACGCCGCGGGCAGCAACGGCACGATGCCGAGCTGCGCGCCGGTGAACCCCACCGGCGCCAGGTTGGCGACCATCCAGAACGAACCGACCATCGCGGGCACCGCGGTGAAGGTCTCGCCCACCCCGACCACCACGGCCAGGGCGATGGCGATCGCCAGCGTCACCGCATGGCTGACCAGTACCGTCGGGGCGAAGCGGCGGATGTGCGGGCCCCACAGGGCCCACCACCGTGCCAGCCGGCCGCCGGAGGTGCCCTCCGCGCCGGTCGGCGCCGGGCGTGCGGCGTCCTCACCCGGGCGTTCGGTCGCAGGACGCTGCGAGGCGCCGGTCGAGCGCGACGCGACGCGCCCGTTCTCGCCCGCGACGAACCGCTCCGTCCCCGTTCCGCTCGCGCCACGGGCCGTACCGCGGCGTCGAGCGTCCGGGCCACGTCGTGTGCCACGACGGGGCCCCTGTCGTCTCGACGTCGGTCGCTGGGATTCACTACTCACCCGTCCCATTGTGCACAACGTCGGCGCCCTCCCCCGGGAAGGCACGCCCACCTGCGAGCGTTACATCACACCTACCCCCGTCACACCCGTCACACGGTGGCCGTGACCTGCCCGTTACCAAATAACGCCCCGATCAACCCCCCTCAACCCACCTACCCACCGATATAGATTCGTGACCTTTTTGGCGAAGTGGCTTGCCCGAGGAGGTCCATGCCGATAGAGTTGCGACTCGTTGATAACGATCCGGTCACGATTTGGGACCGATCAGATGACGGCAAGGCTATGAAGCCGTAAAGCCCTGAGGCTGCACGACTGCAAGACTACGGAGAGGTACACAGACTGATGACTGACGCACGGCGAGGCGGAGCCCACCGCAAGCTGGACACCGCTGCAAAGCGCCGCATGGCGTTCGTTGCGATCGCCGCCACCGGCGTCGCCGCTGCAGGAGCCACCGGAGCAGGCGCCGCCACCGTGCACCAGTCCGCAGACCAGGACGGCCAGGGTAACGGCGACATCTCGCTCGCCGCCAACACCGAGGTCCTCGCGCAGGGTGCCGACGGAAGCTCCGCCGGTGCCGACGTCGAGA
>NZ_JBQSYJ010000012.1:0-106919 GCF_052379185.1 Corynebacterium sp. AOP12-C2-36 | reverse complement strand
ACAGCTCCTCGCCCCGGATCTGTCCAGGGCAAAACGAAGCCCCCGCGACCGGATGGTCGCGGGGGCCGGGATCCCGAAGGGGAAGGGTGAAGGCGAGCAGGAAAGCAGAAGGTAGGACCGTGCGGTCCTACTCTGTGTGCTCCTCCAGCAGCGGCACGAGCTGGCCGAGGGCGTACTCGATGGCGGCGGGGGAGCCCAGGGCGTAGGCGCTGGAGATCTCCTTCGGCATGGGGAAGGAGTGGCCTTCCTCCGTGGCGGACAGACGCTGCCAGGCGCTGTTGGCTTCCACGTCCTCCGGGGTGGTTCCCACGGCGAAAGCCACGACCAGGTCCGAGTCGGCCAGCGACAGGGTCTCGTCGCTGAGCTTCACCGAGAAGCCGGTGTCCCCGGTCTCCTCCTCGGCCAAGGTTTCGTTCTCCTGGAATCCGAGGTCGAGCAGGGTGTCGTAGCGCTCGGAGCCACGGATGTAGGCGCCCCAGCCCTCCGACGACAGGGCCACCGTCGCGGCGGTCTTGTCTGCCCACTCGGGATGGTCGTCGCGGATGCCGGCGACCATGGCCTCGTAGCTGTCGTTGAGTTCGTCGCCCTCGTCCGGTAGACCGAGCGCGGTGGAGATCATGTCGACCTGCTGCGCGCGCGGGGTCAGGTAGGAGTCGGCTCCCTCAGGCACACCCACGGTGGTGGCGATCTCGGAGAGCTTGTCGTAGCGGTCCTGGTCGCCGGAGCTGCGCACGTCGAGGATGAGGTCGGGCTCGAGCGAGGCGATCGTCTCGAACTCGGGCTCCATGGTCCCGATGATCTCGGGGGACTCCTTGTAGGCGCCCTCGAGCCAGGGGCCCACCCCGTCGCCGCCGAAGGCGAGTCAGTCGGATGCGCCGACGGGCTGCACGCCCAGGGCCAGCGCGGTCTCCGCGTCGCCCCAGCCGAGTGCGACCACGCGGGTGGGCTGCTCGTCGACGGTGATGTCACCGAATTTCGTGGACACCGTCTGGGGGAACGTGCCCGCGGTCTCCACGGCGGAGGAGTCGGCGCCGGAGGCGGCGTCCTCCCCGTCGGAGGCGGAGTCGTTGTCGGAGCAGGCGGTGAGGGCGAGGGCGACACTCGCCGCGGCGAGGATGCCGACGCTGCGGCGATGATTGCGGAGTCTGAACGTCATGGAGGTCAGCCTACGCTAGCCATTGAGGTCCTTCGAGGCCAGACGGGCACCCTCGACGAGGGACTCCAGCTTCGCCCAGGCGATCTGCTCGTGCAGGCGCCCGCCCAGACCGCAGTCGGTGGACGCCACCACGCGGTCCGGGCCGACGACCTCGGCGAAGGTCAGGATCCGGTCGGCCACGGTGCGCGGGTGCTCGACCACGTTGGTGGAGTGGCAGACCACGCCCGGGTAGATCAGCGAGCCCGCGGGGAGTTCGTGGTCGGCCCACACACGCCACTCGTGGGCGTGCCGGGGGCTGGCGCCCTCGAAGGACAGGCCGCCGACCTCGGCGCGGAGCACCTCGTCGATGATGTCGGCCAGCGGGATGTCTGTGGTGTGCGGGCCGTGCCAGGAACCCCAGCAGATGTGCAGGCGGGTCTGCTCCTTCGGCAGTCCGGCCAGGGCGCGGTTGATGGCGTCGATGCGCACGCGGATCCAGGCCTGGTAGTCGGCGACGCTGGGCTCCGGGTTGATCTGGTCCCAGGCCTCGGCGAGGTCCGGGGCGTCGATCTGCACGGTCAGTCCGGCGTCGGTGATGGCCTTGTACTCGTGGTGCAGGGCGTCGGCGCAGGCGTTGACCAGGGCGGTCTCGTCGCCGTAGTGCTCGTCGGTGAGGCGGGCGGCGGAGCCCGGCGAGATCGCGGCGATGAAGCCGTCGCGGGACGTCCTGCCCGCGGCGTCCAACGCGTGGGTCAGCAGGCGGGCGTCGGCGTCGACCTGCTCGCCGCCGATGTAGCCGACCTCGCCGGTGAACTTCGGGTTGCCGACCTTGTTGCGGCCGGTGAAGATGCCGGACTCCGGGTCCTCGTAGGCGGCGGAGAAGGCGGCGCGGTCACGGCGGTCCGGGAAGGACGTCAGCCGGATGTTGCCCGGGGTGGAGCGGACCTGCTCGGCGTTGGCCCAGCGATCGGTGTCGGTCATGGTCAGGCCGCTGAAGCGGGAGAAGATGTAGTTCCACCAGGCGCCGTAGTCGACCGCGCCGGAGGTGACGTGGCCGTACTCGCCCTCGTTGATGATGTCGAGGCCGAGGTCGACCTGACGTTGGACGACCTTGTCCACGCCGTCCTGGAGGATGGCGTGGAAGTCGTCCTGGCTGATGTCGCCGGTGCTGCGACGCAGGTTGGCGTCCAGCAGTTCGGGGGTGCGGGGCAGTGAGCCCACGTGGGTGGTGCGGATGGAAGTCATGCACACCATCGTAGTGTTTATGTTCAGCTGCTAATCAGTCGCGTCCAGTCGGCGGCACGCAGCCGCTCCTCGGCGAGCTCCAGGGTCTCGGCGGACTTGCAGAACGTCCAGCGCACCAGCGTGCTGACCTGCTCGTCGGGTTCCTCCACGAAGCTGCTCACCGGGATCGCCGCGACACCCACCGCGGCGGGCAGCGCCCGGCAGAACTCCTCGCCGGTGAGCCCGATACCCAGTGCGGCGATGTCGGTGACCAGGAAGTAGGTGCCGTCGGACGCCAGGACGTCCTGCCCGGTGTCGCGCAGGACGCCTGCGAGGCGTTCGCGGCGCCCGCGCAGCGTCGCCGTCCAGGCGTCGCTCCAGCCCCCGGCGTTGTCGAGCGCCCAGGCGACCGCCGGCTGGAGCGGCGTGACGCCGACGTAGCTCAGGAACTGCTTCGCCGCGGTCACCACCTCCAGCAGGTGCGGCGGGGCGATGGCCCAGCCGGTCTTCCAACCGGTCACGTTGAAGCTCTTCGCCGCGCTGGACAGCGTGACCGTGCGCTCGGCCATGCCGTCGAGGGTGGCGAAGGCGGTGTGCGGACGGTCCAAGGCCAGGCGTTCGTACACCTCGTCGCTGATCACCGCCGTGTCGGTGCCGCGTAACTGCCTGGCGATGAACTCCAGGTCGTCGCGGTCCAGCACCGTGCCGGTGGGGTTGTGCGGGGAGTTGAGGATCAGCGCGGCCGGGCCCTCGGCGATGGCTGCGGCGAAAACTTCTCGGTCCAGGTGCCACCGACGTTGCGGCCCGTCGTCCAGCAGCAGCCGGACGGGGCGGGCGACGGCCTCAGCCAGGTCGATCGCCGCGGAGTAGGCGTCGTACGTCGGCTCCAGGACCACGACCTCTTCCCCGCGGTTCACCAACCCCAGCACCGAGGCGGCGATACCCTCCGTCGCGCCCACGGTGACCAGGACGTCCTGCGCGTCGACGACGTGGCCGAGCCGCCGGGCGCGGTCGGCGGCCACCGCCTCGCGCAGCACCGGCAGGCCACGTCCCGGCCCGTACTGGTTGTTGCCCCCGGTGATCTCCGACGCCGCGCGGCGCAGCATCTCTTCGGGGCCGTCCTCGTCCGGAAAACCCTGGCCGAGGTTCGCTGAACCGGTGCGCACCGCCTCGGCGGTGATCGTGGCGAAGACGGTGGGCCCCACGCCGGCGACGCGGATGGCCGGGGAGCGGGTGCTGTGAGGGGGAAGAGACATGCCGCCATAGTATGGGGTCATGAGCATTCAGCCGATCACCGCCACCGGGGCGGACCCGGACGAGCCCGTCGCCCTGGAACAGACCGACCCCACGACCCTGCCGAAGGGCCACCCGGTCGACGCCCAGGCCGGCAAGGACGGCATCAGCCCGCGCGCGCAGCTCACGCAGCTGCTCAACTACTTCGAGGACAACTACCCGGAGATCTTCCGCTCCCTGACCACCGACGAGGCCGCCACCTCGCCGGGTGGCGTGACCGCCGAGCTCAAGGACCGCACCGAGCGCATGTGGGCGCGCGTGCCCGACCTGATCACGCACTGCAGCCTGCTGGTGCTCGGCGCCGGTCTGGACCATGCGATGCCCACCGCGGCGTTCCTGAAGACCGGCCCGACTGCGGAACCGACGGTGGTGGCGGGGTTGCCGGCCACGGTGCTGCGCCCCAGCGAACCGACCGGCGCGGTGGCCGTCAGCCTGCACGGCGGGCCGGGCTGGTTCGGCGACGCCGAGGCCCACGACCAGCTGTGGCTGCCGTTGTTCGCCGCCCTGGCGGAGCGTTCCGGGGTGACCGTGGTGGACCTGGTGTACCCGCTGCCCGCCTTCGGGCAGGACGCTTCGGCGGCCGCGACGCAGGATGCCGTGGCCGCCGCCTTCCGCGAGGTGCAGGGCTGGGCTCGGCCGGGTCAGCGTACCGGGCTGATCACCTTCGGCTCCGGCCTCGGCCTGGCCACCCAGGTGCTGCAGGACGCGGCGTTCCTGCTGGCGATGTCGCCGCGCATCTCCCCGGAGCTGGTGGATGCCCCGCCGGTGTTGGCTGATGTGCCGACGTTGGTCTCGGTGGCCTCCGAGGACTCCCGGGGGACGCCGGCCGCCGAGGTCCGCGACTTCTTCTCCGCCTGTGCCCCCTCGTCGGAGTTCCGGGCCTACCTGTCGGAGCACATCATCGGCGCGCCGGACGTGTGGCGCCGCCGGGTCAGCGACGACGCGGGGTGGCTCGCGCAGCGGTAGGTGCTGTGGGCGTTGTGTTCAGAAGTGTTACCACTTTCTCGGCCGGCGTTCCGGCAAAACCCCAGGTCGCGGAAAATCTCGCCGCCGAAAAGTGGTAACACTTCCATCCCCTCTGTGACAGGATCGGCGATATGGAAATCCTGCTGATGGCCTTCTCTCTCCTCTTCAACGTCGGGATCCCGATCGTCCTTCTGGTCGCGGCGGTGATCTTCCTGCGCGAGCACTTCTCGAAGAAGAACTGAGCGCAGGCGCTCAGCGTCTTAGGCTCACCGTCCGGCGATCAGCGAGGGCAGCGAGTGCCCGGTCTCGGTGATCGAGGTACGCAGAGCCGTCGCCGCACCGGGGCGGTCCCCGGAGCGCAGGAGGGTGACGATCTCCCGGTTCTGCGCCACGAAGGGTCGGTGGAAATCAGGGTCGGCCCGTTCGGCGAGCAGGAACACCAGCCGCATGCGGGCGAGCAGTCGGTCCATCTCCTGATCCAGCAGCCGGGAGCCCGCGGCCGTAACGACGCTGCGGTGGAACTGCTGGTTCGCCCGTCCGAGCTCAGTGAGGTTGCCGAGCGCCAGGTGTCGTTCGGCGTCGGCGACAACCTGGTCAAGTGCGGCGATGTCGAGCATCTCGCCCCACAGCAGGGCGGCAGGTTCGATAACCGCGCGCTCGCGGTAGAGGTCTCCGATGTCCTCGGCGGTGGGGGAGGCGATGAACACCCCGCGGTTGGGGATGCGGTCGATGATGCCGTCGGCGGCGAGTGTGGCGAAACTCTCGCGCAGCGTATTGCGCGACACCCCGAGCTGCTGGGCGAGGACAACCTCGTTGAGTTTGGCCCCGGGGGCGTACTCGCCGGCGGACACGGCGTGGCGCAGGCGGGTGGAGGCTGACTGGGCGCGCATGGTGGTCCAGTGTAAACGAGGGGGTGCGCCGGTTACCCCGCCGTCTCCACCGTCGCCAGAGTCTCCTTCGCCGTCACGGCCTGCCCGGCCTGCGCGGCGATGCTCAGGACGCCGTCGGCAGGGGAGCTCACGGTGCGTTCCATCTTCATCGCCTCGACGGTGGCCACGGCCTGGCCTTCCTCGACCCGGTCACCGTCGTCGACCTTCCAGGCGACGACGGTGCCGGCGAAGGGGGCCGTCACGGCGGTCCCGGAGCCGGCGGACTCCAGGGCTGCGGACTCCGGGGCTGCGGCGTCGGCAGGAGCACCGCCGGAGGCCACGCCACGTGTCAGCAGGTCGGACGGGATGCCCACGCGGTGCAGGCGTCCGTCGATCTCCACGGAGATCTCGGTGCGCTCGGTGTAGGCGTCCTCGACGAAGCCGTCGCCGAAGGCCCCAACGGCACCCGGGGTGTAGCAGGTGTCCACCCAGTCGGTGTAGACGCCGAAGTGGGCGTCCGGCCCGTCGGCGGTGAACACGGGGTGGCGCACGATGTCCCGGTGGAACGGCAGGACGGTCCGCACGCCCTCGATGCGGAACTCGTCCAGTGCCGCCGTCGCGCGCCGCAGGGCGACCTCGCGGGTCGGCCCCCACACGATGAGTTTGCCGAGCAGGGAGTCGTAGAACCCGGGCACGGTTCCGCCGGCGCGCACTCCGGCGTCGACGCGGATGCCGGGGCCGGTCGGAACCTCGAAGGTGCTCACGGTGCCGGGGCAGGGGACGAACCCGTTGGCGACGTCCTCGGCGTTGAGGCGGAACTCGATGGCGTGACCGTGCACCACTGGATCGGTCCCATCAGCGCCGCTTGAGCCCAGGAAGCTGAGCTCCTCCCCGGCGGCGATGCGGAACTGCTCGGCCACGATGTCCACCCCGCTGGTCATCTCGGTGACGGGGTGCTCGACCTGCACGCGCGTATTGACCTCGAGGAAAGACACCGTGCCGTCGCCTCCGCCGTCCCCACCACCGGCCACGATGAACTCCACCGTGCCCGCACCCACGTAGCCGGCGGCGCGGCAGATCGCGCGGGCACCCTCGGTGATCTCCTCGTGTTGGGCGTCGGTGAGGAAGGGGGCGGGGGCCTCCTCGACGAGTTTCTGGAAGCGACGCTGCGTCGAGCAGTCGCGGGTGCCGAGCACGGCCACGTTGCCGTGCGTGTCGGCGAGCACCTGCGCCTCGACGTGCCGGGGGTGCTCGAGGAACTTCTCCACGAAACACTCGGTGCGTCCGAACGCGGCCTCGGACTCGCGCGCGGCGGACAGGAAGGCGTCCTCGATGGAAGTGACGCCGTCGGATTCCCGGACGAACTTCAGTCCGCGTCCGCCCCCGCCGAAGGCGGCCTTGATCACGATCGGCAGGCCGTGTTCCTCGGCGAAGTCCCGCGCCTGCTCCCAGGACTCCAACGGTTCGGAGGTGCCCGGCGCCAGGGGCGCGCCGACGGATTCGGCGAGTTGGCGGGCGGCGACCTTGTCTCCCAGGGTGTCGATGGTCTCCGGGGTGGGCCCGATCCAGGTCAGCCCGGCCTCGGCGACGGCGCGGGCGAAGTCGGAGTTCTCCGATAGGAAGCCGTAGCCGGGGTGCACGCAGTCCGCCCCGGCCCGCGCGGCGACGTCGAGCAGCGCGGGGATGTTCATGTAAGTCTCCGACCCGTTGGATCCCGGCAGGGCGTGGGCCTCGTCGGCGACGCGGGTGTGCAGCGCGCCGGCGTCCGGTTCGGAGTACACCGCGACGGAGCGGATTCCCAGGTCGCGGGCGGCCCGGGCGATGCGTACGGCGATCTCGCCGCGGTTGGCGATGAGGACGGTTCGGGTGGTCACGGTAGCTCCTGGAAGGTCTGGAGGGTCTGGAAGGTGATCTCGGTGCCGGGGGCGAGTTGGGCGGCCAGGTCGAGGTCCTCGGGGACCACGGTGGCGATGACGGGGTAGCCGCCGGTGACGGCGTGGTCGCGCAGGAAGACCACGGGGTTGCCGTCCGGCGGCACCTGCACGCAGCCGGGCAGCATCCCCTCACTGGGGATCTCGCCGTCCCGGGCGCGCTGTACGGGCTCGCCGGTGAGCCGCAGGCCGATGCGGTTGGACGCGCCGCTGACCTGCCACGTCCTGCCGGTCAGCGCATCGACGCCGTCGGTGAACCAGTCGGCGCGCGGGCCGGCGACCACCCGCAGCACCACGGGTCCATCGGCGGGCGCACGGACTGCCGCGCAGGACGCCCCGACCACGCCGCGGGCCTCGCCCGCGCGGACCGTGTCGCCGTCCTGCAGGGGTGCCGGCCCGAGGCCGGACATGACGTCAGTGGACACCGACCCCAGGACGCTGCGTCCGGCGATGCCGCCGCGCACGCCGACGTAACTGCGTAGCCCGGCGGTCGCCGCGCCGACGCTCAGCCGGCTGCCCGCCGTCAGCAGCAGCGGGACGCCGGACGCCACGGTCCGGGTGCCCACGCTCACCGGGGCCTGCGCGCCGGTGACCGCGACGACGGTGTCGACCAGCGCGGTGAGCGTCAGCCCGCCGACGTTCTCGAGGACCCCGGCACCGCGCCGGTTGCCCACCGCGTCATTGGCGGCGACGGCGGAGGCGCGGTCCGCCGCCCCCGTGGCAGACACCCCCAGGTCGCCGAAGCCGGGACGTCCCAGGTCCTCGACGAGGGTCTGCAACCCGGCGTCGTCGAGGCGCAGCACCGGGCGTGCCGGTGCGTTGGCCGGCGTCCCCGATTCGGTGGGACGCGGCACCTCGGCGAGGTCGCGCACGGCCCGGTAGCGCACCACGTCGCCCGGGGCGAGCAACGCCGGCGGCTCGGCGTCGGCGTCCCAGAACCGTTCGGCGGTGGTGCCGATCAACTGCCAGCCACCCGGCGACGTGCGCGGGTAGACCGCGGAGAAGCCGCCGGCCAGGCCCACCGCCCCGGCCGGGATTGCCGTGCGCGGGCTGTCGCGCCGGGGGACGCTGAGCGCGCCCGAGGCGTCCTGCGGAGCGCAGTAGGTGAAGCCGGGGGCGAAGCCGCCGAAGGCGGCGACCCACGTGGTGGAGGTGTGCCAGTCGACCAGCGCCTGGCCGGACATGCCGAGTGTGTCGGCGAGGTCGGCCAGGTCCTCGCCGTCGTAGACGACGTCCACCGTGACCTCCTTCGGGGTGGACGTCGCGGCCGCCGCCGGACGGAACCCCCGCAGCGCCTCCACCGCGGTGCGGGTGTGCGCCGACGTGCTGAACTGCAGCAACACCGTGCGCGCCGCGGCCACCACGCCGGTCTGCCCGGGCAGCGGCGCGGCACTGAGCGCACCGTGCCACGCCGTCACCGTGTCCAGGTCCGGCAGGTCGACCAGCAGCGCGCGGGTGCCGACAGGATGGACGCCGCTCACAGGAACCCCCTGACCGCCACGCCCTCCGCCTGCAACCGCCCGACCACCGCGCGGGTCAGCTCCACCGCGCCGGGTGAGTCGCCGTGCACGCACACCGACTCCGCGTCCACGGACAGCACCGTGCCGTCCACGGCGGTGACCGCGCCGGACGTGGCGACCTGCAGGACGCGTCGGGCGACCGCGTCCGCGTCGGCGATGACCGCGTCCGCCCGGGAGCGGGGGACCAGCGTGCCGTCCGGCAGGTAGTTGCGGTCGGCGAAGGCCTCCCGGATCACCCGCAGCCCGGCCCGCTCGGCGACGTCGACGGCCACCCCGCCGGGCAGCAGCATCAACGGCAGTTCGCCGAAGGCGCGCACCCCCTCGACGACGCCGCGGGCCTGTGTCTCGTCGTGCACGATGGTGTTGTACAACGCCCCGTGCGGTTTGACGTAGCTGACCCTCGTGCCGTTGGCCCTGGCCAGGGCATCGAGGGCACCGATCTGGTAGAGCGTCTCGTCGGCGAGGCGGGCGGGGTCGATGTCCACCGGGGTGCGTCCGAAGTTGGCGGGGTCGCGGTAGCCGATGTGTGCGCCCACGGTGACGCCACGGTCGGCGGCGGCGCGCACGGTGGCGGCGATGGCATGGGGATCACCCGCGTGGAAACCGGTGGCGATGTTGGCGCTGGAGACCAGGGCGACCATCGCGGGGTCGTCGGCCACGGGGACACCGTCGGTGGTCTCCCCGAGGTCGGCGTTCAGGTCGATGGTGGCGGTGGTGGTCATGGGAGTGCCTTCCCGTCGCTGCGTTCAGGATTGTTGAACAATCGCCAGAATAGCGGAAGATCGGGGTGCATTGCCGGGGAGTCGGGCAACTTTCGCACCCCATTACCGGCTTCATTAAATCTGACCTGGGGTTTTGTAAGTGTAAGTGGCTGATCTGGTGCGAAATGTGCAGGGTGGCTCCTGGCGCGAGCGACGTCGGATAGCCTGGTGCGGAGTCCACGGGGGGTGGGCGGCGATGAGGGAGGGACAACGCCATGGCCTATCGGGGGACGACGCTCGACGAGGAGCTCATCCGGCAATGGCCGAGGCTGGACGAGGGGCGGTGGCTCCGTCGGCCGGACACTAGGGCGAACATCGAGGCGAACATCGAGGCGGGCCGATTGGCGGGCGGCGATATCGGTGACGGTTACGTGCAGGTCGGCGAACTCTGGGTTCCCCGGGCGGCGGTCCGGGACCCGGCGCAGGTGAACTGGGGCGCCTCCGGGCATCCGCGGGGGCTCGCCTATGAGCTGGACGCATTGACCAGGATTCGGATCGCCCTCACCCGACGCCCGGACTGGATCGCGCACAGCTGGAGTGCGGCGCGGGTCTGGGGAATGCCGTACTTCTGCGACGACGCCGACACGTGCGTCCTCTCCCGTGGGCGGAGCAGGCCGGCGACGACCCCGCAGCAGGTTTCGAGGTTTCGCGGGGAAAGGACGCTGGCCACGGTGCCGACGCGGGTTCGGGTGGACTCCGGGATGCCGGGACTTCGGACCACTCCGCCGATCCTCACGGCCATCCATTGCCTGCGCTCGCTGCGCGCCGGGTCGCACGCCTGGCGTGTGCCGGACGGTACGGGGCTCGACGGAAACGAGCTGCGGGCCGTACAGTTTATCGACGCCTTCTGCGCCTTGTCCGGCTGTGATCCGCTCCGGCTCGTCGCCGCCTGCGGGGACCACTACCCCCAACGCCACCTGGCCGAACTCGTGGCGATGGCGGACCGGGGCGCGGAGTCTCCGATGGAGACCGTGATGCGCCTGCAGGTGCAGCGACTGTTCGGGGAGGGCTTCATCTCCCAGCTGGTGATCCGGCAGGACGGGACGGTCGCAGACCCCGTGCACACCACGGATGTTGCCGGTCGTGGTGTGGTTGCCAGGGTGGACCTGGGGTCTCCGACGCTGAAGCTCGCGCTGCAGTACGACGGTTCAGGGCACCTCGAACGGCGCCGACGCGACACGGACTCGCGGGTGAACGCGGCGCTGGCGAACCTCGGCTGGCACGTCCTGCGGCTGACCTACGGGCATCTCCGGGACCTGGACCTGCTGCAACGCACGGTGGCGGAGGGGATTGCGTTGTGCCGTCGCCGGACGTGACTCGGCTGACTGAACCGACTCAGCTGACTCAACTTTCGCACCTGATAAGCCCCTAACACTCGCAAAACCCCAGGTCAGATTTAGTCAAGTAGGTGATGGGGTGCGAAATCTGGACGGGCAGCGGGGCGGCGGCGGGTGTGGGCGGCGACCGGAACCTAGTCCAGCTCGAGGAGCAGGTGCCGGGTCTTCTGCACGTCGGCGAGACGGTCGACCAACGACTCCACCTGCGCCCAGCGCTCTGCCGGGATCGCGTCCTCGGCGGCGGCGATCACCGAGCGGTCTTGCGTCCCCCACGCCACGGGCATCGGGGAGACCTGCTCCCAGTGTTCCTGCTGACCGACCGAGCGCATCCCGGTCACGGCCATGGCGGGCACACGCTCACCCACGCGCCGCTCCACCCCGGGGATCGAGGTCACGGTGCGCAGCGCGAGGGCGGGACGCGAGGACGCAGACTCGGTGGCGGCGGTGTCGACCAGCGACATCAGCACCACGTCGCGTGGGTTGACCTGCGCGATCACGGTCGGGACCAGGGCGTAGGAGTCGTAGTAGCGCTGCGGGGAGCCGAGCTGGCGGGGGAAGACGGGCACCATGATGAAGCAGATCAGCCCCATCACCAGGGCGGCGGCGCCCACGATCACGGCCCAGCCGGCGTCGACGGCCACGAACAGCACCACCGCGGCGACGACGAGGATCGCACCCATCAGCCCGGCGGACCACTGGAACCGGCGGGCGTCACGGAAGAACTCGTTGTGTTTGCGGGCGAAGGACTCGTCGACGGGGAAGTTGAAGCTGACCACGGTGGATAATCCTACAGGCCGGGCTACAGCTCGTCCGAGTCGATGATGCGGTAGCCGTAGCCCTGCTCGGCGAGGAAGCGCTGGCGGTGCGCGGCGTAGTCGGCGTCCAGGGTGTCGCGGGCGACGACGGAGTAGAAGAACGCCGGGCCACCGTCCGGCTTGGGGCGCAGGATGCGTCCCAGGCGCTGGGCCTCCTCTTGGCGCGAGCCGAAGGTGCCGGAGACCTGCACGGCGACGGAGGCGCCCGGCAGGTCGATGGAGAAGTTGGCGACCTTCGACACGATCAGGACGCGCAGTTCGCCGTGGCGGAAGGCGTCGTAGAGCTCCTCGCGGCGGTGGGTGGTGGTGCGCCCGTCGATGACGGGGGCGTCGAGCTTCTCGCCGAGTTCCTCGAGCTGGTCGATGTAGGCGCCGATGACGAGGGTGGGTTCGTCGGGGTGCTGGTCGAGGATGCGGCGCACGATGCCGGTCTTCGTCGGCGAGCACGCGGCCAGGCGGTACTTCTCGTTCTGCTCGGCGGTGGCGTACACCATGCGTTCCTCCTCGCCGAGCTGCACGCGGACCTCGGTGCAGTCCGCCGGGGCGATCCAGCCCTGGGCCTCGATGTCCTTCCAGGGGGCGTCGTAGCGTTTCGGGCCGATGAGGCTGAAGACGTCGTCCTCCCGGCCGTCCTCGCGCACGAGTGTGGCGGTCAGGCCGAGGCGTCGGCGTGACTGCAGGTCGCTGGTCATGCGGAACACCGGGGCGGGCAGCAGGTGGACCTCGTCGTAGATGATCAGCCCCCAGTCGCGGGAGTCGAAGAGCTCCAGGGCGCGGAACTCGCCCTTCGTCTTGCGGGTCACGACCTGGTAGGTGGCGATGGTGACCGGGCGGATCTCCTTGCGCTCGCCGGAGTACTCGCCGATCTCCTCCTCGGTGAGGGTGGTGCGGCGGATGAGCTCGTCCTTCCACTGGCGTCCGGCGACGGTGTTGGTCACCAGGATCAGCGTGGTGGTCTGCGACTTCGCCATCGCCGCGGCACCGACCATGGTCTTGCCGGCGCCGCAGGGCAGCACGACCACGCCGGAGCCGCCGGCCCAGAAGGACTCGGCCGCCATCTCCTGGTAGTCGCGCAGTTCCCAGTTCTCCTGCTCGGTGGACAGGGCGATGGGGTGGGCCTCGCCGTCGACGTAGCCGGCGAGGTCCTCGGCCGGCCAGCCGACCTTCACGAGCTCCTGCTTCAGGCGTCCTCGTTCGGAGGGGTGCACGACCACGGTGTCGGGGTTCTCGGGGTCGATGGGCTCGCCGAGCATGGGGCGGATCTTCTTGTGCCGGCGGATCTCGGCGAGCACGGCGGGGTCGGTGGACTCCAGCACCAGCCCGTGGGCGGGGTGGCTGGACAGGATCAGCCGGCCGTAGCGGTCCATGGTCTCGGCGACGTCGACGAGCAGCGGCTGGGGCACGGGGAAACGCGAGTACGTCTCGAGGACGTGGACGACCTGTTCGGCGTCGTGCCCGGCGGCGCGGGCGTTCCACAGGGCCAGCGGGGTGATCCGGTAGGTGTGGACGTGCTCGGGGGCGCGTTCGAGTTCGGCGAAGGGGGCCAGGGCGGTGCGGGCCTCCTGCGCCTGGGCGTGTCCGGTCTCCAGCAGCACGGTCTTGTCCGACTGGACGATCAGGGGTCCGTCACCGAGTCCCACGGGTGCCTCCTTGAGGGGTTGTTGGGCGGTCGAAAAGCAACCCGACCATTCTACCCGTTCCGGCTCACTCCAGCGGGGTTCCCACCGGGGTTCCAACCCAGGCCACCCGGTGCGGCTGGATCTGCAGCGACTGCCCGCCGGCCTCGGTGACGCCCACGATGGACACCGGGCTCATCGTGACCACGGAGATCCACTCGTGCACCGCGGAGCCGGTGGCGTCGACGTAGCTGATCTCCACCGGGGTGCCGGAGTCGTAGGCGTGGCGCAGGGCGGTCATGATCGCCCGCGGCTCGTGCACGCGCGTGGTCTCCCCGTCGTGGCCGGACGCATCGGCGCTGTTGCCGCTGCCGCCGCCGTCGGCGCCGGCCTGCCGGCTGCGGCGGAAGCCCTCGACGGCGCCGGCGAGCTGGTCGGCGACCTGCCCGCGCGAGCTCACGGGACGTTCGGGGTCGGGCACGGTGGACAGCAGTGGTCCGGCGGTGGCGCGTCCCACGCCGTTGTCGCCGTCGACGCTGATGCGCACCCCCTCGTCCTCCAGCGCCTCGACGACCAGGGAGAGCTGCACGGAACTGGCGGCGACCGTGGGGGAGAGCAGGCGCAGCCCGGTCTCCTCGGCGGCGTCGGTGTCCATGATGGCGGCCATGGACTTCTCGTCGGGGGCGGTGAGCACGCTGGCCGCGGTGCTGCCGACGACGGGGTTCTCCGGACGGTGGGTGCGGAAGGTGTCCTGCACGAGGTACCACATGGACTGCGGCACGTCCGGGGCCATGCCGGCGAGGAAGTCCTCGATACCGGCGGCGGTCTCGCCCTGCTCCACGGCGCGTTGCATGCTCTGGCGGGTCACGCGCCACACACTGGCCATGCCGGTGGACTCCACGTCGGCGAAGGTGCGCAGCCGGGCCTCGGTGTCGCCGTCGAGCAGGCCGGGGGCGAGGATGGTCATGTCGGCCTGGATGATGAGCATGCGGACGGGCTCGGGCAGGATCTTCGCCAGCGCGGCGGCCAGGCGGTCTTCTGCATCCTGGGCACCCTCGGTCCCGTCGGTTTCAGAGTTCGCGACGGCGGCGAGCGCGAGTGCGGCCGACGAGGCCTGCCCCTCGGCGCTGAGCCCCAGGATCACGCCCTCGTCGACGATGCTGGCCACCGCCTCGTCCGAGGTGACTGCGGCGACCGAGGGGCGCAGCCGCCACAGGTCGGCACCGGTCGGCACAACGGCGCTGCCGCCGGCGGCACCGGAGAAGACGCCGCGTAGCGCGGCGGCCTCCGGGGCGTCCAGCGACTCCTGCAGCAGGTGCGAGTCGGCGCCGGACGGATCCTTGGCCAGCCACGGGGCGTGGGTGCTGTGGCGCCAGCCGTCGAGCAGCATCGCCCAGCGCCGCGACAGCGGGGCGGACAGGTAGGACGCACCGCGTTCGGTGAGCGTCCAGAAGTCGCCGCTGCCCACGGCGTCCTGCGGGGCGGGCACCGGCAGGCCGACGGCGATGAGGTCGGCGTGGCGGCACAGCACGAGGGTGTCGCCGACGACCGCGGCGTCCAGCCCGAGGGCCTTGGACAGGCGCGCGATCTCGCGCACGCCGACACCGCCGGCGTTGAGCGGACGCACCGGGGCGCGTCCGACCTCCCCGAGGACGTCGGCGACCAGGCGGACGGTCTCCACCACGCGCGCCACCGCGGTGGCGTCGGTGCGCTGGTCGGGGCGCCCGGACGCGGCGCGGGCACGGAAGTCCCCGCCGGGCGGGGGGACGACGCGTCCGGTGATGGACGCCGCGACGCGCGGGGACAGCCGGGCGGTCTGCGCGTCGACGCGGTCGAGCAGGCCCGCGGAGATCATCCGGGCGAGCGGGCGCTCCGGATCGTCGAGCGTGGCGGAGTGGCCGATGCCGCCGGAGAGCTCCAGGGTGTCGAGCAGGCGACGCTGCCGGGTGGGCAGGGCGTCGAGGACCTCGGGCAGCTCCTCGGTGGGCACCGGGCAGCGGTAGCCGTCGACCAGGACCCACGGCAGGTCCGTCGTCGCGGAGAACAGCGGCGGCAGGTGCGAGGGCACCTTCACCTGGCCCGGGTCGGCGGTACCTTCTGCGTGCGACACCGTGAGGTCGGGGCCGTAGGCCAGGCCCCAGGACGCCAGGACGTGCACCGTGGCGGTCACCGTCGCCGCGTCCGCGCGCGCGTCGGCGGCGGTGCCCGCGGCGTCCCACAGTCCGGTCAGCGTCTCCTCCAGCACGTCGACGCCCACCGGGTCGTGGGCGGCGCCGGCGTCCACCAGGGCGTGCAGGACGGCGAGCCCGGTCGCGTCGAGACGACGCAACGCCGCCACGTCCGACACCGAGCCCAGGGACCCGGGGTAGAAGGCGCGCAGACGCCAGAGGAGGTCGACGAGCTCGTCGTCGGAGTGGCCGGACAGCCACTCGGCGTAGGTGGGGAAGGAGTCAGGCATAACGCCGGTCACTTTACCCGCCGGCGGGGCCGCGGGTGTAGGCGCCGGTGTGGGGGACGGTGCCGGAAAGTCGCCTGACGGGCACGGATGTGGAATGATCGGGGACATGGCTCACGCAAAGAAGAAGCACTACGTTGATCCGGGCTGGCCGCAGAACCTGCCCGAGGGTAAGCACGCGGTCACCGAGCTCGTCGCCGAGGACGCCGGCGCACTGAGCCCCTTCGGGGACGCCGAGTTCCCGGTGCCCGCCGAGAAGCTGTCGTACGTGCACCCGTACACGGTGGTCAACCGCTAGCCGGTTTTCCCCGCGCGCACGAACGTCGCCCAGCCCATACCCGTTCTTCACGGGGTATGGGCTGGGCGACGTTTTCGTCGTGCGGTGTCGTGCGTCGACGAGTGGGACCTTGGGCCCGTCAGATGGTGGGCCCGGTGCGACCGCGGCAGGCCATCCTCGTGTGGAGGGGTGTGCCCGCCGGGCGGCGCGGAGAACTAGAAGAGGTTGCCGGCGAGGGCAGCGTACTGGTCGCCTGCGGCCTTGGCCTGGTCGGCGGCACCCTGTGCCTGGTCGACGGCGGCGGAGTAGTTGTCGTTCAGGGCCTCGCGGTTGTCCTGGTAGAGCGACTGGAGCTCGGTCGGGACCTCGATGCCGTTGGCGGCGAAGGCTGCGGTGATCTGCTCCCAGACGGAGTCGATCGCCAGGACGTCGGTCTGGCTGCTCAGGTCGGCAGCGGCCTCGCCGGTGTTCTCGGCGTAGTCGTCGGTGGAGCCGGTGTTGTCCTGGATGCTCTCCTGGGTGCCGGCACCCGGGGCCTCACGCTGCTCGGCGGCGGAGTTCAGCCCCAGCTGGGAGGAGCAGGACGGCCATGCGCCCCAGCCCTGGCCCTCGAGGACGCGCTCGGCGACCACGATCTGCTCTTCGCGGGAGGCCTGGTCGGCGGAGGCCGCGAACTCGTCGCCGCCGTAGCCGCTCCAGGTGCTCGGGGAGAACTGCAGTCCACCCTGGAAGCCGTTGCCGGTGTTGATGGACCAGTCGCCGCCGGACTCGCACTCTGCGAGGCGGTCCCAGTCGGAGTCGGGGGCGGCGTTGGCGGCCGGGGCGGCTGCGGCACCGAGTGCCAGTGCGGCCATGCCGGCGACGGCGAGGCGCTTGGTGCTGAAGGTGCTCTTACGGATGGTGTGTCGTCCCATGTGGGTTGATTCCTTTCGGAGTCGTTGGTGCGGGGATCCGGTCCCGTGGATCACCGCGGTGTTCATTGCTGGGACCCGACACTAACGGTTTGTCACGATTGAGTCACGCTGATTGGGCGGATTCGTGGCTGTTCAGGCGGTGTAGCGGCGGAACGTTGCGGATGTGAGTTGGCTCGTGGTGGCGTCCGAAACCGGGTGTGCCCAGCGCGTTATCGTTCCGTGTCCCGACCGTTACCGAACCGTTATTTTATGACTGTGACCTTCGTCACATCCATGGCGGACGTTGCGATGCGAACCCCACGCGCCCCACGGGTAAAATAGCGGGTTCCCCATCAGACATTGAGTACAGGGCTCGACAGAGTCCGACAGAGCAGCAGAGAGCAGTAGAGAGAGGACTGGCGAGGATCATGCCGACCGGAAGAGTGAAGTGGTACGACCCGGACCGGGGATTCGGCTTCGTCTCCAACCCCGAGGGTGAGGACGTCTACGTCGGGTCGCAGGTGCTGCCCGACGGGACCAGCGAACTGCACAAGGGCCAGCGCATCGAGTACGACTTCGCCGAGGCCCGCAAGGGACCCCAGGCCATGCGGATCTCGGTGCTGGACGACGGGCCGCCGCCGTCCGCCGAGACGTCCGGTGGCAGGGGTCCTGGCAAGGGTGCGGGCAAGGGTGCCCGGGGCCAGCGCGGCGCGCGCGGCCACCGCTACAGCCCCGACCAGCTCCACGAGCTGGTCCAGGACACCGTCACGCTGTTGGAGTCGCGGGTGCAGCCCAGCCTGGAGGCCGGGCGGCGTCCCGACCGTAAGGAAGGACGCCAGGTCGCCGAGATCCTGCGCACCATCGCCAGCGAGCTGGAGAGCTGACCCAGAGAACTGACGCAGAGAGCAACCCCACAGGTTGGTGGAACCATCCTGTGGGGTTGCTCTCTGAACTGGGGCGGGGCGGGTAGAGGGGGAGGGGCCGGTTACCCGGCCGGGGTGAACGACCAGACTGCGCCGAAGGCGACCTCTTCGCCGTCGTCGT
Organism: Corynebacterium sp. AOP12-C2-36; assembly: GCF_052379185.1. NCBI lineage: Bacteria > Bacillati > Actinomycetota > Actinomycetes > Mycobacteriales > Corynebacteriaceae > Corynebacterium > Corynebacterium sp. AOP12-C2-36. Next base: position 88,783 of record NZ_JBQSYJ010000012.1, on the reverse strand, counting down.
CACCGACCAGCGAGGAGTGGATCTCCACCACGGCCAGGCGCGGGTTCTCGTCGTCCTCGCCCGCGGTGTCCGAGGAGCCCTTGATCGTGACCTCGGTCTTCTCGTTGCCGGTGTAGGTGTTCTCCGTGTTCACCGCCGGGTCGTCGAAGATCTGGAGCATCGTCCAGTCGTGGTCGTAGACCTCCTCCGGCAGCGAGACGGTCATCTCGTCGTCCGGCCCGAGCTCGACCTCGGTCGGCTCACCTTCGTCACAGTCGCCGGTGAACAGCTGGCACACCGAGTACGGGGCGTACTCCTGCTCCTCGCCGGAGGCGTCGGTGACGGTGACCCGCAGATCCTCCGGCTGGGTACCGGGACGGTTGTTGCTCCAGTGCTGGTATCCCAGCACCGCGGCGGCCACGACGACGACGAGCAGCACGATCGCGCCGAAGGTCATCAGCTGCTTGCGCTGGGCGGCCCGACGACGCTGCTTCTTCGTCTGTTTCTTCGGCGGGTTGTTGTTGTCCGTGCTCATCCGGTGGGGAACTCCTGTCGGCGTCGGATCGGGTGTGCGGGGGCCGGGGTGGACCGGCTCAGCGGGAACTCCTCGCCCGGCCGATCAGGGCCCCGGCACCGACACCCCGTGACGCGGCGATGACGTTGACGTACATCACTGTACCGGCGAGGGCCAGCACAGCCATACCCACGGTGAGCTCCGGGGGAAGCAGGATGCCCAAGGTGCCTCCGAACACCCACGACAGCTGCAGTGCGGTCTCGGAGACGCCGAAGGCCGAGGCTTGCGCGGACTGGTCGAGCCCGGACTGGATCGCCGCGTCCAGGCACACCTTCGACATCGCGCTGCCCAGGGAGAGCACCGCGGTCGCCACCGCCGCGGTCAGCGTGCCGTCCCACACCGCGGCGAGCACCACCGTGGCGATCGACACCGCGCCGAGCACCAGGACGGCCGCCTGCGGGCGGGCGAAACGGATCCGCGAGCCCAGCGCGTTGCCGGCGAAGGTGCCGACTCCGCCGGCCGCACCGACGGCGGCGAGGATGGACAACTGCTCGAACCCGGAGAGGTCGGTCGAGGACTTGGCGACGAAGGCGATGTAGATCGTCATGAACCCGGTGCCGCAGCGCTGCAGGGCGGTGGCCCACAGGCAGGTCCGGGCGGCGTCGGGGAAGCGCACGCGTACGGCCCGACGCCAGCCGGTCACCGCGCGGCCGCCTGCCTGCCCCTCCGGCACGAACGGGCTCACCGTCACCTCGTCGCGTCCGCGTTCGGCGCTGGCCGGGATGAGCGCGCAGCCGTAGATGCCGGACAACGCGACCACCATCAGCAGCCACAGTGCCGCCCGCGGGTCGAAGAGGTAGGCGATCGCCGCGGCCAGGCCACCGGCGACCAGCGAGCCGCCGATGTGCCCGGCGATGGTCAGCCGCGCGTTCGCGCGCACCAGGTCCAGGCCGTCCGGCGCGACACGTGGGGTCACCGAGGACTTCAGCACCCCGTAGGACTTGCTGAGCACCAGCATCCCCAGTGCGGCGGGGTAGAGCATCCACGAGTCGAAGTTCTGCAGCAGGACGGCGGCCAGCAGGACGCGTCCGGCGAAGGTCAACGACAACGCCAGACGCCGGCCGGTGCGCAGCCGGTCCAACGCCGGGCCGATCAACGGGGCGAGCAGTGCGAACGGGGCGATCGTGACCAGCAGGTAGGCGGCCACCGAGGTCCGGGACTCCGCCTCGGCGGCGGAGAAGAACAGGGTGCCGGCCAGGGAGACCGCCAGCACGGCGTCCACCGCGAAATTGGCGATCGAGGTGTACATCAGGGCGGTGAGCCCGGACTCGCGGGCACCGTCGGCGCCCATCAACCCGGAGACCCGGTTGGCGGAGCGGGCCATCACCCCACCCCGAGCTCCACCCCTGGACACCCCAGCACGAGCCCCACGGTCATTCACTGAAACGCACCTCGTAGAGGGTGTCCCACAGCTTGCCGGTCACCAGGAAACTGTCGCCGTCCTGCTCGTCCTGCACGGCGGCGATGCCGTTGAGCACGTCGGCCCCGTCGCGGTCACCGGCGGGCAGGTCGAGCTCGACCACGCCGGTGACCTCCCCGGAGTCCGGGTCGATGCGCAGCACCCGGTCGGAGTGCCACACGTTGGCCCACACCGTACGGTCGTCCCCGCTGCCGGTGCACTCCAACTCGTTGAGCTGGTCGACGGGCTCGCCGTCGAGGGTGACCTCCACCCCGCCGGTGGCGGCGAAGGTCTCGGGATCGCGGAAGGTCAGCTCCGAGGAGCCGTCCGACATCACCAGGCGCTCGTCGTCGGAGCACAGCCCCCATCCCTCACCGTCGTAGGACACCTCGTCGGTGACCTGCAGGGTCTCGGCGTCGCGGGCGAAGGCCACCCCGGACTTCCAGGTCAGCTGCCACACGGTGTCGTCGTGCACGGTGGCACCCTCGCCGAAGTAGCGCTCGTCGAGGTCCTCGCTGACGGTGGGCGACGTCGCGTCGTCGACCGGGGCGCGGTAGATCCGCGACTGTCCGTTCAGCCCCGTGGACACCAGCAGGTCGCCGTCCGGCATGACCTCCAGGCCCTGGGTGAAGGCGTCGGGGTCGAAGGGGTGCTCGGCGAGGACCTCGGCGGACAACTCCGGCACCGACCCGGTGCCGGAACCGCCGGGGGTACCGTCCTGCCCGTCGGTCGCGCACGCGGCCAGCGCGCCGACCAGGACGGTGGAGGTCAGGACGGTGCCGGCCAGGGTGAGGGCGCCGGGTGCGCCGCGCGGTGCCAGGGGAACGCGGGGGGTCATGTGTCCCATGCTGCCACACCGGTTGCACACGGGCCTGCCTGGTGCGATTCTTACTTCTTATGTCAGCTTCCACGGGATCCTCGGTCGAGACGACCGGCGCAGAAGAGTCCGGCGCAGAACCCACCGGCGCCCTCGACCGGTACTTCCACATCACGGAGCGTCGCTCCACGGTCGGCACGGAGGTCCGTGCCGGTGTCGTGACGTTCTTCGCGATGGCGTACATCATCATCCTCAACCCCCTCATCCTGGGGACGGTGGAGGACGGCAACGGCGACGTGCTGGGCACCTCGCGCGTGGCCGCGGTCACCGCCCTGGCCGCCGGCGTGATGACCATCGCCTTCGGCGTCTTCGCCAAGTACCCCTTCGGCATCGCCGCCGGCCTGGGCATCAACACCCTGGTGGCCGTCACCTTCGTGGCGACGGAGGGCCTGACCTGGCCGCAGGCGATGGGCCTGGTGGTGATCGACGGCGTGATCATCGTGCTGCTCGCCGTCACCGGGTTCCGCGAGGCGGTGTTCAACGCCATCCCGGGTTCGTTGAAGGCCGCGATCAGCGTGGGCATCGGCCTGTTCATCGCCATGGTCGGCGTGGTGGACGCCGGCTTCGTGCGCCGCGTGCCCGACGCCGCCGGCACCACCGTGCCCGTCGGCCTCGGCGACGGCGGCTCCATCGCCTCCTGGCCCACCCTGATCTTCGTGGTCGGCCTGATCGTCTGCGGCATCCTGGTGGCCAAGAAGGTCCGCGGCGGACTGTTCATCGGCATCATCGCCACCACCGTGTTCGCCATGATCGTCGAGGCGCTCGCCGGCCCCTTCGACAGCGACGCCGGCAAGGGCTGGCAGATGGCCACCCCGGCGATCCCGGACTCCCTGGGCAGCATGCCCGACCTCAGCCTCGTCGGCGCGGTGGACCTCTTCGGCGCCTTCGGCAAGATCGGCGCACTGTCGGCCTGCCTGCTGATCTTCACCCTGGTGCTGGCGAACTTCTTCGACGCGATGGGCACGATGACCGCGCTGGGCAAGCAGGCGCAGCTCGTCGACGAGCAGGGCAACCTGCCGAACCTGCGCACCGCCCTGATCATCGAGGGTGCCGGCGCGGCGGTCGGCGGTTCGGTGTCGGCGTCGTCCAACACCGTGTTCGTCGACTCCGCCGCCGGCATCGGCGACGGTGCACGCACCGGCCTGGCCAACGTGGTCACCGGCGTGATCTTCCTGGCGGCGATGTTCCTCACCCCGCTGTACTCCGTGGTGCCGATCGAGGCCGCCGCCCCGGTGCTGGTCATCGTGGGAGCGATGATGATGGCCCAGGTCGCAGACATCGACTTCACCCGCTTCGAGGTCGCCCTGCCGGCCTTCCTGACGATCGTGATCATGCCGTACACCTACTCCATCGCCAACGGCATCGGCATGGGCTTCATCGCCTGCGTGGTGATGTACCTGGTCACCGGACGTGCCAAGGAACTGCACTGGCTGATGTACCTGGTCGCCGCACTGTTCGTGGTCTTCTTCGGCATCGACCCGATCATGGATGCGATCGGGTAGGACGCCATGAGCCGCACCGTCCCCGTGACCGACCCGTCCGACACCCGTCTCGACGACGTCCGTGACCTGAACTCCTCCGACAAGCGTCCCGACCTGCCCGGCGGCCGCGGTCTCGTCGTCGCCGAGGGCAACCTGGTGGTGCCTCGCCTGGCGGCGTCGCGCTTCCCGGTGCGCTGCGTGGTGGGCTTCGCCCACCGGCTGGAACAGCTGCAGGACGCCGCGGCGTCCGACCCCGACGTCGCCCGTGGGCTCGACGGCGTGCCCTTCTACGAGGTCACCCGGGAGGTGCTCGCCGAGGTCGCCGGCTTCGACATGCACCGCGGGCTGGTGGCCACCGCCGACCGGGTCGACGAGCCCGACGCCAGTGACGTGCTGGACGCCCTGCCGGCCGGCAACCGGGTCGTCGCCGTGTTGGAGGGAGTCGGCGACCACGAGAACATCGGCGCGCTGTTCCGCAACGCCGCCGGCCTCGACGTCGGTGCGGTGCTGCTGGGTGCCGGGTGCGCCGACCCGCTGTACCGGCGGGTGGTGCGCGTGTCGATGGGGCACGTGCTGCGCACCCCGTTCGCGCACCTCGGCAGTCGGCCGACGACGTGGCAGCACAGTCTCGCCGACCTGCAGGAGCGTGGCTACCGGGTGGTGGCGATGACACCGAACACGGACAACACCCTGGCCGAGGCCGTGGCGGGCGCCGACAAGGTCGCCGTGATGGTCGGGGCGGAGGGGCCCGGGCTGACCGAGCACGCCATGCGCGCGGCGGACGTGCGGGCGAAGATCCCGATGGCCCCGGGCACCGACTCGCTCAACGTGGCGACGTCCGCGGCGATCGGCTTCTACGCCGCACAGTTCTGACGCTACCGCCCGGTGTTGCGGGCACGGCGGCGTACCTCGTCGCCGATCCTGTGCGCCCCGGTCTGCAGCAGACGCACCCCGCCGACCACGCCGCGCCCGACCCCGGTCACCGCGGACACCGTGGCGCCCTTGAGCAGGTCGGAGGTCGAACGCACCGCCGACTCCTTGCCCTCGGCGTAGTCGTCGTAGCCCGGGGGGAGCGGGTTCTGGGGCTTGGGCGGGCGCTGCGGGTGCTGGGAGGTCCGCGGCCGCGACGCCGGCCGGGAGTCGCCGGGCACCGCACGCGGTGCGGCGCGTCCGTCCAGTGCGAAGGCGCACACCGGGATGTCGATGCCCTCGCGCTCCACCCGGAACCCCAGCCAGTGTTCCTCGGCGGCGGCGGCGAACTCACCGGGACGGAACGGCAGCTGGATGCCCGTGGCCTCCACGTTGCCCTCCCAGAACGGGGCCTCGAACGGCTCGGGCAGGCCGGTGTCCTCGTAGATCTTGTCGCGGGTGGCGGTGAAGGCGCGTTTCAGCGTGCCGCCGGACCAGTGGGCGAAACCGCCGAGACCGTCCGGGTCGTCCGGCGTCCGGCAGGTCACGTAGAGGTCCGCGGCGGCGATGAGTTCCCGTAGCGGTGCCGGGACCTGTGACATCAGACAGGGTTCCGGCAGCACGGTCTGCACCAGCGACAGGCCGGGGTAGCCGCCGATGTAGAACTCGGCGCGGCCGGGCGGGGCCGAGCGGTTCATGTCGAAGTCGCCGATGTGCGTGGGGGAGGAGAAGTCGCCGAAGGTGTTCGCCGAACCCTCGGTGCTCAGGCGCACGCCGAGCTGGGCGAGGTACTTGCGGGCGAAGCCACGGTCGGGCGTCGGCTCGGCGCGCAGCACCTGCACCGGGACGGCGGCGCTGGCGAACCAGAGGGTGACGACGGTGTCAGGGGATCCCACCGTGGTCTACTTCTTCTTGTTCCGGCCGTTTGCCCGCGGGTTCGTACGGACCCCGAGAAGCACGTCCTCCCAGTGGGGCGTGACGGCCTTCTTCTTGCGCTTGGCAGGGTCCTCGCCACCGCCCGCGGGGTGGGAGCGGCGGCCGAAGAGGTCGACGGGGGCGTCGGCGCCGCCCCCGGAGGAGGAGTCGCCGGTGGGCTCGTCGGACCCGTCGGTCTCAGCCGGCCCGGTGTCCTCGGCGGGGTCCTGGACGGCGGCGGTGTCCGGCCGGGTCTCCTCGGTCGCGGGGGTGTCGTCCTCCCCGCGGCTGGAGGGAACCACCGGTGAGACCGTGCGCACCGGACGCTCGAAGCGCGGGTCGATGAGGTCGGACGCCACGGAGTTCACCGGCTCGGCGGTCGCCGGACCGTCCTCACCCGGGACGAAGCGGAAGTCGGCGACGAACCGCGACGCGCCCTCCCGGTTGCCCTTCGTCCAGCTCACCGAGATCACCCAGTGGTCGGACGAGTCCATCGCCGCCGACCACTCGGCGGCGCGCAGGCTCTCGCCACGGGCGGCGAAGGCGCCGGCGAGCACCTCGCGCAGGGGTGCGTCCGTCGGCCCGTCGGCCCGGACCGGGTGGGCGTCGCGCGCCATCTCGGCGATGCGGTGGCGCTCCATCGCGATCGGCACGGCGAAGGGGCGGACGCGACGGTCCTCCATGCCGGTCTCCGCGACGATCTGCTCCACGGTCTCACCGTGGCGGATGCGGTCCTGGATGTCGCGCGGGCGCAGGTGCACGCGCTCACGCACCGGGATGACGGCGGGTTCCGCCGCGTCCGGCGCCTCGGCCGCCGTGGTGGTCTCCTGGGTGGCGTCCTGGGCGGTCTCCGGTGCGGCGTCCGCTGAGACGGACTCCGCCGCAGGCTGGACCAGGGTGCCCAGGAACTCGGTGAGCTCGTCGGTGACCGGCAGGAAGAACCCGGGGGTCGCGTCCTCCCCGTCAGTGCCTTCGGCGCCACTGTCGGCCACGCGGAGAACGAGGGACGCCCGGTCGCTGTCGTCCTGGACGAACCGCAGTTCCTGCATCGGTGGGACCTCCATCATCCACTCGGTGTTTTCCGCCACAGTAGCGCAAAAACCCCCGGAAGACGGTGAGCTTCCGGGGGTGAGTCAGGGGTCTGGACCTGACGGTACGTCCTGTTCGGGTTAGCGCGAGGCGATGCCCGAGTCGAGGATGTGGTCGATCGCGGAGGTCAGCGTCCTGACGTCCTCCGGGTCGATCGCCGGGAACATGCCGACGCGCAGCTGGTTGCGGCCCAGCTTGCGGTAGGGCTCGGTGTCCAGCACACCGTTGGCGCGCAGCGTCTTGGCGATGACGTCGGCGTCCACCGAGTCGTCGAAGTCGATCGTGCCGACCACCAGGGAACGACTCGCGGCCTCGGCGACGAAGGGGGAGGCCTCCGGGCGGGCCTCCGCCCAGCTGTACAGGGTGGAGGACGACTCGGACGTGCGGGCGACCATGCCGTCCAGACCGCCGTTGGCGTTCATCCACTTCACCTGCGCGTCCATCATCAGCAGCGTGGACACGGCCGGGGTGTTGTAGGTCTGGTTCTTGCGCGAGTTGTCCACCGCGGTCTTCAGGTCCAGGAAGGCCGGGATGTAGCGGTCGGTGGCGGCGATCTCCTCGACGCGCTCCAGGGCGGCCGGGGAGAAGGCGGCGAACCACAGGCCACCGTCCGAGGCGAAGCACTTCTGGGGCGAGAAGTAGTAGACGTCGGTCTCGGCGATGTCGACGGGCAGCCCGCCGGCACCGGAGGTGGCGTCGATGGCGACCAGGGCGTCCGTCGCGGGACGCTTCACGTCCACCATCGCGCCGGTGGAGGTCTCGTTGTGCGCCCAGCCGACCAGGTCGACGCCGTCAACACCGTCGAGCTCGGAGGGGGAGGGGGCGGTGCCCGGCTCCGAGGCGAAGACCTGCGGCTCGTCCAGCCACGGGGCCTTCTTGGAGACCGAGGCGAACTTGCCGGAGAACTCACCGTAGGTCAGGTGCGCCGAGCGGTTGCGGATCAGGCCGAAGGAGGCGGAGTCCCAGAAGGCGGTGGCGCCGCCGAGGGAGGTGATGATCTCGTAGCCCTCGGGCAGGTTGAACAGGTCCGACAGACCCTCGCGGACGGAACCGACGAGGTTCTTCACGGCCGGCTGGCGGTGGGAGGTGCCGATGACGTCCCGGCCTCCGGAGACGATGGCGTCGATCTGGTCCTGGCGGACCTTCGAGGGGCCGCAACCGAATCGGCCGTCGGCGGGCAGGAGGTTCTCGGGCAGGGTGGGGAACTGGTCGCTCATGATCGGCTTTCCTGGCTCTCTTCCTAGTCTTCCAAGCACGGTGGTTCGGGAACTCCGCCAGCCTAGCCGGTGAGGGCGTCTCTGGGACATGTTGTCCCACACTCCGGGATGCAACGGGGGTGGCTGACGGGGATACCGTACGACCCTACTGTGTCGGCTCCGGGGGGATTCGGTACAGTGTGTCCTATCCCACGATCGTCGACGGTCCGCTCCGTGAGATTTCCTCACCTCGGGCCGCTCGGTTCGAGGCGGGCCCCGGGACGGTGATCTCCGTCCCGGGGCATAACCGAAAGCATCGAAGTACCTGAATAAACGAAAGGGCTGTCAATGGCTTCCGACAACCAGGACAAGGCCGTTCTCCACTACCCCGGTGGCGAATACGAAATGCCGATCGTCAAGGCCAACGAGGGCAACTCCGGATTCGCGCTGGGCAAGCTGCTCGCCGAGACCGGTCTGACCACCGTTGACCCCGGCTACGTGAACACAGGTTCCACTCTCTCCGAGATCACCTACATCGACGGTGGCGAGGGCATCCTGCGTTACCGCGGGTACGACATCGCCGACCTGGCCAACAACGCCACGTTCAACGAGGTCAGCTACCTGCTCATCAACGGAGAGCTGCCGAACAACGAGGAGCTGGAGACGTTCAACGCGAACATCCGGCGCCACACGCTGCTCGACGAGGACTTCAAGAGCCAGTTCAAGATCTTCCCGCGCAACGCGCACCCGATGAACGTCCTGGCCTCGTCCGTCAACATCCTCGCGACCTACTACGAGGACGAGCTCGACCCGCTGGACAAGGGCTTCCAGGTCAAGAACACCCACCGCCTGATGGCGAAGGTGCCGATGCTCGCGGCCTACGCCTACCGTGCGTCCAAGGGCAAGCCCTACATGTACCCGGACAACAACCTCAACGCGCGCGAGAACTTCCTGCGCAACATGTTCGGCTACCCGACCGAGGACTACGAGGTCGACCCGGTGCTGTCCAAGGCACTGGACAAGCTGCTCATCCTGCACGCGGACCACGAGCAGAACTGCTCCACCTCCACCGTGCGCATGGTCGGCTCCTCGCACGCGAACATCTACTCCTCCATCGCCGCGGGCGTCAACGCCCTGTCCGGCCCGCTGCACGGCGGCGCCAACCAGGCCGTCCTGGAGATGCTGGAGGAGATCCACGCCAACGGTGGCGACGCGACCGACTTCATGAACCGCGTGAAGAACAAGGAGCCCGGCGTCAAGCTCATGGGCTTCGGTCACCGCGTGTACAAGAACTACGATCCGCGCGCCGCGATCGTCAAGGAGTCCGCACACGAGATCCTGGAGCACCTCGGTGGCGACAACCTCCTCGACCTCGCGATGAAGCTCGAGGACATCGCCCTCAACGACGACTACTTCATCTCCCGCAAGCTGTACCCGAACGTGGACTTCTACACCGGCCTGATCTACCGGGCCATGGGCTTCCCCACGGACTTCTTCACCGTGCTGTTCGCCATGGGTCGCCTGCCGGGCTGGATCGCCCACTACCTGGAGCAGATCAACGAGCCGTCGGCGAAGATCAACCGCCCGCGCCAGATCTACACCGGCGAGAGCAAGCGCTCCTTCGTCCCGCGCGACAAGCGCTAGACACCGCCTCCCAAGCAGGAACACAGGCAGGAACGCAGGACGGTGCGCGCACCGTCCGCACACGGGCAGGACGCCCCGGTCCCGCACCACGCGGGACGGGGCGTCCTGCCTTTTCGCGTTGCGCGGGCTGCGCGTCACGCAGGCCTGCTAATCTGGTTCGGTTAGCACGACCGCGAACCCACAGGAGTACCTCCATGAGCAAGCCCACGATCGAGCCCCAGTCCGGCCCCGCCCCGTCCTCCCTGGTGATCGAGGACATCTCCGTCGGTGACGGCGCCGAAGCCGTGCCCGGCGGCATGGTCGAGGTCCACTACGTGGGCGTGGACTACGAGACCGGCCAGGAGTTCGACTCCTCGTGGGACCGTGGCCAGACCATCGAGTTCCCGCTGACCGGCCTGATCCAGGGCTGGCAGGACGGCATCCCCGGCATGAAGGTCAACGGTCGTCGCAAGCTGACCATCCCGCCGGAGCTGGCCTACGGCCCGGCCGGTGCCGGCAACCCGCTCGCCGGGCGCACCCTGGTCTTCATCATCGACCTGGTGGACGCCCGCTAGGTTCACCGGCAACGTACTGGGGGGGGATTCAGGAGGGGCTCAGCGGGAGACGGGGTCCCCGCCGTCCTGCCGGGCCGCGAGGTCCTCGGCGAACGGTGCGCTCTCCCAGTCCCCCGGGGTGGTGCACGCGAAGGCGCCGCAGGAGTTCGCCCGGTCCAGGCGCGTGGCCGTGTCCGCGCCGGCGATGACGGCGCTGAGGTAGCCGGCCACGAAGGCGTCGCCGGCGCCGACGGTTTCCACCACGTCGACGACCTGTCCGGGGCCGTGTGTCAGCTCTCCGTGGCGTAGGGCGGTCGCCCCGTCCGCGCCGAGCTTCGCCACGACCTCGGCAGGCCCCAGGCTCGCCACCGCGCGCAGCAGCGCCGCAAGGTCGGCCACGTCGTACTCGTTGTCGTCCTCGGCGTGATCCGGTGCGAGGATCGTGAGTTCCTCGGGACCGCCGAACACGATGTCGACGTGGGGCAGGACGCCGGCGAGAAGGTCACCCAGACGCTCGCGGGAGCCCAGCCGGGAACGGTAGTTCACGTCCAGGCTGATCCGGGTCCCTGCGACGACGGCGCGGTCCACCGCCGCGGTCATCGCGCGCGCCGCCGACTCCGACAGCATCGGCGTGATGCCGCTGAGGTGCAGGACGTCGGCGTCCTCGACGAGTGCGTCCGGCAGGTCCGCGGGGGAGAGCGCCGAGGCGGCGGAGCCGGCCCGGTAGTAGTCGACGCGGGTCGTCGTCGCGGTGGGGCGGGACTTCAGCATCAGGCCGGTCGGACGCTCCGGGTCGACCCGGCAGTGCACCCCGACACCCTCGGCCCGGATCTCTCGCATCACCCGGGTGCCCAGCGGGTCGTGGCCGACCCGGCTGACCCATGCGGCCTGTACGCCGAGGCGCTGCAGTCCGGTGGCGACGTTCGACTCCGCGCCGGCGAGGGAGATGTCGACCGACGGCAGGTGCGCGAGGGATCCGACCTGGCCGCTGCGCATCATCGCCATGGTCTCGCCGATGGTCACCACCTGCGCGCTCACCGGACGGTCCGTCGGGTCTCGGCGTGGGGTGGGTGTGGGGGCGTTCATGGGGTGTCCTTCTCGAGCGTCTGGGGCGGAGATCTCGGCATTGACGTTCCGCATAGCGTAACGTACATTCTGCATTACGTAACACAGTATCAGTGTCGCCGGGGAGCCGGCGAGCGACCAGGAGGCGCCGATGTCGGCAGAACAGGACGTGAGCCCCGTGGCGAGCGTCGACAAGGCGCTCATCCTCCTCGGCTTCCTCGCCCAGGCCGGTCCCGACGGGTCCACGCTCGCCGAACTGGCGGGGGAGACCGGTTTCACGAAGCCCTCGGCGCACCGACTGCTCGGCGCCCTGGTCTTCCGCGGCTACGCCGCCCGGGAATCCGAGGGGAAGCGCTACCGGCTCGGCCCGAGCGCGCTCAGACTCGGACTCGAGTTCCACCGCGACGAGAACCTGCCCGCGATGATGCGGCCCCTGCTCGAGAACCTCTCGCAGGGTACGAGTGAACTCGTGCACCTCGGCACGCTGTCCGGGACCCAGGTGCTCTACCTGGACAAGGTCGACCCCGACCGTCCGCTGCGGGTCTGGTCGCGCGTCGGCAACCTGGCGCCGTCGGCACGCACCGGCCTCGGCCGGGCACTCCTCGCCGCGCAGGGCGCCGGCGCGTCCGACCTCGAAACCTACGTCGCAGATGCCCGGGCGCAGACGGACCTGCCGGTGAACGCCGCCCCGGAAGTCAGCGTCGACCGGCTCGCCGAGGCCCTTGACCAGGCACGTACCCGCGGGTGGGCCGAGGAGGTCGAGGAGAACGAACGCGGCATCAGCTGCGTCGCCGTCGCCCTGACCCGACCCCACGGCGCGGACGTGGCCGTGAGCATCACCGGGCCGGCGGACCGCATGACCGACGCGCGGCGTGCGGAACTCGGCCCGTACCTGCGCGACGAGCTGTCGGCACATGCACCCACCGGTGTGCAGGTGGTGCCCGTCGAGACACGAGAACCCGCACACCCTTCGTCCCCCGATCCTGGAGTCAACCCGTGACCAGAACAGACCAGCTTCCGCCCACCGGCCTCATCGCCATCCTGCGGGGGCTCACTCCCGCCGAGGCGCCCGCGGTGGGTGACACCCTGCGCGAGGCGGGTTTCCGCCGGCTTGAGGTCACCCTCAACTCTCCCGACCCCTTCACCTCGATCGAGCTGCTGGCGCAGCGTCTTCCCGACGTCGTCGTCGGTGGCGGGACCGTCGTCACGGTCCCCGACGTCGACCGGGTCCGTGACGCCGGTGGACGCATCGTCGTCGCCCCGAACGCCGACCCGGCCGTGATCGCCCGCTCGGTGGAGCTCGGTCTCGAACCGTATCCCGGTGTCGCGACCCCGACCGAGGCCTTCGCCGCGCTCGGCGCCGGTGCACGGGCGTTGAAACTCTTCCCCGCACCGTCCGTCGGTATCGCCGGGATGAAGGCATGGTCGGCCGTGGTGCCGGCGGGAACCCAGTTCCTGCCCGTCGGCGGAATCGACGCCGGCAACCTCGGCGACTGGCTCGCCGCGGGTGCCCGGGGTGCCGGGATCGGGTCGACCCTCTACAGCCCGGGTCGCAGCACCGGTGAGCTCGAACAGGCCGCCCGCGACCTCATGACCGTCTGGAACAACCACCAGGAAAGCAGCCAGGAAAAGCACGAGGAGAACAACCAGTGAAGATCACCGCAGTCACCACCTACCAGGTCCCACCCCGCTGGGCCTTCGTGAAGATCGAGACCGACGAGGGGATCGTCGGATGGGGAGAGCCTGTCGTCGAGGGCAGGGCCGCCACCGTGTGCGCCGCCGTCGACGAACTCTCCGACTACCTGATCGGCCAGGACCCCGCGAACATCGAGGACCTGTGGACGGTCATGTACCGCGGCGGGTTCTACCGTGGCGGACCCATCCTGATGAGCGCGATCGCCGGTATCGACCAGGCGCTGTGGGACATCAAGGGCAAGGCGCACGACCTGCCGGTCCACCAGCTCCTCGGCGGTCGCGTGCGCGACCGCATCGACGTGTACTCCTGGATCGGCGGTGACCGTCCTTCGGAGACCGCGAAGGCTGCCGCGGACGCGGTCTCCCGTGGCTTCAGCGCGGTGAAGATGAACGGCACCGAGGAGATGCAGTTCATCGACTCCTGGGACAAGGTCACCCGCGCCGTCGAGAACGTCGCGACGATCCGGGAGACCGTCGGTGAGAACATCGGCATCGCGGTGGACTTCCACGGCCGTGTGCACGCACCGATGGCGAAGACCCTCATCCGCGAACTCGAGCAGTTCCACCTCATGTTCATCGAGGAGCCCGTGCTCAGCGAGAACGTCGACTCCCTGCTCGACACGATGCGGGCGACCCCGACACCGATCGCCCTGGGTGAGCGGTTGTTCAGCCGGTGGGACTTCAAGGACGTCCTGGCCAGTGGGGCGGTGGACATCATCCAGCCCGACCCGTGCCACAGCGGCGGCATCACCGAGACCCGGAAGATCGCCGCGATGGCGGAGGCCTACGACGTCGCCCTCGCGCTGCACTGCCCGCTCGGGCCGATCGCCCTGGCGACCTGCCTGCAGCTGGACGCCAACTGCTACAACGCGGTCATCCAGGAGCAGAGCCTCGGCATCCACTACAACGCCGACAACGACCTGCTCGACTACATCACCGACCGCAGCGTCTTCGCCTACGAGGACGGCATGGTGAAGATCCCGGACGGTCCCGGCCTCGGCATCGACATCGACGAGGACTACGTGATCGAACGGGCGAAGACCGGACACCGCTGGCGCAACCCGATCTGGCGGCACGCCGACGGGTCCTTCGCCGAATGGTGACCCGGACGCGCCGCGCCGCCCGACCGGCGCACCCCTGCCCAACCCCCATCCCAACGACGTAAGGACCCCACAATGCCTTGGATTGAAGAGACCGGCTGGGAAAGCTGGCTCGGCACCGGAGGGCTCATCGGGCTCGCCGTGGTCGCCGTGGCGCTGCTCCTGTTCATGGTCATGAAGCTCAAGCTCCATGCGTTCCTCTCCCTGGTCATCGTCAGCCTTCTGACGGCGATCGTCGCCGGTATCCCCGCCGAGCACCTGGTCGACACCATGGTGAGCAGTTTCGGCGGGACGCTGGGCAACGTCGCCCTACTGGTCGCGATCGGCGCGATGCTCGGCGCCCTCGTCGAGACGTCCGGCGGCGCGAAGGCACTCGCCGACAAGATGATCAGCATCTTCGGCGAGGACCGGGCACCGTTCGCCCTCGGTGTCGCCGCCCTGTTCGTCGGCTTCCCCATCTTCATGGACGCCGCATTCGTACTGATGGTCCCCATCATCTACGCGGTCGGACGCCGCCTCGGGCTCAACCTCCTGGCGGTCGGTATCCCCGTCGCCGCCGCGCTGTCCGTGATGCACGTCTTCCTGCCGCCGCACCCCGGGCCCGTCGCCGCGACGGAGTTCACCGGCGCGAACCTCGGCATCGTGATGATCCTGGGGCTGATCCTGGCGTTCCCGATCTGGTTCATCTCCGGTCACCTGTGGGGCAAGGTCGTCGACAAGCGTCACCGCATCGACGTGCCCGACGCGGTGTTCGCGAAGATGGTCGGTGAGGAAGAGGAGATCGAGAAGCCGCCGAGCGCGGGCCTGGTGGTCTTCCTGCTGGTCCTGCCGCTGCTGCTGATCCTGCTGAACACCGGGTTGGACGCCCTGGGTTCCATCGGCGTGGTGGACCCGGACGCCAGCTGGGTGCACGCCGTCCAGGTCGTCGGCGCGACGCCCGTCGCGCTGCTCATCGCCGTCCTCGTGACGATCGTCGCGCTCGGCCTGCGCCGCGGCAAGAGCGAAACCGCCATCGAGAAGACGATCGACGGTGCCCTCGGGCCGGTCTGTTCCGTCATCCTGATCACCGGTGCCGGCGGCATGTTCGGCGGCGTGCTGCGTGCGACGGGTATCGGCGACGCGATCGCCCAGTCCTTCGACTCCCTCGGCATCCCGCTCATCGTCGCAGCATTCCTCATCGCCGCGGCCATCCGCGTGGCACAGGGTTCCGCAACGGTGGCGCTGACCACCGCGGCGGCCCTGGTCGCCGACGGTGTGGCGTCGAGCGACATGTCGGCTGTCCAGGTGGCCTGTGTCGTGATGTCGCTGGCCGCGGGTTCCGTGATCGCCAGCCACGTCAACGACTCCGGTTTCTGGCTGGTCGGACGCCTGCTGAACATGGACGTGAAGACCACGTTGCGCGTGTGGACGGTCCAGCAGACCATCGAGTCGGTTGTCGCCTTCGCCCTCGTGCTCGTGATCTACGGGGTGGTCAGCCTCGTGTGATCAGCCGACCACCGTGCGCAGCCGCAGGGCGTTGATCCTGCCGAGCTCGCGCACGGTGGTCTCCCATTCACCGACGGTGGGGTTTTCCAGGCGCCGCTTGAGCAGCAGGAGGACCTCGTTGCCTCCGATGCCCTGGGCGCACACCAGGAAGATGTGGTGGAACCGTGCCTCGTAGCGGCGTGCCAGGTCGGAGATCTCGGCGAGGACCTCGGGAGGGGAGTCGAGGATGAAGGCCTGCTCCTCGCGCGAGTAGGAGTCGGTCGTCTTCTCCCCGAGGACCGGGTGGGACTGGATGCTGGTGATGATCTCGACGCGTGGCAGCCGCAGCAGTTCACGGTGGGCGACGTCGAGCAGGTGCTCGAGGCTGCGGAAAGGTGCGGCGGCGGCAATGGCCGCGCCGAGCGGGGGCGAGTAGAGCAGGGCGCCGATCATCTCTGTGACCTCGGTGGGGGTCATCCTGTTGAGGTCGTCGACTGTGGTGACGGGAACGGTGTCAATCATGGTTCCCAGTGAACCGGCGGGGCATTTCCGATCCGTTTCGCGGTGGTGAACTCCGATCGGTGGTGCCCCCGCACGTCTGGCCCCTGCACCTTTGATGGTGCGGGGGCTTTCGTGTGCGCGGGGGTCAGCTCCCGTCGGGAGGGGCCTCGGTGTCGGCTTCGTCGATGTCGTCTGTGTCGTCGAAGCTGGGGGCAGGGCCGGTGTCCTTGAGGTCCGGACCATAGACCTGGGCCAACGGGCCGGTTGCGTGGGTGGTGTAGCGCACCCCGCCCGGGCCCTGCCAGTCGATGGTGAACCCGCCATCAGGGGAGGAGCACCGCCAGGACCCCTCGGTCTTCAACCGGTGGTGTGGGCGGCACAGTTTCTGCCCATTGCTCGGGTGGGTGGCGCCGTCGCTGGTGGGGTCGGTGTGTGGCGAGTTGATGATGTGGTCGTTGTCGCAGAGTGTGGCCGGCACGTCACAGTTGGGGAATCGGCACGTCGCGTCGCGGCCCTCTAGGTAGGTGCGGTGGCCCAACAGGAACGGGTAGCCCGGCGACTCGGGGTAGTCCTGCGGGTCGACGGGTATTTCCTTGACCTTCTTCGGATCACAGGCCCCTTCGAAGCGCTCGGCGGTGGCCGGGTTGATCCACCCAACTCCGGCGACGTAGCCCGCCCCGGTGCCATGCACCCCGTCGATCGTCGCGCGGTAGAGGTGCACCCGGATTTCCATTGAGTTCGGGTTGTCGCCGAGTTGTTCGAGCATGACCTGTGCTTTGAGCTGGGAGCGGGTCGGTAGCTCGGAGCGTTCGTCTTCGGGGAGGTTTTCTTGAAGGCGTCGGGCGTCGGCGAGCATGACGCGGGCTTTCTTGTCGAGTTCGTCGTCGATGGCCGCCAGGGTGACGATGTCGCCGCCGGTGAGGATCATCTTGTTGCCGCGGCGTTTGAGGGTGACGGTGTCTTCCTGGGCCTGGGCGGTATTGTCGGCCAGCACCGGTGCGGCATCGAGGATTGCTGCGCGCACGCGGTCGCCGAGTTCGCGCAGGGTGACCAGGCGGGTGGTTTCACGCAGCCACGGGGTGACGTGGGTGTTGACTGCCGCGTCGAGGCAGGCGGTGATCTCGTCGTGGCGTCCTTTGGGCACGGTGGATAGTTGGGCGTGGATCATCCGGCGGATCAGTGCGAGGTGGTCGGCGGCGAGGATGCCGGTGGTGACGACAGTGCAGAAGAGTTCGAGGTTGCGTGCGGCGAGTTCGCCTGCGTGAGCGAAGCGGGTGGCGTCGTTGCGGGAGCGTCCGCGTAGGGCCAGTGCTGAGCCGAGGCGCTCGCTGGCCGGTAGTTGGCGCAGGTGGATGATCAGGCCCATCTCGACGATGTTGATGTGGCGCTGCAGTGCGTCGATGTCGACAGTGGCTGGCTCGTCGGTGGTGGTCATATCCCTGGTTTCCCCTTTCTTCCATTTGTTGGATGAAGTGTATGCCAGGGCCCGGACATGAAACGTGCACCTGTTCGAACAGCGGTCGTTAGTGCACCATATACGGGGTTCCGCGGGGGTTGTTGCGCCGGAAGGTCATCATGTCGTGGAAGATCTCGGCGGAGGAACGGTCGTCACTAGTTGCATCAGTGTCCGGACCTGCACCGTCGGCAAGCACACCCGGGCGCAGCATCTGCGCGAGGTAGGATGGGTCGACCGTCGCGGCACCGACGTAGCGGGCGGCGTGCACCTGCTCGGCGTTGATCCGCGTCCAGTCCACCGTCCAACCGGCGTGCCGGAGCAGCTGGTCGAAGAAGTAGCGTTGCGTCCGGCTGTTGCCGTCCTGGAAGGGATGCACCATCGTCATCTCCGCCCAGTGATCGGCGACGGTGCGCACCGCCGCGTCGAGGTCCGAGTCCGACGGGGGCTTGCGGTCGATGTCGTGGAGCACCCGGTCGAGTTCCTTGTCGACGAACTGGGCGCGGCACATCGCCATGCCCATCGCACCGACCTCGGTGGTGCGCACAGCACCCGCCCACGGGTACACGTCCTGCATCAGGTACGAGTGGACCCTGACCAGTTCATCACGGGTGAAGCTGGTCAGGGGATCGCCGCGCTCGAGTTCGGCCAGGCGCAGGGCGGCGGTCCGTCCGGCCAGCGACTCCAGTTCCGCGAGGTCGGTGATGCTGAAAAAGTTCTCCGGGGCGCTGCCCGTCATGCCCCGGCCACCCGCTCGCGCAGTTCACCGGCACGGGCGGAATCGCCGTAGCCGTCGTGCTCCAGCATCGCCAGCACCGAGTTGTCGGCGCTGGCTTCACCCCGGAGGATCCGCCGGACCTCGGCCTCGGTGTCCTGGCTCAAGGGTTGGCCGGCCATGGTCATCGACGCGTCGACGGCGGCGGCTTTCTGGTCCTCGGTGCGGTGGTCTGTCACGGTTCTCAGGGCCTTCCTGTGGTGGTCGACGACCACCACAGTCTTCCAAGGAAAGGCGATCTGAACAGCGGAAATGTTTTACTTTCCGGCCTTGATGGCGCGCATCCAGGTCATCTTCTTGCCGTTGTTGAGGATCGAACCACGGTAGATCCGGGCGACCAGCAGGAGCACCAGGAAGATGGTCAGCGCCAGCAGCGCGAAGGACGCGACCAGCAGCCCCAGCGACATGTCTCCGGAGGCGTAACGCATCGGCGCGACACCCAGCGACATCGGCGGCACCCACGAAAGCACCTGCATCACCGTGGAGTCCGGTGCGCTCCAGCCGAAGATCGGCGGGTACAGCACCACGAAGAAGACGAGCATCACCGGCATCTGTGTGCTGCTCAGGTCCTCGGCCTTGCTCACCAGTGACCCGGCGGCCGCCCACAGTGCACTGAAGAAGAGCATGCCCAGGATGAAGGAGACCAGGAGCACCGGAATCGTCGCCGCGTCGATCTGGATGTCGGTGAGCATGCCCGTCATCCCGAGCGCGGCGAATGTGGCTCCGAGGATCACCACCGTGCCGATGGAACCGATGATCAGCATCGCCAGGATCTTGCCGACGAGCAGGTCGATCGGACGGATGGTGGCGAGGATGATCTCGACGACGCGCGAGGACTTCTCCTCGGTGACCCGTCCGCCCACGTTGCCGGCGAAGATCATGATGAACATCAGGATGACCGAGGTGCCGAGCATGGTGGTCACCACGGCGGCGATGTTGTCGTCCTGGGCGTCCTCGGAGACGTCGACGGTCGTCACCGCCGCGTCGGGGAGTGAGGCGGCGAAGTCGTCGGGATCCACGCCCACGGCGTCCAGCGCCTCGTTCTGGGCGACGGCGGACGCCGCGGCCTGCGCGGCAGCGGCGACGGCCGGGGCCGGCGTGCCGTCGGCGATGAGCTCGAAACCGTCGGACGTGCGGACGAGCGCAGCGTCCTTCCCGTCCTGGACCGCCGAGACCGCGGCGTCCCGGTCGTCGACCGCACTGACGTCGATACCGTCGCCGGCGATCTCGGAGACGACGGAGGAGTCCGTGCCACCGACGACGAGCTCGGGGTTGTCGCTGTCTCTGCCGGTGAAGAAGTTGACGATGAATACCGCGGCGATCACGCCGACGAGCACGATGATGAAGGTGGCGATGATCGCCTTGTTCTTCGTGGCGACCTGGATCTCACGCTCGGTGACGGTGCGGATCGCACCGGCGCGCGAGTAGCCGGAGGAGGCGGGGGTTGGGGTCTGCGTGGGGGTTCGCGTGGTCATGAAGAGACGACCTCCTTGAAAAGATCGGTCAGGTCGGGGACGCGGCGGGAGAAACCGTGGACGGTGCCCGCGTCGAGCGCGGCGTGGAGGATCTGCTGGTCGCCGACGTGTCCGGCGTCCAGGACGACGGAATCCGCGTCCGACTCGACGACCCGCGTGCCCGCCGGGTACCAGTCCCGCGCGGTGGTGCGGACCTCGTAGAGGACGGGGCCGCGGTCGCGCAGGTCGTCCACCGTGCCCTCGGCCTTCATCTGGCCCTTGGTGATGATGCCCACCCGGTGGCACAGTCGCTGCACCAGGTCGAGCTGGTGGGAGGAGAAGAGGACCGGCACGCCCTCGGCGGCCTTCGCCAGCAGCAGCTCGCTCATCACCGAGACCGCGACGGGGTCGAGACCGCTGAACGGCTCGTCGAGGATGAGCAGCTCGGGGTGGTGCACCAGGGAGGCGGCCAGCTGCACGCGCTGCTGGTTACCGAGGGAGAGCTCCTGGAGTTTCGAGTTGGCGCGCTCGGTCAGGCCGAGCTGCTCGAGGAGCTCGTCGGTGGCGGTGGTGGCGGCCTGCTTGGTGAGTCCGTGCAGGCGTCCGAAGAAGATCAGCTGGTCGGCGATCTTCTCCTTGTCGTAGAGGCCGCGTTCCTCGGGCATGTATCCGATGGTGCGGCGGATGTCGTCGTTGATCGGGGTGCCGTCCACGCGGGCCTCCCCGGTGTCCGAGGTCAGCACGCCGAGCGCGATGCGCATGGCGGTGGATTTGCCGGCACCGTTGGATCCGACGAAACCGTAGACCTCGCCGGGTCGCACGGTGAAGGTCATGTCGGTCAGGGCGCGGACGGCGGAGTCGCCGCTGCCGAAGGTCTTGTTGAGGTGGTCGATTTCCAGGGTGGGCACGGGTTGCTCCTCTGGTTGTGGGGACGTGGTGGCCAGACTAGTTGTTTGGAGGGGGAACCGGAACGGGGCCGAAGGTCGTGGCGTAGGCGATGGTGGGCATCGCCGTCGCTGCCATCATCGAGAGAACGGTCAGCAGGCCGCCGGTGTAGACCCAGCGGTGCAGGCTCTCCGGGTTCGCGACGGCGACGAAGATCATGAACAGCGCGACGACCAGGAGGAACAGGGTGGTCCAGCCGTAGGCGACGGACTGCCAGGTGCTCAAGACCTTCGCCTCGTACTCGTCGAGCTCGGAGTCCGGGGCCACGTCGCGGGTGTTGATCACGGTGCGCAGCATCGTCCAGCTCACGCAGACGATGACGGTGAAGGGCAGCCACGCGAGGATCAGCGGCAGCCAAAAGATCTGTGCCACGGTGGTGGCGACCCCGAGCACGAGGGACCACAGGTAGATCCTGATCAGGAGGCGGACGCGGGCCTCGGTCCGCCAGGACGGTGCCTGGGTGGAAAGGGCCTCCTCGCGGCGCCGCCAGCGCTCGGCGCGGTTCTCGGCTCGGTTTTCCGCCCAGTCGTTGACTGTGGTGAGGACGCTCATCACTGATCCTTCCGGTAGATCTCGGTGGACATGGGGCCGAACTCCGTGCGGCTGAACACCGCGGCGACGGGGAGGTCGAAGGCCTCGCAGACGCGGAAGGCCAGGTCGAGGCTGGGAGAGTGGTCGCCGCGTTCCAGTGCGCCCACGGTCTGGGGGTTCACGTCGATGAGTGCCGCCAGGTCCGCGCGCGACATGTCCCGTTCCGCGCGCAGCACCGGGATCCTGTTGTGGATCGGGGTGGCGGGCTTCTTCTTCGGGGACATGGCACAAAGTGTTGTATAAACCCAACGATTTGTCAAGAATTTTAGGTGGCGGACGGACCAGGGGCAGGCCTACGCTGGCGGCCATGACAAACGCAGAAACAGCGCAAACAGCGCAGACAGTCACGCTCAACGACGGCCACGAGATCCCGCAGCTCGGCCTGGGCGTGTGGGAGCTCTCCCCGGAGGACGCCTACGCCTCCACCCGCGCGGCGATTAGCGCCGGCGCCCGCCACATCGACACCGCCGCGGCCTACGGCAACGAGACGGACGTGGGACGTGCCATCGCCGACGCCATCGCCGAGGGTGAGGTCACCCGCGACGACCTCTACGTGACCACCAAGCTCTGGAACGCCGACCAGGCACCGGGCAAGGCCGCCGGGGCGATCGACACCTCCCTGGCGAACCTCGGTCTCGACCACGTCGACCTGTGGCTGATCCACTGGCCCGTGCCGTCCTACGGCCGTTACGTCGAGGCGTGGCGCGCGCTGATCGAGGCGCGCGAGGCGGGTAAGACGACCTCCATCGGTGTGTCGAACTTCTACCCGGAGGTGCTCGACGAGATCATCGACGCCACCGGTGTGGTCCCGGCCGTCAACCAGATCGAGCTGCACCCGGGCCTGTCCCAGCAGGCGCAGCGCGCCGACGACGCCAAGCGCGGCATCGTCACCGAGGCCTGGTCGCCGCTGGGCCGTGGACTGCTGGACCACCCGGTCGTCACGGCCGTGGCCGATGAGGTCGGGGCGTCCGCCGCGCAGGTCATCGTGCGCTGGCACCTGCAGCAGGGCATCGTGGTGTTCCCGCGCTCCAGCAAGGCCGAGCGGGTGAAGGAGAACCTCGCGGTGGACGGTTTCGAGCTCAGCGACGAGCAGATCGACCGCATCACCGCCCTGGACGACGACGAGGCCGCCGCCGGGCGTGTCGGCGCGGACCCGCGCGAGGCGTCCTTCGGCGTCCCGGAGGAGTGACCTGCCCCTCGTTTGAGGTGTTCACCCCACCGCCGCCGGAACTTTCGGGGACAATGGGCCACCGGAGACCAACCGGACGGGAAGGCAGTTGAGGGTATGGCAGAGGCACAGGCGGGATCAGGGGTACGGGTCACGCGCGACGGCACCACGCCGGGAGTCGGCATCATCACGCTGTGCCGTCCGGAACGGCGCAATGCGCTGGACGCGGACGCGTGCGTGGCCGTCGCCGAGGCGGTGGAGGGCTTTGTAGCTTCCGGCGACCCGGTGCGCGTGATCCTCCTGCGCGCCGAGGGACCCGCCTTCTGCGCGGGCGCGAACCTGAAGGGCGGGGTGTACGCCACCGACTTCTTCGGCAGTCTCGAACGTATGATCCGGGCCGTCACCGAGGCCCCGGTGCCCGTCGTCGCCGACGTGCAGGGCCCGGCGGTCGGCGCGGGCTGCCAGCTCGTGCTCGCCTGTGACCTGCGGGTGATGGGCCCGAAGGCACGGGTGTGGGTGCCCGCGGTGCGCCACGGTTTCAGCCTCGACCGCTGGACGGTCGCCCGTGCGGTGGAGCTGCTCGGCGGCTCGGTGGCGCGCAACGTGCTGATCGCCGGGGCGCAGGTGGGCCAGGCCATGGCCGTGTCCACCGGGTTCGCCACACTCGGCGGTCCCGCGCACGACGCCCTGGAGCTGGTCCGCACCATGGCCGGCCAGGCGCCGATGCCGATGCACTACTTCAAGCTGGCGATGAACAACCCGTCACCGGACGAGGAGCTCGCCGGGGAGATCGACCGGCTCGGCGGGGCCTGCTGGCTCAGCCGCGACGCCGCGGAGGCGCGCCGGGCCCGTGAGGAGAAGCGTCCCCCGGTCTTCGAGGGACGGTAGGTTTTCGAGGAAGGTAGGTGGCGGTGTCCCAGAACATCGGCGGTGACCTGACCGGGCTGAGCTCGGCGGAGGTGGCGCAGCGCGTCCGTGAGGGCAGGACGAACGAGGTCGGACGCAGTACCGGCCGCAGCGTGTGGCAGATCATCCGGGCGAACGTCTTCACCCGGGTCAACGCGATCCTCGGCGTGCTGTGCGTGATCGTGCTGTCCACCGGGTCGTGGATCAACGCGGCGTTCGGCCTGCTGATCATCGCCAACTCGGCGGTGGGGGTAATCCAGGAGCTGCGTGCCAAGCGCACGCTGTCCAACCTGCGCATCGTCGGGGAGACGCAGCCCACCGTGCTGCGCGACGGGGAACGCCGCACCGTGCACCAGTCCGAGGTCGTGGTGGACGACCTGGTCGTGGTGCGCACCGGCGACGAGATCGTGGTCGACGGCCCACTGGTGGCCGTGGCCGACAGCGGCTTCTCCGTCGACGAGTCGCAGCTCACCGGTGAGGCGGACGCGGTGTCCAAGCAGGTCGGCGACGAGGTGCTCTCCGGGTCCTTCGTCTCCGCCGGCACCGCGGTGTTCCGCGCCGGGCGGGTGGGGCAGGACGCCTACGCCGCCAAGCTCGCCGCCGAGGCCAGCGAGTTCTCGCTGACCGACTCGGTACTGATGAGCGGCATCAACTCCATCCTGCGGGTGATCACCTGGCTGCTGATCCCCACCGGTGTGCTCACGATCTGGACGCAGCTGGTGCGTTCCGGCACCGGCGTGCGCGAGTCGATCCTGTCGATGGCGGCGGCGATCGTGCCGATGGTCCCCGAGGGGCTGGTGCTGATGACGTCCATCGCCTTCGCCGCCGGGGTGGTACGCCTCGGCAGGTACAAGGCGCTGGTCAACGAGCTCGTCGCGATCGAGGGCCTGGCCCGCGTGAACACGGTGTGCACGGACAAGACCGGCACGCTGACCACCAACGAGATGGAGTTGGACGGCGTCTACGCCGCCGACGGGTCCGTGGCGTCGCCCGCGGCGCGCGAGGCGTTGGGCCGCCTGGTGGCGTCCCAGCAGGACCGCAACACCACCGCCGAGGCGATCCTGGCGTCCTACGGGGACGCTGATTCCGCGCCGGAGCCTTTCGAGGGCACGGAAATCCCCTTCGGGTCGGCGTGGAAGTACTCCGGCGTGCAGCTGGACGGCGCCGCCTGGATCCTCGGCGCGCCGGACGTCCTGCTCGCCGACGGGGTCGCCGCGGCGACCGCTCGCGAGCTCGGCGACCGGGGACTGCGCGTCCTGGCGTTCGGGCGGGTGGACGGCACACCCGCGCAGGACGGCTCGACCGTACCGACACTCCAGGACCCGACGCTCGTCGCGCTCGGCCAGCAGCTGCGTCCCGACGCCCGGGAGACTCTCGACTTCTTCGACACCCAGGACGTGGACCTGAAGATCATCTCCGGGGACAACCCGGACTCCGTGGCCGCCGTCGCCCGCGGTGCCACCGACCACGAGCTGGTTGCCGTGGACGCCCGCGACCTCGATGACCTGTCGGAGGAGGGCTTCGACGCCGAGGTCGCCCGCGCCAACGTCTTCGGCCGGGTGCGTCCCGAGCAGAAGCAGCAGATGGTCGGCTCACTGCACCGGGCGGGGCGCACGGTGGCGATGACCGGCGACGGGGTCAACGACGTGCTGGCGTTGAAGAAGGCAGACATCGGCGTGGCCATGGGTGCGGGTGCCCCGGCGACGCGCAGCGTGGCGCAGCTGGTGCTGCTGGACGACCGGTTCTCCGCGCTGCCGCGGGTGGTGGGGGAGGGCCGCCGGGTGATCGGCAACATCGAGCGGGTGGCGAACCTCTTCCTCACCAAGACCGTGTACTCGGTGGTGCTGGCGCTTGTGGTGGCGGTGCTGGGCATGTCCTTCCCGTTCCAGCCGATTCACGTGACCATCACCGGCTGGTTCACCATCGGGATCCCGGCGTTCATCCTGGCGCTGGCGCCGAACAACGAGCGTCCGCGGGACGGCTTCCTGCGCCGCGTGCTCGCACTGGCCGTGCCGTCCGGCGTGCTTGTCGGCGGCATCGCCGTGGCGATGTGGATCGTGGTGTACCCCGGTGGCGACGCCCCGGCGATGGAGCGGGCCCAGGCGGGCACGGCGGTGCTGTTGGCGCTGATCGTGATGGGGCTGTGGGTGCTGGGCATCGTGGCACGGCCGCTGGTGTGGTGGAAGATGCTGCTGCTGGTGGGCTGCGTGACCGGCTACGTGCTGCTGTTCACGGTGCCGTTCCTGCGCGAGCTGGTGCTGCTGGAGCCTGGCGACACCGGCCTGATGCTGACCGGTCTGGTGGTCGGCGCGGTGGGCTGTGCGGCGATCGAGGCGGTGCACCGGCTGGTGCAGTGGTGGGCGCGTAGGACACAGAAAACACAGAAAACACAGAAAACGCAGGAAGCGCTGAGTAAGGAGGACGCCGATGCGTGAGCCGCAGGAGGTCGCGCGTGAGCGCGCGGAGGAGCTGCCGGGGGCGCGTCCGACCGCGCCCTTCGGGCAGGACTGGGAGGTGCACAAGGTGCACGGCAAGGTCTTCATGCTGCTCACGGAGGTCACCGGTGAGCCGATCGTGATCCTGAAGTCCGACCCGGTGGAGTCGACGGCGTTGCGGGAGCAGTACCGGCTGATTATGCCGGGCTACCACATGAACAAGCGGCACTGGATCACCCTGAAACCGGGGAACGGTGAGGGGTTAGAAGAGGATCTGGTGCGTGAGCTGGTGACCGAGTCCTACCGTCTGGTGGTGGCCAACAACCTGCCGCGGAAGCGCTGGCCGGTCGACCCGGAGACCTTCGGAAAACCGGGGACAAACCCAAAGTAGTTGACACGTCATCTACTTTGGGTGGATCATTGGGACATGGACTTCGGAATCTTCACCATCGGTGACGTCACAACGGACCCCACCACCGGACGCACCCCCAGCGAACACGAGCGCATCGCCGACACCGTCGAGTACGCGAAGAAGGCCGAGGAGGTCGGCCTCGACGTCTTCGCCACCGGTGAGCACCACAACCCGCCCTTCGTCGCCCCGGCGAACCCGCCGATCCTCATGGCCCACCTCGCCGCGGTGACCGAGAACATCCGGTTCTCCACCGCCACCACCCTGATCACCACCAACGACCCGGTCCGTCTGGCCGAGGACTACGCCTACGCCCAGCACCTCACCGGCGGACGCATCGACCTGATGATGGGCCGCGGCAACACCGGCCCGGTGTACCCCTGGTTCGGCAAGGACATCCGCCGGGGCATCCCGCTGGCCGTGGAGAACTACCACCTGCTGCGCCGACTGTGGCGCGAGCAGGACGTCTCCTGGAAGGGCGAGTTCCGCACGCCGCTGCAGAACTTCACCGCCACGCCGCGTCCGCTGGACGACGTCCCGCCGTTCGTCTGGCACGGCTCGATCCGCTCCCCGGAGATCGCCGAGCAGGCCGCGTACTACGGCGACGGCTTCTTCCACAACCACATCTTCTGGAACATCGAGCACACCGCACAGATGGTGAACACCTACCGTGAACGTTTCGAGCACTACGGCCACGGCTCGGCCGACCAGGCGTTCGTGGGCCTGGGCGGGCAGGTCTTCATCGGCGACACCGAGCAGAAGGCCAAGGACTTCTTCCGGCCCTACTTCGACAACGCGCCGGTCTACGGCCACGGCCCCAGCATGGAGGACTTCACCCGCATGACCCCGCTGACCGTGGGGACGGTCGACCAGGTCATCGAGCGTTACCTCGGCTACGCCGACGCCGTGGGCGACTACCAGCGCCAGATGTTCCTCGTCGACCACGCCGGACTGCCGAAGGAGGTCGTGATGGAGCAGATCGAGATCCTCGGCACCGAGGTCGTCCCGGTGCTGCGCCGTGAGCTCGAGGCCAGGCGCCCTGCGCACGTGCCCTCCGGGCCGCCGTCCCACGCCTCCCTCGTGGCCGCGGGAATGGACGACCCCTTCCACGACGTTGACCCCGTGAAGGAGAGGAGCACGAAGTGAGCAACCTGCAGAACGGTCCGGGCAACGACCGGACGCTGGTCGTCGTCAACGCGGGGCTGAGCAACCCGTCGAGCACCCGCGACATCGCCGTGCGGGTCGCGGATGCCGCGGTGGGTGCTGGCGCAGCTGTTGAGATCGTGGACCTGCGCTCGCTGGCCGGTGACCTGGCCACGTTCATGACCACCATGATCCCCACCCCCGAGCTGGACCGTGCCCGCGCACTCGTCTCCGGCGCGGACGCGCTGATCGCCGCCACGCCGGTCTTCCAGGGCAGCTACGCCGGACTGTTCAAGATGTTCTTCGACACCCTGGAGAAGCACGCGCTGCGGGGAGTTCCGGTCAGCCTCGTCGCCACCGCCGGCACACCCCGGCACTCGATGGTGCTGGACTACGCCATGCGCCCGCTGCTGTCGTTCCTGCAGGCCACGGTCCTGCCGACCGGTGTCTTCGTCGCCACCGGCGAGTTCGGCGAGGCCGGGTCCGACGGGGAGGACGGCGACCTGCAGGAGCGCATCGCCCGCGCCGGGCGCGAGTTGGCCGCAGAGTTGGGTACAGGGCTGGTGGCTGGAACCGTGGCTCCCGCCGCCCCCGCCTCTGACGACGCCACTGACGACGCCTTTGGCGACGCCGACACCGGCGGTATCGGCGGCTTCGAGGCCCTGCTGAAGGCGCACTCGGGTTCCTGACCTCCGGCTCATGGATTAGGCACCGAATTCTGGTTGCCGGTTTCTGGCACTCTTGGGTCTCAACGCCGTGGGCTCCCGTGGCGACGACGCCCGAGGAGACGCCACCGTGCATTCAGCAACTACAGCGACCGCAACGACCACCCTGCTGCGACGACTGCTCCCGGCCCTGCTGATCCTGCTGTGGCTCGTGGTCGCGGCCGTCGGCGGCCCGAAGTTCGGGGAGATCAGCGAGGTCGCCACCAACGACCAGTCGTCCTTCCTGCCCGAATCCGCCGAGTCCACGCAGGTCGGCGAGCGGCTGGCGGACTTCCAGGACTCCGGGGCCGCCCCGGCGATCGTGGTGCTCACCGGTCAGGGCGACACCTCCCTGGACCCCGCGACCCTGGCCGGCCTCGCTGATCTGCCCGACCGGCTCATCGCCGCCGTCGACGGGCTGGGGGAGGGCACCGGCACCGAGGCCAGCCCGCCGATCCCCTCGGAGGACGGTGAGGCGGTGCAGCTCATCGTCCTGCCGCCGGAGGGTGTGGCCCCGGCGGACGCGGTCGACGCCCTGAACTCAGCCTTGAACTCAGCCCTGAACGAAGCTCTCCCGGACACCCTGGACGCCCGCATCACCGGCCCCGCCGGGTTCAGTGCGGACCTCTCGGAGGCCTTCGCCGGCATCGACGGCCTGCTCCTGCTCGTCGCCGTCGCCGCGGTCCTGGTGATCCTGGTGCTGGTGTACCGCTCGCCGTTCCTGCCGTTCATCGTCCTGCTGAGTTCGATGGTGGCCCTGTGCGCCGCGGTGCTGGTCAACGTGGCCCTGGCGCGCTCCGGGGTGGTGATGATCAACGGTCAGATCCAGGGGATCCTGTTCATCCTGGTCATCGGCGCGGCCACGGACTACGGGCTGCTGTACACCGCACGTTACCGCGAGGAACTGGGACGTCACCCGGACGCCTGGTCGGCGACGGTGGCGGCATTGCGCGGCACGTGGCAGCCGGTGCTCGCCTCGGCGGCGACGGTGAGCGCGGGGCTGCTGTGCCTGCTGCTGTCCGACCTGGCGTCCAACGCAGGGCTCGGTCCGGTGGCCGCGGTGGGCATCGCTGCGGCGTTCCTCACCTCGTTGACGTTCCTGCCGGCGGTGCTGGCGCTGCTGGGGCGCCGGGTCTTCTGGCCGCGTGTGCCGCACGACGCACAGGACGCACAGGACGCACAGGACGCCGCAGCGTCCGGCGGTGGCCTGTGGCCACGTGTGGCGGAGGTCGTCGGACGCCACCCGCGCCGCATCGCCGCCGGCGTCGGCGTCGTCCTGGTGGCCGGGTGCGCCGGCCTGTTCG
Source organism: Corynebacterium sp. AOP12-C2-36 (assembly GCF_052379185.1). Taxonomy (NCBI): domain Bacteria; kingdom Bacillati; phylum Actinomycetota; class Actinomycetes; order Mycobacteriales; family Corynebacteriaceae; genus Corynebacterium; species Corynebacterium sp. AOP12-C2-36. The sequence continues at coordinate 59,075 of NZ_JBQSYJ010000012.1, read as the reverse complement.
CCCTGGACGCCGACGGCGTGCCCACCAGCGACTACGTGATCGGACAGAGTGACGCGCGCGACGGGCAGGACGTCCTCGACGAGCACTTCCCGGGCGGTTCCGGGGCACCGACGTACGTGCTCACACCCGCCGGGAACCAGGACGAGGTGGAGTCGGCGGTGGCCGCGCTGAACGGTGTGGCGTCGGTGGACGCCACCGGCGCTGACTCCCCGGAAGGACGCACCGAGGCCGACGGAGACGTCCTGCTCGAGGTCACGCTCGCCGACTCCCCGTACTCCGATGCGGCGGAGGACACCGTGCGCGAGATCCGCGCGGAGGTCGGGGACCTGGGAGCGATGGTCGGCGGGACGACCGCCACCGAACTGGACACCAAGGAGACCTCCGTCGCCGACCGCACGCTGATCATCCCGATCGTGCTGCTGGTGATCACGGTGATGCTCGCGCTGCTGCTGCGTGCGGTGGTCGCACCGCTGGTGCTGCTGGCCACCACGGTGCTGAGCTTCGGTACGGCGCTGGGAGTGGGGGCGGTGATCTTCTCGCTGGTCGGGTTCAGCGGGTCTGATCCGTCGGTGCCGCTGTACGCATTCGTGTTCCTGGTGGCGTTGGCGATCGACTACAACATCTTCCTCATGACGCGTGTCCGCGAGGAGTCCATGGTCCACGGCACTGCCGAGGGGGTCAGCCGCGGGCTGGTCAGCACCGGCGGGGTGATCACGAGTGCGGGCATCGTGCTGGCCGCGACCTTTGCCGCGCTGCTGGTCATCCCGATCCAGTTCCTGGTGCAGCTGGCGATCATCATCTCCCTGGGCGTGCTGATCGACACCTTCCTGGTGCGCTCGTTCCTGGTACCGGCGTTGACGCACATTCTCGGCGATCGGATCTGGTGGCCGGGGAGAACCGGTAGGGTGCGTGGACATGAGCCGCACAGAACTGGTGACTATGCTGATCCTGCCCGAGGTGGAGCAGGAGGTGATCACCGAGCTGGAGCGACGCCTGGGGCGTGATGTCGGGGTGGTCTTCACCGACGGGGACGAAGAGGACACCGCTTCCCTGGTGGAGCAGTGGACCATCGAGCACCCCGGACAGCCGGTGGGGCAGCGGCGAATACGGACGATCGGTTCGGGTGCCGACAGCCCCGTGGGTGCCACCGGCTTCGCGGATTCCGAGGCGCAGCAGGTGGCTGAGGCGGTCGTGGACATCATCTGCCCGCACGCACGCGAGGAGGAGCGCCAGCTTCAGGCGGGCGAGCTGTTCGAGGTGACACCCGACGAGATCCCGTGGTCGGGGCACACGCTGTTGTGGGAATGAGAGAAACCGCCGGTCGTCGTGACCGGCGGTTTCTCGGGGAGTGCCCCAGGGCAGATTCGAACTGCCGACACCCGCTTTAGGAGAGCGGTGCTCTATCCCCTGAGCTACTGGGGCGCACCGCAACAGTGTACCGTGCCGGGGCAGCGGCGTCGGAAACGAGGTAACCCGATGTAACTCAGTGTGCCGCGGGTTGTTCCCGCTTCGGGCCGACCGCCGGGGCGAGCAGCGGGAAGATCAGCACGGTGAGCGCTCCGCCGGCGACGAGGAGGGACGCCTCCTCCTGGCCGATGATGCCCGAGGACGTCGCTACCTCGGTGACCGCGACGATGATCGGCAGGCCGGTGGCCGAGTACAGCGACATCTCGAACTTCTCCCGCCAGCCCGACAACCCGGAACCCGTGTTGGTCCACAGTTCCCGCAGGAAGATGGGCATGCCGCGGGCGATGAAGATCGTCGGGACCATGGCGAGCACGAACCACGGCCGGTCGGCGATCACGCCGGTGTCGATGGCCATGCCCGAGGTCACGAAGAACACCGGGATGAAGACGCCGTAACCGATGGTCTCCAGCTGCTCCTCCAGGCCCGTGCGGTAGGTCTCCGGCACGATCTGGTGCAGGATGATGCCGGTGGCGAAGGCGCCGAGCACCACGTCCAGGTCGAAGACCGCGGCGACCGCCATCAGGACGGCGAGCATGAGAACGACCGAGCGGATCACGGTCTGGTTCGTCGAGCCGGCACCGTCGCGGATCGCCCAGCCGATCCACGGGGTGAGCGTCCGGACCGTCCTGGGCAGCAGCGCGACGACGATCGCGACGACGAAGAAGGCGGCGAGCACGGCGGCGCTGGCCCACGTCGTGCGGGCCGAGAGCAGGATCGCCATGGCGATGACCGGGGCGAGTTCGCCGATCGCGCCGTGGATCATCACGCTGTCGCCGACCCGGGTGCCGCTGAGACCGTTCTGCTTGAGGATGGGCATCAGCGTGCCCAGCGCGGTGGAGGTCAGGGCGATGCCGAGCACGACGGAGACGCCGATGTCCCCGGAGGTCAGCAGCATCGCCGCGCCGAAGCTGAGCACCAGGCACATCGGCCAGGTCAGCAGGGCGTGGCCACCCTGGCGGGACTTGAGCATGGACGGGTTGATCTCCATGCCGGCGAGCAGGAACAGGAAACCGAGGCCGAGTTCGCGCAGCAGGTCGACGGCTTCACCGTCCGTGGCGAGCTGGAAGCCGAAGGGGCCGATGACCAGTCCGAGGATGAGCAGGAAGACGACGGCGGGGACACGCTTTCCGGTGAGGAAGGCGAGAACGGGTGCGAGGAGTCCGGCTCCGGCGATCCAGGCGAAGGAGACGAGGGCGTCTGTCATGTAGCTGAGCCTACCGGGTGTTTTCTCTTGGCTGGCAACGGAAGTCGGGGGACATAAAACACCGCCGCCCCCTCCCCGTGTGGTGTGTGGGGAGGAGGCGGCGGTCGAGGTGGTGTGTGGTGTGTGAAGCGGTGGTGCGAGGTGTGGTGGATGCGGTGGAGTCGCTGGGAGGTGGGGCCTTAGTGCTCGACCACGGCCTCGACGCCGACGCCGGTGAGGGAGCGGACCTCCATCTCGGCCTGCAGCTCTTCCTTGTGGTCCGGCTTGCCGAGGTAGGTACCGACGATGCCGGCCAGGAAGCCGAGCGGGATGGAGATGATCGCCGGGTTGGTCAGGTCGATGAGCGACCAGTCGGAGTTGGCGAACATTGCGGTCTCGGTACCCGAGACGGAGTTGGAGAAGAACAGCACGACCAGGGAGGAGATGAGTCCCACGTAGATCGAGGAGACTGCGCCGGTGGTGTTGAAGCGCTTCCAGTACAGGGAGTACAGGATGGTCGGCAGGTTGGCGGAGGCGGCGATGCAGAAGGCCAGGGAGACCAGGAAGGCCACGTTCTGGTCCATCGCCAGGATGCCGAGGATGATCGAGGCGATGCCGATGACGACCACGGTGATCTTGGAGACGCGGACCTGCTCGGCTTCGCTGGACTTGCCGCCACGCAGCACCGCGTCGTAGAAGTCGTGGGCGACGGAGGCGGAGGCTGTGATGGCGAGGCCGGCGACCACGGCGAGCACGGTGGCGAAGGCGACCGCGGATATCAGTGCCATGAAGATCGATCCGCCGAGCTCGAGTGCCAGCAGCGGGGCTGCGGCGTTCGCGCCACCCGGGGCGTTCTGGATCCGGTCGACTCCGACGTAGGCGGCGGCGGCGTAGCCCAGGATCAGGGTCAGCAGGTAGAAGCCACCGATCAGGACGATGGCCCAGGTCACGGACTTGCGGGCCTCACGGGCGGTGGGCACCGTGTAGAAGCGCATCAGAACGTGGGGCAGGCCGGCGACACCGAGGCACAGCGCCATGGCCAGGGAGATGAAGTCGAGCTGGCCCATCAGGGAACCGCCGTACTTCAGTCCGGGCTCGAGGATACCTTCGGGGTTCTCGGTGCCGGCCTCGGCGTGGTTGTCGATGGCCATCTGCAGCAACTCGGAGAAGTTGCCCTTGACCATGACCATGATGATCACGGCCATGACGACCACACCGGTGCACAGCAGCACTGCCTTGATCATCTGCACGTAGGTGGTGCCCTTCATGCCGCCGATGAGCACGTAGGCGATCATCACGGCACCGACCACGGCGACCACGGCGGCCTGGGCGGGCTTCTCGTGGATGTCGAGCAGCACGGAGACCAGCGAGCCGGCGCCGGCCATCTGCGCGATCAGGTAGAACAGCGACACGAACAGCGTCGCGAAGGAGGCGGCCAGTCGGACCGGACGCTGCTTCAGGCGGAAGGACAGTACGTCGGCCATGGTGAACTTACCGGTGTTACGCAGCGGCTCGGCGACCAGCAGCATCGCGACGACCCAGGCGACGAAGAAGCCGATCGAGTAGAGGAATCCGTCGTAACCCTGCAATGCGATGGCACCGACGATGCCGAGGAAGGATGCCGCGGAGAGGTAGTCGCCGGCGATGGCGAGACCGTTCTGCGTACCGGAGAAGCTGGCGCCACCGGTGTAGAAGTCCTTGGCGGAGTCCTTCTGCTGGGACTTGCTGGCCCGGGTCACGATGTACATCGTGATCACGATGAAGCCGACGAAGATGGCGATGTTGAGGATGGGATTGCCCGTGTCCGACTGGGCGAGGAGATGTGTCTGCATGTTTTCTCTCAGTTCCGTGTCAGCGGGGCTTACGCCGGGGCGTTGCCGGTCTCGGCGAAGTCACCGGTGCGCTCGAGGCGGTCACGCAGTGCTGCGGTACGCGGCTCGAGCTCACGGTCGGCGAACTTCACGTAGGCGTAGGTGATGGCGAAGGTGGTCACGAACTGGAGCAGGCCCAGGATGATTCCGACGTTGATGTTGCCCCAGACCTTGCCGGCGAAGAGGTCGGGGGCAAACATGGCGAGCAGGACGTACGCTGCGAACCAGAGCAGCGCGCAGATCGTCACGGGGAAGGCGAAGCCACGCTGCTTTTTGCGGAGCTCCTGGAACTCGGGGCTCTTCTGCGCCTCGACGAACTCCTCGGGGGTCGGTGTGTGCCGGAGGTCGGGTGTCGACATCGGCTCCCTTTCTGTCAGTGATAATGGTCACAGCCGCGCTGTGGATGGGTGTCAAGTTACAGAACCCGACGAAGCCATTTCAAGGCCAAATGTGACTGGGCGGGGGCGATGAACGCAGTGCACCCCCGTTCGTCGTCCTGACATGCGCCTAAGCAGGAGACAAACGGGGGTGGGGGTCGGGAGGGGTACGTCGCAGATGTGCGGCAGGCCCTCCGTAAGTGTTTCCGAAAATATGTGCTTATGGGTGTGCGGTTCCGCTAACCGAGCTCGGCGAGCTTCGCCCGGACGTCGTCCGCAGGCGGGTTGGTGGCGTGCGTGCCGTCGGAGTACTTCACGGTGGGCACCACACGGTTGCCGTCGTTGACGGACTTGACCCACTCGCCGGCGTCCGGGTGCTCCTCGACGTCGATACGCTCGTACGGGGTGTCGGTGGCGTCCAGGTCAGCGGTGAGCTGCTTGCAGAAGGGGCACCAGGTGGTGGTGTACAGGGTGACGGACATGGGTTACTCCTTGATCGTTAGCGGTTCGTGTTCGTGTATTCGCAGATGCGGTAACGCAACGGGTCCTCGCCGGTCAGGGCGGTTCCCTTCGCCGACTCCAGCCAGGGGCCGTCGGCGACGGCGAAGGAGCCGTCCTCCAGCGTCGCACGCATGTCGGGGGCGGCGACGGTGAAGCGCTCCGGCGCCCCGCAGGCGATCTCGGTGACCACCACCCGGTCGGCGACCGGCAGGCACTGGCGGTAGATCTCCCCGCCACCGAGGATCCACACCGTGGGCACTGTGGACGCGTCCGCCCCGGCGACGCGGTAGGCGGCGGCGACGGCCTCCGGGATCGTCGCGCACACCGTCCCGCCCGGGGCGTCGTACGAGGTGTTGCGGGTGATCACCACGTTGTCGCGTCCGGGGAGGGGACGGAAGCGCGGGTCCAGGGCCTCCCACGAGATCCGGCCCATCACCACGGGTGCGCCCACGGTGGAGTTCTTGAAGTGTTCCAGGTCCTCCGGCAGGTACCAGGGCATGTCGGTGCCGTCGCCGATGATGTTGTCGGTGGTCTGCGCCCAGATCATCGCCACCTCGACGTCGTCCGGCAGCCCAGCGGCGCGCAGTGCGTCCCTGGTTAGTGCGGTATCGCTCATGGTGACTGTCTCGTCCTTCCTCACACCGCCACCGGGGCCTTGATGCCCGGGTGCGGGTCGTAACCGTCCACGGAAATGTCGTCGAAGGTGTAGCTGAACATGTCGTCCGCCTTCGTCAGCGACAGCGTGGGGTAGGGGCGCGCCTCCCGGCTGAGCTGGCGTTCCACCTGCTCCACGTGGTTGTCGTAGATGTGGCAGTCGCCACCGGTCCACACGAACTCGCCGACCTCCAGGCCCGCCTGCTGGGCGAACATGTGGGTCAGGATGGAGTAGCTGGCGATGTTGAACGGCACGCCCAGGAACATGTCCGCGCTGCGCTGGTAGAGCTGGCAGGACAGCTTCCCGTCGGCCACGTAGAGCTGGAACATCAGGTGGCACGGCGGCAGAGCCATGTCGTCGAGCTCGGAGACGTTCCACGCCGAGACGATGTTGCGCCGCGAGTCCGGGTTCCGCTTCAGCGTCTCCAACGCCGCGGCGATCTGGTCGACGTGTGCGCCGTCCGGGGTGGGCCAGCTGCGCCACTGGACGCCGTAGATGGGGCCCAGGTCGCCGTTGTCGTCGGCCCACTCGTCCCAGATGCTCACCCCGTGCTCGTGCAACCAGGACACGTTGGAGTCCCCGCGCAGGAACCAGAGCAGTTCACCCACGACGGACTTGAGGTGGACCTTCTTCGTGGTGATCAGCGGGAACCCCGCCGACAGGTCGTAGCGGATCTGGCGGCCGAACAGGCTGCGTGTGCCGGTGCCGGTGCGGTCGCCCTTGGCGGTGCCGTCGGCGAGGATCTCGGCCAGGAGATCCTCGTAGGGCGTGGAGATGGAGGAGGCGGAACTCATGGTGTCAAGAATAGGTGCCGGTGGCGCCGACGTCAGCACGCGGGTCATAACACCTTGCGCAGCGGCATCAGCGCGATCTCGGCGACACGGGACAGCGGGTGCTCGTCGCGCCAGGACGTGGAGTTGACCGTCTCGCAGTGCTCGATGTCGGCGGTGAAGATCTCCTCCAGCGTGGCCGCGAAGTCCTTGTCCGTCACCTCGATGTTCGTCTCGTAGTTGAAGGACAGCGACAGCCGGTCGATGTTCGCCGTACCCACCGTGGACCACTCGCCGTCGATGGTGGCGGTCTTCGCGTGGATCATCGTGGTGGCGTACAGGTGCAGGGTGATGCCGTGCTCCAGGATCTCGCCGTAGAACCCCCGGCTCACCCAGTCGGCGACCATGTGGTTGGACTCCTTGGGCACCATCAGGCGTACGTCCACCCCACGGTCGGACGCCCGGTAGAGCGCCTGCAGGATCTGCTGGTCCGGGATGAAGTAGGGCGTGGTGATCCAGATGTGGTCGCGGGCGCGCTCGATGGCGGTGAGGTACATGTTGCGCAGCGGGTACACCAGCTGCACCGGCAGGTTCGCCACGACCTGGATCCGGGAGTCCCAGCTGTCCGGGGCGGTCCAGGGGATGTCCCCGCCGTCCGGCCACTTCTGGTTCCACACCCGGGTGACCGCGTTGCGCAGCCCCCAGGTCTTCGGGCCGACCTGGCGCACGTGGGTGTCGCGCCAGTGCCCGGCGAACTCGGAGCCGATGTTGTAGCCGCCGACGAAGCCGGTGTGGTCGTCGACGACGAGGATCTTGGAATGGCACACCCCGGTGGTGCGTACCGGGGCGGTCCACAGTTTGCGGGTGACCACGGGCAGGCGGGCGACGTGGACCTTGTCGGAGAAGTTGCGGTAGAACGAGCGCGGCACCACGAGGTTGCCGAGGCCGTCGTAGATCACGTAGACGTCCACGCCACGGTCCGCGGCGGCGTTGAGTGCCTCGATGAAGGCCAGGCCGTCCTCGTCGGCCTTCCACATGTAGTTCTCCATGACGATGATGTCCTCGGCGGCGCCGATGGCGTCGACCATGTCGTCGTAGAGGCTGCGTCCGTCGGTGTAGACGGTCATCTCGGAGTCGCCGACGGTGGCGGAGAATGTGCCCGGACGTGGGGCCTCACGTTGCTTGCGGCCCTGGCGCCGGACGAGGTCGGCGGTGAGTGCGGGCAGGGCGGCGGCCGCGGCGAGGGCGGCGGCGCCGCTCAAGGCGAGGCCACCGTAGGTGGCGGCGGTGCGGGCGGAAGTCATCCCGCCCAGTGTAGAGAAGCCCGCGGAGCTACGCGGTTGTGTAGGAACCGTTCTCCGCGGTGAACCGGGCGGCGGCGGCGAGGATGTCCTCGGCCACGTCGGGACGGCAGATCAGTAGGTCGGGGAGGTAGGTGTCCTCGTTGTTGTAGACCAACGGGGAACCGTCGAGGCGGCTGCAGTGCAGGCCGGCGGCCTGGCACACGCCGACGGGGGCGGCGTTGTCCCACTCGTACTGGCCTCCGGCGTGGATGTAGGCGTCGTTGTCGCCGAGCAGGACGCTGATGGCCTTGGCGCCGCAGGAACCCATCGTCGTGAGCTCCGCGCCGAGCGACTCGGCGACGTAGGGGGCCACGTCCGGCGTGCTGTTGCGCGAGATCACGAAGCGGTTCGTCGGCGCCCCGGAGACCGCGCGGGACTCCGCGGAGGTGAACACCTGACCCAGGTCCGGCATGCCGACGGCGGAGACCGTGACGGTGCCCTTCACCGCCAGGGCGATGTGCACCGCCCAGTCCTGGCGCACACCGGCGTACTCGCGGGTGCCGTCCAGCGGGTCGATGATCCACACCCGGTCCTTGCCGAGGCGGGAGAGGTCGTCGGTGGCCTCCTCGGAGAGCACCGCGTCGTCCGGGCGGTGCAGCGCCAGGGACCGGGCGATCCAGTCCTGGGCGATCGCGTCACCGGCGGCACCCAGATCCCCGCCCCGCAGAAGTCCCACGTTGCGGACCCCTTTGAGGATCTCTCCGGTGCCCTGGGCAAGGCGACCGGCAAGGGTCTCGTCGTCGATGAAGCGCGTCATGGGAACCCATTGTAATCGCAGCGACGTGGAGTCATAGCGGAAAGTGTCGTGAAGTCTGCCGATGACGCCGGAGCAGGGCCTTTTGTGCGCCGGAAATTCCATGTCCGTGCCGCGTGGTTGACTGGTGGACATGACTGACGCCCCCGATCCGCTGGACCGTTTCTCCGCCCCGGTCGCCGCCTGGTTCCGTGAGGTGTTCAGCGAGCCCACGGTGGTCCAGTCACAGGCGTGGGACGCGATCAGCCGGGGCGACAACGCCCTCGTCGTCGCCCCGACGGGTTCGGGAAAGACGTTGGCGGCGTTCCTGTGGGCGCTGTCGAGGCTGACCTCGCAGGGGCTGATGAACAGGACGCAGGACGGTGCCGGCACGCGCGTGCTGTACATCTCCCCGCTGAAGGCGCTGGGTGTGGACGTGGAGCGCAACCTGCAGGTCCCGCTCGCCGGTATCGCGCGCACCGCCGCGGCGTCCGGCGCCGACATCGCCCCGGTGCGCGTGGGCGTGCGGTCCGGCGACACCCCGCAGGCCGAGCGGGCGAAGATGCTGCGCACCCCGCCGGACGTGCTGATCACCACCCCGGAGTCGCTGTACCTCATGCTCACCTCCAAGGCGGCCGGCACGTTGCGCGGGGTGGACACCGTCATCGTCGACGAGGTCCACGCCGTGGCGGGCACGAAACGCGGTACACACCTGGCACTGAGCCTGGAGCGGCTCGAGCAGCTCACCGAGGACCCCGTGCAGCGCATCGGGCTGTCGGCCACGGTGAACCCGGTGGACACCGTCGCCGCCTACCTCGGCGGGGACCGTCCGGTCACGGTGGTCAACCCGCCGACCACCAAGTTGTGGGACGTGCGGGTACGCAGCGTGGTCGAGGACTTCCGCGACCCGCCGGCGCTGGAGGACGTGGCGGCCGCGGCAGGGGAGGGCTCGGGAGATGACACGGACGTCACGGACGATGCAGTGCCGTTCGACGAGGCGCTGGCCGGCCCGTCGTTGATCGGCGAGGGCGTCGGTGGGGTCACCGAGGCAGGCAGCGGTTCGCGGGTGGCGTCCGGCGTGGACCGCGAGTCCGCGCTGCCGCAGCAGAAGTCCGTGTGGCCGCACGTGCAGCGGGCGATCTACGAACAGGTCATGGACAACCGGTCCACCTTGGTGTTCGTCAACGCCCGGCGTACCGCCGAGCGGCTCACCGGCGCGCTCAACGAGATGTGGGCCCTGGAGCACGACCCGGACTCGCTGGCCCCGCCCACGCGACGCGACCCCGCCCAGCTCATGGCGCAGTCCGGTGCGGTGCCCGGCGCCCCGCAGGTCATCGCCCGGGCGCACCACGGGTCGGTGTCCAAGGACGAGCGTGCCGACATCGAGGCGGCGCTGAAGGACGGCTCGCTGCGGTGCGTGGTGGCCACCTCGTCGCTGGAGCTCGGCATCGACATGGGGCTGGTCGACCATGTGGTGCAGGTCGGGGCGCCGCCGAGCGTGTCTTCGGCGGTGCAACGCTGCGGGCGCGCCGGGCACTCCGTGGGCGCGGTGTCACGCGCCACGATCTACCCGCTGCACCGGGCGGATGCCGAGGTGGCGACCGTGATCGTGGACCGGATGCTCGCCGGCGACCTGGAGCCGTTGCGGGTGGTGGCCAATGCGCTGGACGTGCTGGCGCAGCAGACCGTCGCCGTGGCGGCACAGGCGGCCGCCCAGGTAGGGGAGGGCGACGGCACAGTGGACGTGGAGGACTGGTTCCGCACCGTCCGGCGTGCCCACCCCTACGCCGCCCTGCCGCGCGAGGCCTTCGACGGGGTGCTGGAACTGGTCAGCGGCCGGTACCCGTCCACCGACTTCGCCGAGCTGCGTCCCAAGGTGGTCTACGACCCGGCCACCGGGGCCTTCGAGGCACGCCCCGGTGCCCAGCGCACCGCGGTGACCTCGGGCGGGACGATCCCCGACCGTGGCCTGTTCGGCGTCTTCCTCCCGGCCGACGGAGACGCGAACACCGGTGGCCGGCGTGTCGGCGAGCTCGACGAGGAGATGGTCTACGAGTCGCGGGTGGGCGACGTGTTCACCCTGGGGGCCTCGTCGTGGCGGATCGCCGAGATCACCCGTGACCAGGTCATCGTCACCCCGGCGGCCGGGCACACCGGGCGCCTGCCGTTCTGGGTCGGCGACGCCGAGGGCCGTCCCGCCGATCTCGCCCCGGTGCTCGGCGCCGCGCGTCGCGGTTGGGGCAAGGGGAAAGACGGAGACCTGCGCGGCTCGGACTTCCTCGACGACTACACCCGGCGCAACCTCGACGACTTCTACGCCGGCCAACGCGAGGCCACCCAGGTCGTGCCCGATGAACGCACGATCCTGATCGAACGCTTCCACGACGAGGTCGGCGACTGGCGCGTGGTCGTCCACACCCCCTGGGGCCGTTCGGTGAACGCGCCCTGGGCACTGGCGATCGGGGCGGAGCTGTCGCGGCGCTCCGGCATCGACGCGATGGCCGTCGCCGGCGACGACGGCATCGTCCTGCGCCTGCCCTACACCGAGGACGCTCCGGGCGCCGAGCTGCTCACCGGCGGGGCAGGTGGCGTGGCAGGTTCGGACGCCGCGCCGGTCGTCGCCGAGGTCACCGACGCGGTCGGGTCGTCCGCCCTGTTCGCCGGCCGTTTCCGCGAGTGCGCCGCACGCGCCCTCCTGCTGCCTCGGCGAAACCCGGGCAAACGGCAGCCGTTGTGGCAGCAACGCCAGCGCGCCGCCCAGCTGCTGGACGTCGCCCGCCCGCACCCGGAGTTCCCGATCATGGTGGAGACCATGCGCGAGTGCCTGCGCGACGTCTACGACCTGCCCGCCCTGGAGAAGGTCGTCGCCGCGGTGGGCACCCGTGCGATGCGCGTCGCCGAGATCACCACCGAGACTCCCTCGCCCTTCGCCGAGTCCCTGCTGTTCAGCTACACCGGGGCGTTCCTCTACGAAGGCGACTCCGCAGACCGGGCCGCCGCGCTGACCGTGGACCCCGCACTGCTCGCCGCGGTGCTGGGGGCACGTGGTGAGGGTCTGGTGCTCGACCCGGACGTGGTCGCCGAGGTCGTCGACTCGCTGCAGTGGCTGGCGGAGGGTCGCCGTGCCCGCACCGCAGAGCAGGTCGTGGACATGCTGCGCGCCCTGGGCCCGTTGGCGCCCGAGGAGGTGCGGCGGCGGGTGGACCCCGTCGAGGTGGAGACGGTGGTCGACCAGGTTCGGGACATGATCCCGCGGCGGGTGTGCGAGGTCAACGTCGGCGGCGTGCCACGGTGGGCGGTGGTGGAGGACGCCGCCCTGCTGCGCGACGGTCTCGGCATCCCCGTGCCGCCCGGCGTCGCCGCCGCGAGCGCGACGGTGGACGACGCGGTCGACCAGCTCGTCCTGCGCTGGGCGCGCACCCACGGTCCGTTCAGCGCCGCCGAGGTGGCCGCCGAGTTCGGGCTGGGCGTGGCCACCGCCGACTCGTTGGCCCGGCGGTGGGTCAGCGGTAGACGCCTGGAGTCCCATGAGGATAGGGGCGAGAACGAGTACGTGGACGCCGGCGTGCTGCGTCGGCTGCGCGCGGCCACACTGGCCAAGGCCCGTGGGGCACTGGAACCGGTGAGCGTGCAGACCTACGCCGCGGTGCTCGCCGACTGGCACGGCCTGGGTGTCGGGGAGCGCGAGGACCTGCCCGGGGTCATCGAACAGCTCGCCGGGGTCGCGTTGCCCGCCAGCGCCTGGGAGACCGTGGTGCTGCCCGCCCGCATCCCCGACTACCGCACCGGCGACCTGGACGACCTGGTGGCCGCAGGCGAGATCCTGGTGGTGGGGGCCGGGGCGACCTCGGCGACGGACCCGCGCATCATGCTGCTGCCCGCCGACCTGGCACCCCTGCTCGTGGAGGAGACGGGTACCGATGAAGCTGCAGATGCTTCGGAGGATCCTGTGGGGCCGGTGGCGTCGCTGGTGCGTGACCGCGTCGGCGGGGGAGGGGCGTTCCTCGCCGCGGAGATCGAACGCGGGCTGGGGGACAGCAGCGACCACGACGCGGTGGACTCCGCCATCTGGGAACTCTTCGACGCCGGCCTACTCATGCCGGACTCCTTCGCCCCGATCCGGGCACGGTTGGCCGGCACCGGGATCACCGACCGTGCCGGTGGTGGAGCCGGTGGTAGAGCCGGGGGGACCGGTTCAGGCGCGCACAAGGCACCGCGACGCAACCGCGGCCGGGGCACCACCCGACGACTGAGGATGGGGCGCAGCACCTTCGCCCAGACCGTCGCGTCTCAGGAGGTCCGCTCGCGCCGGGCGGCGATGAACGCGCACGCAGGGGTGCCCGGACGGTGGTCCCAGGTGCCCGTGGCAGAGGGCGCGGCGGCCGAACGCGCCATCGCCACCGGTGAGGCGTGGCTGGACCGATACGCCGTGGTGACCCGCGGCGCGGTGATGGCAGAGCACACCGAGGGCGGATTCGCAGCGGCCTACCGGATGCTCACCGCTTGGGAGGACAACGGCACCGTGCTGCGCGGCTACGTGGTCGACGGACTGGGCGGGGCACAGTTCGCCTCCCGGGAGGTCATCGACCAACTGCGCCGGGCAGAGGAGAACACCGACTCCGGCGACGGGGCGGCCGCCCCACGGCTGCTCGCGGCGTCCGACCCGGCGAACCCCTACGGTGCGGCGGTGCCCTGGCCGGACGTACCGGACGACGCACCGCGTCCGACCCGCGGCGCAGGCGCCCTGGTCGTCCTGCGCGACGGTCGGCTGCTGGCGCACCTGACCAGGGGCGGTCGCACGGTCATCGTGTTCACCCGGCCCGGACTGTCGGACGCTCCGACGCCGCTGGACCCCTGCGACGTGGCCGGCGTGGTTGCCGTCCTGTCCGATGCGGTGCAGGCGGGCAGGCTGTCGCCGGTGACCGTGGAGCGTGTCAACGGTGTGGACGTGATGGGTGTGGCGACCGGCGTGTGGACCGAGGCCGGCGCCCGGTTCACGCCGAAGGGGCTGGTGGTGCGGTGAGGTGGGCTGCCCTTATCGAGGGAGTTCGTAGGCGTAGCTCAGAGTGGAGAGGCTGTTGCTAGCCGGGATCCATGTGTCCCACCGCCGTTCGCGACCCACAGAGCACTCGTATCCCGTCGAGGTGTACTCCAAATTGATGTCATCGACGACGTATAGGGAAGTCGGGAACTCGCTCGCATGTGTCACTTCGTTCTTGGTGAGGATCACACTGTTTACGAACGTCGACGATCCTTTGACCTCTACGTGCAGATGATCGCCATCTTTGACGAAATCGAGGTCGTAGGGTTTCCCGGGAGAACCTACGAGAGTGTAACCATCCTTCTGGAAGGCGCGTATGGCAAGCTTCTCCGCGTACTTTTCGACGGCTTTGCGTCTAGCCGGATCAAACTCCCGAGAGAGTGAAGTACCTTCGGGAGCCTGATCCTCGAGTTCATCATCCACGGTCGTGGGATCTCCCTCGACCTGTTCGGATAGTCCGGAGATCGCGGTCAGGAGTTCGGGCGGAAACTCCACCAAGTACGTGGTGCATGCACCGTGTACCCAGTAGTTGTCAGAATCTGCATTGTTGATCTGAAACGGGAACTGAGAAAACTCGGGGTTCGCCCGGGTCGTCTCTCGTACGTCGAGCAGTTTATCTCCCTGCCTACGCAGATCATCGAGAGTTATGGGAATATGAAAATAGTAGAAGTCCCGGAGGGTTGTGCGGGCGCGTCCCTTCCTGGTCACTGGATCTGAATCGACGGTGGAGGCGCCCACGAGCGCCTTGTCCCACCAGTGCAGTATCCGGTCCCCGGTTCGAAGCTTCATGAGCCGGTGGTACGACGCTCGAGAGCTGGCCCCCTCGGTTGCCTTGTCTGCGTAGAGGTCTTCTCCAAGCCCCTCGTCGTGGCCTGTTCGTCGTATTTCCATGCAGACACTCGGTCGGCGTGCGGATGACATTTTCGTGGTTGACTTGGGCTGGGAGTCCTCGACATCGTTCGTATGGTTATTCATGAGCGAAACATATCATGGTATGAGTAACTCGATCGTGAAAACGGATCAGAGGTGCTGCTGGGCACGGTCCAGATGTGCGGTGATCGCGCTGGTCATGCGCTTGCGGCCGAATGCCTGCAGGACAGCGCGCCGGGTTTCGCCATCTGAGGCGTTCGGTGTGCGCGCGACGATGATGCGCCACGCATTGGCGATCTCGACCGGGCTGATGTCATCGAAGGGGCGGTCAGCCACGGAGTCATTCGGGCGGAACTCCCGCCAGCTTTCGGGGGTCATATCGGACGGCCAGACGAAGTCGTCCTCATCGACGGCGAGTCCAATCTGCCGAAGTTGGCGGGCGATCTGCTGCTTCTTCTTGGGACCGCACCGGGACATTCCGAATGACCTGGTCGTCAGTGTGATGAGCCGCTCGATACTGATGGGGCCCTCGAACTCAGCGATCTCGGCGGCGACTCCCCGCACCTGCATCTTGGCGGCCTTCTTGGGGAGATCGTCGATGACCTCGGAGCCACCGGCGGGTACGACCTCCCAACCCTCGAACTCGTAGCGCCCGTTGCCGATGGTTGGCGTGTTGGTCGGGTCAGCACCCTTGCTGTCGGTGCGGTGCAGGTCGTCGGCGCTGGGGGCCGTGTAGTCGTCCTTCCGTTTCATGGGCTGATCGGCAGGCTGCACGGTGGGGAGATCCGGGAGCGACACTGATGCTCGCGACGCCTCGCCGTGCGCCGCAACGTAGGCGGTGATGAGCCTGGTCCGTTCCTTCTCGAGGCTGTGTGCGGCCGCGGCATCACCGAGGGAATTCAGTAAGCGTGCGCCGAAGTCTGCGGTACGGATCGCGTCGAGGTCGGTGAGGATGTCGTTGTGTGCCCACCGGTTGCGAATGATGCGAAGCTCGCTGGCGACGGTACTGACCTGACGGAGCTGGTCGTCGAAGGGGTAGCCGAGTCGACCGAGCCTCTCGGTGAGCATGCGGAGCTGGGATTGCAGGTCGGTGCGCCTGTAGGCCCGCGCAGCGCGCCCGCGGGAGTGATCGAGTTCGGTCAGCAGGCTCGTCCACTCCCGTCCCCGGAGCCGGTCCTGCAGGTGCCCGGCGATGAGTGGATCGAGGCGATGGGCGAGAGTGGTAAGGATCTCCGAGACCACGACTGTCGGGGAGATTGTGGCGCGGGGAGACTCGGTCATGCGATTGATTGTGCCATCTCGTCGTTCTGGAAAAACGGGGCCTCGCAGTGTTCGCACTCTGCTGGTGGGGCTCGCGAAACTTCGGTCGCGTCAGCTGCTGAACAGGACGAGGGGAATGACGGCGATACCGTCCGGGCGGCAGTAGGCGTACTGGCCCGAGTAAAGAACAACGAGGTCGACGACGTCATCGGGGAACTGTTCGCGGAACCACAGCAGGTGCTCAACGTCGCCAGGGACTCGAAGAGTACCCCCAGCAGGTGCGAGCCCCGGGGCAGCGTTAGATCCCTGGCGCTGAGGCCTTGCAGGCGTAGCGCCAGGGTTGGATCCACCAACTGGTGCTTCGGGGCGAGCTGGGCAGCCTTCAATGGGTTGCGTACCGGGTTCCAGGCAGGAACCGGATCAAGGACCCAGATCTGGGAGAGCAGGTCGCGGTAATGCGCGGTGGTGTCCTTGCTCGGTTGGGAGCCGTCGCGGCCCGTCGTCGCGTCGAGGATTCTTGAGTAGGACGTCGGTGTCGACGACGCTGCGCCGTATGCCGCCAGCCAGCGACGAAGGGTTTCCGGTCGGCCTGCGGTATATCCGGCTCCCGGAAGGTCGCGATCCACGACCTGGCGAAGATAATTATCCAGGGCCTGGCTCCGCCGGCGCTCCGGAAGCGAGAGGATGCCAGGGAATCCGCTGTCCGCGATCGCCGCTGTGTAGTCGGGGAGTGTGGCGGCCGAGGTTTCGCTGATTCGGGGGTTATTCCCGGATATGACGTCGTTGAAGCGGACGGTAGCGGTGAAGTGGCTCTTCGCGATTCACAGTGCGTTGATCCGGTCGCGGAGTTGCCCGGAATGGATCAGTGACCTCAAGATGTAGTGGTCCAGATTTCGGAACCCCAGTGCAATGCCGCGCAGGTGCTCTAGCCTCCCGTTGACGGCTTCGACGGGCCCGTTCGACGCTCCGACGTCGAAATACGCCAGGATATCGGCCCGGCGCCGCCACAACGTGCGCCCGAACTGCGCCAACTCCTCCAAGCCCTTCGGGAGTCCTTTACGCAGCGTGTCGATCAATCCGGCCATCAACTTCTTGCCCTGTGACTTGTCCGGATGGCCGTACGCGGCGATGAGATCCTGGTAGAAACCCCAGGTGACCTGCAAAGCGACGTAGTCATCGTCGGTGGCGCACAGCAGGTCCAGCCGTTGTTTCTGCCGGTCGGTGAGATAGTTCGTCCTGGTCATCAGGCTCCGGCGGTGCTTGTACAACGGGTCATCCTTGCGTCCACGCCGACCGGTCGTCTCTCGTTGGAGGCGCTGCCGACACCCAGTGAGTTTCTCGGCGGCCAGGTGCACCACATGGAACGGGTCCATCACCTTCGTCGCCGCGGGTAAGGCGTGGTCCACGGCGGTGGCGTAGCCGGCGAAGCCGTCCATCGTGACGACTTCTACTTGCTCGCGGAAACCAGGGTCACGCTCGTTGAGCCAGGTTCGTAGAACCTCGGCACTGCGCCCGGGCCGCATGTCGATCAACCGCGCTGGCCCGCGCCCATCGACCAGCGGGGTCAGATCCACCAGCACCGTGACCATCGAGGAGGGCTCGCCCGGCCGGCGGGTGTGTTTCCACACGTGCTCATCGACACCTAGTATCCGCACGTCAGCGAGGTGATCGCCGGAGTCGTAGACAAGGTTGCGGCACGCCTGCACCGCGATCTTGTTGACCAGCTGCCACCCGACACCTAGGGCCTTCGCTGTCGCCGAGACACTCATGCGGTCGATGGCGAGGCGTTGCAGGATCCAGCGAGTCACCCGCCGGGTCAGTTTCGACCCGTCGTCAGCACAAGCCAGTGAAGCTTGGAAGATTCTCCGGCTGCAGGCATCGTTGGGGCAGGTGAACCGCGGGACACGGACGTGAAGTCGCGTCGGGAAGCCGACGACCGGCAGGTCCACCAGCTGTCGGGTGACGTGATCTCGCAACACACCTGCATGTTTGCAGCCAGGACACCGGTCGTCGACGGCCACCGGGGCGGCGTCGATGGCGGTGAACGGGCCGGCATCGGCGGCGTCGGTGATGGTCAATCCGATTTCTTCCGGTGCGGCGTGAAAAGTGTCAGCGACGAGGTTGCCAGTAGTGTGCACTTCTAGGGTCCTGGTTCGGTTCAGATGATGGCTTTGGCCTTCCCCGCAAATCGTGGACAGGTAACTAAGCTGCCTCGGGTGCCTCAGCAGCAGGTTTGTTGAACAGATTCATCTCGAACTCCACCGGCGGTACATACCCCAGCGACGAGTGCAGCCGTCGACGGTTGTAGACCACCTCAATCCACCGGGCGACAGCCTGGCGTGCCTCGGCCCGGGTCGACCAGGTGTGCCGGTCGTAGAATTCGGTTTTCAACGTGGCCCACACACTTTCGGCCATCGCATTGTCCCAGCACACCCCGGTTCTACCCACCGACTGCAGCACCTGCAGATCCTGGCACACCCGGTGCATCTGCTCACTGGTGAACTGGCACCCACGATCAGCGTGGAACACCACGTCATCGGGCAGTTCCCCGCGTAGCGTGTGTGCCATGCGCAGGGCACGTTCCACCAGGTCAGTGTGCATGTGGGTGTCCATCGCCCAGCCGATGATCCGTCGGGAGTGCCCGTCGGTGACCGCTGCGAGGTACACCCAGCCTTCACCGGTGCGAAGGTAGGTGATGTCGGAAATCCAGCACCGGTCGAGCCCGCCCTGGTCCCAGCCGCGCCTGACCCGGTCAGGGATCGTATGGGCCTCGACACCAGGCAGGGTGGTCACCGGGGTGAACTTCTTGGGGCTGATGCCCTCCAAGCCCTGACGTGCCATGGATCTCGCCACGGTCTTCACATCAACCTGTGTGCCCTCCCGGGCCAGCTGGGCATGCACCCTGGGAGCGCCGTAGACCTCGTCGGACTCGATGAACACCGTCCGGACCTTCGCGTCGAGGTCGTCGCGCTCACGGCGCTGTGGGCCGGGCTGTCCGGCCTGTCGTGCTACCCAGGCGTAGAAACCGGACCGGGACACTCCCAGCAGACGTGCCATACGCTTGACCTCGTAATTCGCCTTCTCCTGCACCATCAGTTCATACCGTTCTGCGGTGGTTGCTTGGCAGCGAAGAAGGCTGCCGCTTTTCCCAAAAACTCGTTGTCCTTCTTCACGTCAGCGAGTTCGCGGCGCAGTCGTTTGAGTTCGGCGCGTTCATCCAGATCCAGCTCGCCGGTGGGCTCACCGGCCTGGTCGGCGTGTTCGGCGGCGACCCATTTACCTAGCGTCTGGGCGCCGACGCCGAGTTCACGGGCGACTTCGGCGATAGTACGTCCGGTGTCGATGACCAGTCGGGCGGCTTCGTGTTTGTACTCGGGGCTGAAGGTTCGTCGTGGTCGCTTGCCGGCGGTGTGGTCGGTCATAGTGACATCCTCTCGTGCGGGACGGGGCCCGCTAAATCGGGTGTCCACTCAACGAGGGTAGGGCCAGCTTCGCAACTCTCATCTTGTACCGGCCAGGGCCTCTATATGTTGTGCCACACCGCATCGGCCCCACCCTCAGCTATGCACTCCGTATCGCGAAGAGCCATCAAATGGGGGAATGTCGCGCTCGGTTCAATTTCGATGTATCTTCAAACTGTCCTGCGCCTACGGTGGCGAGACGAGGAATTGTCTGACGGAATTCCTCAGGGAACTATTTCTGTACGAAAGGCACTTCAGTGGAGAAGAACAGCACGGCGGGAAAGCGCAAGATCAGGCGGGCGGCCCTGGCCGTCGTCGCGGCATGGAGCGTCGCCGTCGCCGGCACCGTGGTGGTCAGCCCGCAGGCGCAGGCGGCCCCGGCCCGGAACCTGGTCACCTTCGGTGACTCCTACATGTCCAACCCCACACCCGCCGAGGCCGTCGGCGCCAAGGTCCGCTCGGCCGCCGAGAACGCCGGCATCCCGCTGGACAACCCGGTCACCGCACCGCTGGGCCAGTACACCGCCCACGGTTGCGGTCAGTCGCCGTCCAACGCCCCGCGTCAGATCGCCCGGATGACCGGCCTGACCGTCAACGACTACTCCTGCCCCGGTGCGATGGCCTACTCCACCGGCACCCCGGCGATGACGCTGCGCGGCGAGGTCGACAACGCCCTGGCCGACCGGGCGCTCAACGCCCAGACCAGCAACGTCGTCATCCAGTTCGGCTTCAACGACTCCTACAGCTGGCTGTTGGGCAAGGTCATGGCCAACGGCCTGCCCGACACCTACCTCAACCTGCAGCAGCGCTACGCCGAGCAGAAGGTCCTGTGGGACCGGGCGATGAACGACGCGATCAACCGGATCAAGGCCGCCGCCCCCAACGCCCGGGTCACCATCGCCAGCTACCCGACGATCTCCAAGCCCGACACCGCCGAGCAGTGCCTGCTGCACGTCGAGATGATCCCCGGCGACATCGGCATCCCCGCCTTCTGGATCCGTGACGCCGAGGTCAACATCAGCAACTGGTCCAAGGCACTGGTCGCGGCACGCGCCCGCGACAACGTCGTGCTCGCCGACCTGCGCGGTGCGACCGCCGGCCGCGGCGAGTGCGCCCCCGACAACGTCCGGCTGATCGCCGGGGTCATCGACACCACCAACCGCTCCGGCTACAACCTGCCGGTGCACATGACCAACTGGGGCGTCACCCGGTCCGCTGAGGTCATCGCAGCGACCTTCTGACCCCGCTCACCACGCAACACCCCACCCCTCCCGAGACCTCCGGCCCCACCCCGGGGGTCTCGAGCACTGAAAGGATGCAACATGCACAAGCACGGAACCCACGTGTCGGCCCGCACACAGGTCACCCAGATGATCGACTCACTCAAGCCCCTGGTCAAGGCCGGAGTGCTGCGCACCGGTGGGCCTAAGGAGTCCGCCGGACTCATCGGCGCGATGGGTAACTGGGGCATGTCCCTGGCCGCCCTTGCCGAGATGGGCGCGACGTCGTTCCCCAAGCGCACCGCCCTGATCGACGACCGCGGCGCGATGAGCTTCACCCAGCTGCGCGACGACGCCCGCGCCCTGGCGCGCACCCTGCGCAGCTACACCACCGAAGACGGGCAGGACGTCTCGTCGATCTCGGTCATCGCGCGCAACAGCCGCGGCCTCGTCCTGCCGCTCATCGCCGCGGCCTACCTCGGCGCCGAGGCAAAGATCCTCAACCCCGGGTCCTCGCTGTCGCAGTTGCAGGACATCGCCCGCGAGTACCCCAGCGACGTGACCTTCATCGACGCCGAGTTCGGCGATGTGCTCGCCGAGCTCAACGCCGACAACAAGATCGCCGTCGCCGAAAGGTCCGGCAGCATCCAGGACACCGAAACGCTCGAGTCGCTGATCGGTGCAGGACGCGGTGAGTACCGCCACGTCGCACTGCCGCAGCGTCCCACCCAGGCGTCCACCGTCATCATGTCCTCGGGCACCCGCGGGGTGCCCAAGGCGGTCGTGCTGCCCGTCCCGCGCACCCCCAAGGTGCTCGGCAGCATCCTGGAGCGCATCCCGTTCCGCTCCGGTGACGTCATCCAGCTGTCCGTGGGCATGTTCCACGCCTGGGGCTGGCTGAACCTGCACATCTCCATGGCCACCGGCTCGACCCTGTTGACCCGCCGCTGGTTCGACGTGGACACCGAGGTCGCCGACATCACCACCCACAAGGTCACCGGCATCGTCTCCGCCGCGGTGTACCTGCGTCAGGTCCTCGCCGGCGTCAACGACGGCAACGTGGACGTCACCGGCGTGCGCTACATCGTCTCCGCCGGCAACGCCATCGCCCCTGAACTCGTCGTCGAGCTCAACGAGCGCTTCGGCGACCGGACCGGCGTGGTCCACAACTTCTACGGCTCCACCGAGCACGGTCAGATCACCCTGGCCACCGCCGCCGACATGGTCACCGACCCCACCACCGCCGGACGCCCCGGCCCCGGCGTGCGCCTGGAGATCCTCGGCGACGACCTCACGCCGCTGCCGGACGGCCAGACCGGCGTGATCTACTCGTCGAACTCCATGACCTCGCTGGGCTTCCTGTCCGACAAGGACTCCGGCGACGTGGTCGACGGCATGCTCTCCACCGGTGACAAGGGCTACATCGACGCCGACGGCAAGCTCTACGTGTGCGGTCGCGCCGACGACATGGTCATCCGCGGCGGCGAGAACATCCACCCCCGCGTCATCGAGGAGTTCCTGCTCACCCTGCCTCAGATCGACGACGCCTTCGTCATCGGCCACCAGGACGACGTGGTCGCCACACTCAACGCCTTCATCGTCCTGTCCGCCGAGTCTGCTGAGGTCACCGACGACGAGCTCAACGCCGCGGTACTCGCCGGGGTCAACCAGTTCTGCTCGCTCGACAACATCGTCCGCCTCGACGACCTGCCCCGCAACGACTCCGGCAAGGTCGTCCCGCGCCTGCTGCCGTAGGTCGCCGACAAGGCCGACAACGCCTCCTAGCCAACAACGAGAACAAGGAGAACACCATGTACTACTCCAACGGCAACTACGAGGCCTTCGCCCGCCCGCGCAAGCCCGAAGGCGTCGACGACAAGCACGCCTGGATCGTCGGCACCGGCCTGGCCGGGCTGGCTGCGGCGACCTTCCTGATTCGCGACGCACAGATGCCCGGCGCCAACATCCACCTCATCGAGGAACTCCCGCTGGCCGGTGGCTCCCTCGACGGTGAAGAGCGCCCCGACATCGGTTTCATCACCCGTGGTGGTCGCGAGATGGAGAACCACTTCGAGTGCCTCTGGGACATGTACCGCTCGATCCCGTCGCTGGAGATCCCCGGTGCGTCCTACCTCGACGAGTACTACTGGCTCGACAAGGACGACCCGAACTCGTCGAACTGCCGGCTGATCCACGACCGTGGCAACCGGGTGCCCACCGACGGGGACTTCACCCTCACGGAGAACGCCCAGCTCGAGATCGTCAAGCTGGTCACCGCCTCCGAGCACACCCTCGAAGGCCGCACCATCGAGGACTACTTCTCCGAGGAGTTCTTCGCCAGCAACTTCTGGTTCTACTGGGCCACGATGTTCGCCTTCGAGAAGTGGCACTCGCTGATCGAGATGCGCCGCTACGTGATGCGGTTCATCCACCACACCGGCGGCCTGCCGGACTTCACCGCCCTGA
This sequence comes from Corynebacterium sp. AOP12-C2-36, assembly GCF_052379185.1. Classification (NCBI taxonomy): domain Bacteria; kingdom Bacillati; phylum Actinomycetota; class Actinomycetes; order Mycobacteriales; family Corynebacteriaceae; genus Corynebacterium; species Corynebacterium sp. AOP12-C2-36. Next base: position 35,857 of record NZ_JBQSYJ010000012.1, on the reverse strand, counting down.
AGTTCAACCGCTACAACCAGTACGACTCCATGGTCCGGCCCATCCTGGCCTACCTGCTCGATCACGGCGTCGACGTGCGCTACGGCACCACCGTCACCGACATCGACGTCACCATCGACGGTGCAGGCGACAGCGAGAAGAAGATGGCCACCGCTCTGCACTTGGCCACCGCCGAGGGCGGGCAGACCGTGGAGCTGGGCGCCGAGGACTACGTGTTCGTCACCAACGGGTCGATCACCGAGTCCACCACCTACGGTTCACACCACACCGCGGCACCGGTGACCACCGAGCCCGGTGGGGCATGGGAGCTGTGGGAGAACCTCGCGTCGAAGTCGCCTGACTTCGGACGCCCGGCGGTGTTCTACAAGAACCTGCCGGAGAAGAGCTGGTACGTCTCGGCCACCGCCACGGTCAAGGACGCCCGCGTCGAACCGTTCATCGAGCGGCTCACCCGGCGCTCGTTGCACGACGGCAAGGTCAACACCGGTGGCATCATCACCGTCACCGACTCCACCTGGCTGATGAGCTTCGCGGTGCACCGCCAGCCGCACTTCACCTCCCAGAACCCCGACGAGACCGTGGTGTGGATCTACGCGTTGTACTCCGACGTCGACGGCGACTACGTGAAGAAGCCGATCGTGGAGTGCACCGGCGAGGAGATCACCCAGGAGTGGCTCTACCACCTCGGTGTGCCGGTCGACCAGATCGACGAGCTGGCCACCCAGACGTCGATCAACACCAACCCGGTGTACATGCCGTTCATCACCGCGTACTTCATGCCGCGGCGTGCCGGCGACCGTCCTGCCGTGGTGCCGCAGGGCTCGGCGAACCTGGCGTTCATCGGCAACTTCGCCGAGTCGCCCTCGCGCGACACGGTGTTCACCACGGAGTACTCCGTGCGTACCGCCATGGAGGCCGTCTACACCTTCATGAAGGTCGACCGTGGCATCCCGGAGGTCTTCGGTTCGGTCTACGACCTGCGTGAACTGCTCAAGGCCACCTACCACCTGCGTGACCGCAAGAGCTTCGACGAGCAGCCGGTGACCACGAAGTTCAAGCTGCCGGTGCCTGGTTTCGTCAAGGCGAAGGTGCGCGCGAAGCTGGACGGTGTCCTGCACGGGACCTGGATCGAGGAGCTGCTGCAGGACTCCGGTCTGCTGAAGCGCTGACCAGTTCCGCCGCGCGTGCCGGGCGGCGTACCCTGAGCCCCGGATCACCGGTCACGGTGATCCCCGGCTCGTAGAAGGAGGTGCGCCAGATGCCCGAGGGCGACTCCGTGCTGCAGCTGTCCAACCGCATGCAGTGGATGACCGGGCGGACCGTGACCCGGAGCGACATCCGCGTGCCCCGGTTCGCCACGAAGGACCTCACCGGACGCAGCGTCCGGCGTGTGTGGCCCTACGGCAAGCACCTGTTCATCGACGTCGGCGGGCGCGTTCTGCACACCCACCTGAAGATGGAGGGTGTGTGGTCCATCCACGCCGCCGGCGCGCGCTGGCGTCGGCCCGGGCACACCGCCCGGGTCGTCCTGCGCTTCAGCCCGCAGCATCCCGGTGGCCCCGAGATCGAGACCGTGGGCCACAGCCTCGGCTTCGTCCGGCTCTTCGACATCGACGAGTACCCGCAGGTCGTCGGACACCTGGGCCCCGACATCCTCGCGCCCGACTGGGCATCGGCGGGTGGACGCGACGACGCCCTGGCCCGCGTCCTGACCCGGCCTGAGCGCAGCATCGGTGCCGCGCTGCTTGACCAACGCAACGTCGCCGGCATCGGCAACGAGTACCGGGCGGAGGTCTGCTTCCTCGGCGGGGTCGACCCGCGCCGACCGGTGGGGCAGGGGCAGGACGCTGCGAGCACCGCCGCGCACCTGCTCGACCTGTCGCGCACGGTGATGTGGGAGAACAGGCTGGAACCCCGTCGGCTGTTCACCGGTGACCGACGTCCCGGCATGGGCAACTACGTGTTCGGCCGGGCGGCGAAGGCCTGCCGACGTTGCGGCACCCCGGTGCTCAAGGGTTTCCTCGGCGGGGTGGACGCCGGCGGCGACGACGGGGAACTCGAACGGGTCATCTGGTGGTGCCCGGTCTGCCAGCCGCAGTGAGGTTGTCCTGAAACCCCACTCAGATGGTGGCCATCGGGAGGTGGACCAACATCCGCGTGGGGTTCTGGGGACAACTCCGGAAGAAGGCATCGGAAGTTGTCCACAGTTTTCGGGGACTGTGGGGGCAGGGTGGACCGGGCGGCGGGGCTGGTGTCTACTTCGGTGCACGGCTGACACCGGGGGAGAGGACCACACCGATGGGGAAGAATACGCGGGCACAGGGACGGGGGCCCGCCTACACCTGGCGGGTGATGCCGGGCATCATTCCGCAGGCCAGGGCCGAACTGAAGGCCGCCGGAAAGGTGACCGACTGGAAGCTGCGCCACCACTACCGTGCCGTGGCACACGGGGTGGTGGTGCCACGTGACGCCGGGACCGGCCATGACAACAGCGGCGGATTCGGGGTCGACATCGTCACCCGCGCTCGGGCCCAACACCTCGTCCAGCCGGAGGCCGTGATCGGCGGATGGGCTGCCGCCGCGCTGCACGGGCTGCGTCCGGACTGGGCCGACCACGCGCCCGTGTTGATCCACATGGGGAGCAAGCATCGCCTGTCTGCGGTGACCGCCGAGGCGGTGAGTACACCCCTCCGACCCGTGGTCCAGCCACTGCCGGCGACGATGGCGACTACCTGTCCGGACCCGCATTTCCCGCAGATGCGAGTCGTCACCCCGGCATTTGCTGCGGCACAGTGCCTGTGGAGCATCCTGACCGGCCGGCACACCTGGTGGGTGGACGGCGTCCCCGGCCTGACCTGGGAACAGGTCCGTGCTGTGCAGTTCATCGACGCCTTCGCGCAGTGCACCTGGATCACCCGTGACGAGATTCTGGCTGCGGCGAAAGGCATGGTGAACAGGCGTGACCTCGCACCCGTGCTGGCGTTGTCGGACGATGGAGCGCAGTCGCCGATGGAGACCACGATGCGGCTGATGGTCCGGGACCTGCTGCCGGCACCCCACCGGTGGGTCTCCCAGGTGAGGGTCGACCTGGAACGGGGAGCGCACTCCGGCTGGACCGCCCGGACGCTACCTGACCTGGGGGTTCCGGAACTCAAGGTGGCGGTCTACTACGACGGCGCCCACCACGACACCGCGCAGCAGACGGACGTGGACTTCGACCAGTTCCACACGCTGCGGGACCTGGAGTGGGAGGCGCTGAGGTTCAACAAACGCCATCTACGGTGTCCCGGCGATCTACGCGAACAGGTGAGCAACGTCATCGGCAGGGCGATGGCGGCGCTGGAGGCCCGGACATCCTGAAACCCCCCCGCAGATGGTGGTCACAAGGAGTTGGACCAACAATCGCGTGGGGTTCTGGGACAGGTGGCGAAAGTCCGGTGACTAGCGCTTCCGGTTGCGCAGCACGTGGCGCAGCAGGGAGTCGGTGGAGGGGTCGCCGGTGTCTACGTCGGAGGAGTCGGTGTTGGTGCTCAGCAGCGGCAGCAGCTCATTGGCCTGCTTCTTGCCGAGCTCCACGCCCCACTGGTCGAAGCTGTTGATGCCCCACACCACACCCTGCACGAAGCAGATGTGCTCGTAGAGGGCGATCAGCGCGCCGAGGGTGCGCGGGGTCAGCTTGTCCGCCACGATCGTGGACGACGGACGGTTGCCCGGCATCACCTTGTGCGGGATCAGATCCTCGTCCACACCGGCCTCACGCAGCTCCTCGGCGGACCGGCCGAAGGCCATCACGCGCGACTGGGCGAGGAAGTTCGACAGCAGCATGTCGTGCATGCTGGTCTCCCCGTCGGAGCCCTTCTGGTCGGTGTGGGGGTTGACGAAGCCGATGAAGTCCGCCGGGATCAGGTGCGTGCCCTGGTGGATCAGCTGCATGAAGGCGTGCTGGCCGTTCGTACCGGCCTCGCCCCAGTACACCTCGCCCGTCTCGGCGGTGGTCAGTTCCCCGTCGAGGCGCACGGACTTGCCGTTGGACTCCATCATCAGCTGCTGCAGGTAGGCGGGGAAACGGCCCAGGTCCTGCGAGTAGGGGAGCACCACGTGGGACTGCGAGCTGAGCACCGAGGTGTACCAGACACCGAACAGGCCCATGAGCACCGGCGCGTTCATCTCCAACGGCTCGGAGTAGAAGTGGTTGTCCACCTCGTGGAAGCCGGCGATGAACTCCATGAAGTCACGCGGGCCGATCGCCGCCATCAGGGACAGGCCGATCGCCGAGTCCACCGAGTAGCGTCCGCCGACCCAGTCCCAGAAGCCGAACATGTTGCGGGTGTCGATGCCGAACTTCTCCACCTCGTCGGCGTTGGTGGACACCGCGACGAAGTGCTTGGCCACCGCGTCCTTCGACGCGGCTTCGTCGGAGGTGTCGACACCGGTGCGCTTGAGCCCGTCGAGCAGCCAGCGCCGGGCGCTGTGCGCGTTGGCCAGGGTCTCGGAGGTGGTGAAGGTCTTCGAGGAGACCACGAACAGCGTGGACTCCGGGTCGAGCCCGTCGAGCGTGGCGGTGATGTCCGCCGGGTCCACGTTCGACACGAAGTACGGGGTGATCCCGGCGGTGCAGTACGGACGCAGCGCCTGGGCCGCCATCGAGGGGCCCAGGTCGGAGCCGCCGATGCCGATGTTCACCACGTTCTTGATGGTGTGGTTCGTGGCGCCACGCCAGTCACCGCTGCGCAGCGCCTTGGCCAGACCGCGCATGCGGTCCAGGGTGTGGTGCACGTCCTCGGCGATGTCCTGCCCGTCGACGGTGAGGTCCTGGTCGATCGGCACGCGCAGGCCCGTGTGCAGCGCGGCACGGTCCTCGGTGGTGTTGACGTGCTCACCGTTGAACAGCGACTGGCGGTAGTTCTCGATCCCCTTGGCGCGCGCCACGTTGAGCAGCAGGCGCACCGTGTTCTCGTCGACGAGGTTCTTCGAGAGGTCCACGTGCAGCGGGCCGACCTCGAAGGTCATGTCGCCGGCACGTCCCGGATCGTCCTGGAACAACTCCTTCAGGGTGGTGCCCTTGAAGCGGGTCGCGTGGGCGACGAGGGCCTGCCACTCCGGCGTCTTCGTCACGGGGGTGGGGTTCGGGACGGTGAAAGTCACAGGTGTCGCCCTTTCGAGAATCCGGTGTGTCTTGTCAGTTCACCGCCCACGGTAGCGGAAAACCGGTTGCCCGGCGGGGCGTCAGGGGGTCAGTTCGGGGTGAGTGCGGCGAGCACCGCGTCCTGCAGGAGCCCGTTGGACGCCACAGCGGAACCGGCGTACGGACCCGGCGTGCCGTCGAGGGCGGTGAAGCGTCCTCCGGCCTCGCGCACCAGGACGTCCAGCGCGGCGAGGTCCCACAGGTTGACCTCGGGTTCGGCGGCGACGTCGACCGCACCCTCGGCGACGAGGCAGTAGGACCAGAAGTCGCCGAAACCGCGCAGGCGCCAGGCGGCGTCCGTCAGCGCGATGAGGTCGTCGCGGCGTCCGACCTTGTGCCAGCCCTCCAAGGAGGACAGGGAGATCGAGCAGTCCGCCACGTCCGACACCTTCGACACACCGATCCGGCGTGCCTCGCCGGTTCCGAAGGTGGACCAGGCGCCCATGTCCGCCGCCGCCCACCAGCGCCGCGACAGGCCCGGGGCGGAGACCACGCCGACCACCGGGGTGCCGTCGACGACCAGGGAGATCAGCGTGGCCCACACCGGCACGCCGCGAACGAAGTTCTTCGTGCCGTCGATCGGGTCGATGACCCACTGGCGGCCGGTGCGTGCGGCGTCCCCGCCGAACTCCTCACCGAGCACGTCGTCGTCGGCGCGGCGGGTGGCGAGCACCTCGCGCAGCCGGCGTTCCACCTCGGTGTCGGCGTCGGAGACGGGGGTCAGGTCCGGCTTCGTGGAGACCTGCAGGTCACCGGCGCCGAAGCGGTCCATCGTGACGGCGTCGGCGGTGTCGGCCAGGTGCAGGGCCAGGGTCAGGTCGTCGGCGTATGCGCTCATGCGCCCAAGGATAGGGACTCCACGACCGCCTCGACACTGGAGGGTGCCCCGGCGACCGACCACAGTCGCCCGCCGGCGCTGACCCGCTCGCAGCGTCCTCCCGCGCCCTCGATCAGCGCGCGGCCCGGCAGCAGGTCCCACGGCAGGACGCTGTGCTGGAACCAGCACGCGCCGTTGCCGGCCGCCACGCCCGCCATGTCCACCGACGCCGAGCCGTTCCAGCGCACCGTCGCGAAATCGCCCACGACCCTCGTGAACACCGCGTTGAGCTCCGGGTTGGTGATGTCGGTGGGGTGCAGGTAGCCGCTGAGGCAGGACTGCTGCGGCGCGAGGTCCGGCAGCGTGCCCACCGGGGCGCCGTCCAGCGTGGTGGGGATGCCGGGGCCGCCGAACCACGTGTAGCCCATCGCCGGACGGTGCACCGCGCCGAAGTGCAGCCGCTCCGGATCCTCCGGGTCGCCGTCGACCAGCGCCAACGCCGAGCACCAGTAGTCCGAACCGGTGGTGAAGTTGTACGTGCCGTCCACCGGGTCGATCACCCACGTGCGCCCCGACTCCGACGGTGCGGAGGCGCCCTCCTCGCCGAGCAGGCCGTCCTGCGGACGCAGCGTCCTGAGCACCTCGGCGACGAAACCCTCCGCCGCACGGTCGGCCTCCGTCACCACGTCCGACACCGAGGTCTTGAACTCGGTGGTCAGCCCCGCCTCGCGCATGCGCCAGGCCAGCCGGCCGGCGTTGTAGACCAGGGCCTGGGCGAGGGTGCCGTCGTCGTCCCGGTCGTGGGAGATGATGAACGTCTTCGTGATGGCCTGCAGGGCGTCCGCCGGGATGGGTGAGTTCATGCCCACTATTGTGCACCCGGTCCGCCCGGGGTGCAGCCCCTGGGGTCCGTGGCGGGTGAGTACAGTGGACGACCATGCAGCCCGATGTGATCTCCGCGATCGACGACCTCGACTCCACGCTCACCACCATCGAAAAGGTGCTCGACCTGGACGAGATGGAGTCGCGTTCCCGCGAACTCGAGGACCAGGCCGCCGACCCCTCCCTGTGGGACGACCCCGACCACGCCCAGCAGATCACCAGCCAGCTCAGCCACGTGCAGGCCCGGTTGAAGAAGGTCCGTGGCCTGCGCGACCGGCTCAACGACCTGCCCGTGATGTACGAGATGGCCGAGGAGTCCGAGGGCGACGAGGCGGCCGAGGCCACCGAACTGGCCGACGGCGAACTCTCCGACCTGCGCGAGGAGATCGAGTCCCTCGAGGTCACCACCATGCTCTCCGGCGAGTACGACTCCCGTGAGGCCGTGGTGAACATCCGCTCCGCCGCCGGTGGTGTGGACGCCGCCGACTGGGCCGAGATGCTCATGCGCATGTACACCCGCTGGGCCGAGAAGTCCGGGCACAAGGTCGAGGTCTACGACATCTCCTACGCCGAGGAGGCCGGGATCAAGTCCGCCACCTTCGTGGTGCACGGCGACTACATGTACGGCACCCTGTCGGTGGAGCAGGGCACCCACCGCCTGGTGCGCATCAGCCCCTTCGACAACCAGGGCCGCCGCCAGACCTCCTTCGCCGAGGTCGAGGTGCTGCCCGTGGTGGAGACCTCCGACCACGTCGACATCGACGACAACGACGTGCGCGTGGACGTGTACCGCTCCTCCGGCCCCGGCGGGCAGTCGGTGAACACCACCGACTCCGCGGTGCGGCTGACGCACATCCCCACCGGCATCGTGGTGACCTGCCAGAACGAGAAGTCGCAGATCCAGAACAAGGCCTCGGCCATGCGCGTGCTCGCCGCGAAACTGCTGGAGCGCAAGCGCCAGGAGGAGGCCGCTGAGCTGGACGCGCTGCGTGGCGACGGCTCGAACTCCTGGGGCAACCAGATGCGCTCCTACGTGCTGCACCCGTACCAGATGGTCAAGGACCTGCGGACGAACTTCGAGGTCAACGACCCGTCCAAGGTGCTCGACGGCGGCATCGACGGCCTGCTGGAGGCCGGTATCCGCTGGCGTATGGCCGAGCAGCAGGGCGAGGGGAAGTAGCGCCTGCGGCTGGTGGGTGCGGCTGGTGGCTGTGTCTGGTGGGTGTGGCTGGTGCATGTCATCTGACTCATGCCCCAGGTAGATTTCCGCCCGTTTTCCGCCCTGGGGCATGACTCAGGTGACATGTCCGCCGGCATGCGGCCTCATGTGGCACCGGGGACATCCGGGGGCACCTGTGGACACCTGGGCCCCCGCTACGCACCCCCGGTATGCGGCTTATAGGAGGGTCCCTTTTTTGGCCCGGGTGTATTAGTGTCGGATGAATGACGGCTGGCACGACAGGTGTAGGGATCGGCTCAGGCGAGAGCCGGGCGGTCCTCCGGTTGCGGGGCGGCGGGCTCTCGCAGTGGACCTGGCGGGGGAGGCGGATGCTCGAGGGGTACGGCGGCCCCGGGGAACCGGACACCCCACCCCTGTCGGCGAACCTCGTCCTCGCGCCGTGGCCGAACCGGACCCGCGACGGGGTCTACGACTTCGACGGGCGCCGTGAACTGGAGGTCACCGAACCCGACAAGAACACCGCCATCCACGGCTTCGTCTCCGACCTGGAGTGGACCGTGGCGGAGCGGTATCCCGACTCCGTCCGGCTCTCGGTCGAGCCGGGCCCGCAACCGGGGTGGCCGTGGCCGGTGCACCTGTCGGTGCTCTACCGGGTCGGGGAGGACGGCCTGGAGGCGCACGCCACCCTTCGCAACGACGGTGACACCGACATGCCCGCGGCACTCGGGTTCCACCTCTACCCCTCGGCGCTCGGCGCCGACACGGACACCTGCTCGCTGCGTGTGCCGACCCACCGCGTCCTGCCGCTCGACGGGCGGGGCCTGCCGGACGGTCCGCTGCAGGACGACAGCGACGTCCTGCCGGACGCGGTGACACCGCTGGCGGGGCACGTGCTGGACCACTGCCTGCGTATCGACGACGGTGCGCAGGACGTGCCGGACTGCGCGGGCGCGCGCGTCGTCCTGCACCGTCCCGACGGTGCGGGCGTGGCGCTGACGACGTCGCCGGAGCTGCACTGGATCCAGGTCTTCACGCCCGACGACTCTACCGGGCAGCCCTACCCGGGCCGCCCCGGTGGGCGGGCCGTGGCCGTGGAACCGATGACCGCACCGCCGGACGCGCTGAACTCCGGCACCGACCTCGTCCGCCTGCCGCCGGGGGAGGCCCTGACCTGCTCCTGGCGGCTGGACGTGCTCACCCCCTGAACGACCCTGAAACTGACGTTTCTCCACCCCGATCAGCCCGCCTGATCCCGACCAGAAAGCGACTCTCTCATGGAGACCGCACCCAACGTCCTCCGGCTCGACGCGAGCTGGGTGGACTACGCGCTGGTGGCCCTGTTCTTCGTCTTCGTCCTCGGCATCGGCTGGGCCGCGAAGCGCAGGGTCTCCAGTTCCATCGACTTCTTCCTCTCCGGACGTGGACTGCCCGCCTGGGTCACCGGCCTGGCGTTCGTCGCGGCGAACCTCGGCGCCGTCGAGATCATCGGCATGTCCGCCAACGGTCTCGAGTACGGCCTGCAGACCATGCACTACTTCTGGATCGGCGCCGTGCCGGCCATGGTCTTCCTCGGCATCGTGATGATGCCCTTCTACTACGGCTCGAAGGTCCGTTCGGTGCCGGAGTTCATGCGCCGCCGGTTCGGCAACGGGGCACACCTGGTCAACGCGATCTCCTTCGCCGTGGCGCAGCTGCTCATCGCCGGTGTGAACCTGGTGCTGCTGGCCAAGGTGGTCAACGCGCTGCTCGGCTGGCCGCTGTGGATCACGCTGATCGCCGCGGCGCTGATCGTGCTGTCCTACATTACCCTCGGCGGGCTGTCGGCCTCGATCTACACCGAGGTGCTGCAGTTCTTCGTCATCGTCGCCGCGCTCGCCCCGCTGACCATCATCGGGTTGAACCGCGTCGGTGGCTGGGGTGCGCTGCGTGAGCAGGTGCAGGACTTCCAGAACCACGCGTGGCCGGCGCAGGAGCTGTCCGGGTTCAACAGCCCGGTGTTCTCCGTGATCGGCATCGTGCTGGGCCTGGGCTTCGTGCTGTCCTTCGGCTACTGGACCACGAACTTCGTGGAGGTGCAGCGGGCGATGGCGTCGGACTCGATCAGTGCGGCGCGCAAGACCCCGATCATCGGCTCCTTCGTGAAGCTGTTCATTCCGTTCATCGTGATCATCCCCGGCATGATCGCCGGCGTGGTGGTCTCCGCCTACGCCGAGGGCGGCGACGCCGAGCCGAACGACGCGATCCTCTACCTCATGCGCGACCTGCTTCCCACCGGACTGCTCGGCGTGGCCATCGCCGGCCTGCTGGCCTCGTTCATGGCCGGCATGGCGGCGAACATCTCCGCCTTCAACACCGTGTTCAGCTACGACCTGTGGCAGACCTACGTGGTCAAGGAGCGCGAGGACGGCTACTACCTCAACGTGGGTCGTTGGGCGACTGTGGGTGCGACCGTGATCGCCGTGGGCACCGCGCTGATCGCGAACAACTTCGGCAACGTCATGGACTACCTGCAGACGTTGTTCGGCTTCTTCAACGCCCCGCTGTTCGCCACGTTCCTGCTCGGTATGTTCTGGAAGCGCATGACCCCGCACGCCGGCTGGTCCGGCCTGGTCGCCGGTACCGCCGCGGCGATCATCTTCTGGTCGCTGTCGCTGGGCGCCGACCCGCTGGTGAACCTGCCCGGGCAGGGGACCGCGTTCGTCGCCGCCGGCCTGGCGTTCGCCGTGGACATCATCGTCTCCGTGGTCGTCACGTCCTTCACGAAGCCGAAGCCGGACAAGGAACTGGTCGGTTTCGTGAAGTCGGTGACCCCGAAGGCGATGCTGGAGGACCCGGTGGAGAAGACCCTGCCGTGGTACCGCCGCACCGTGCCGCTGGGTGTGCTGGCGCTGGTGATCGCCGTGGTCCTCAACGTGATCTTCCACTGACTTGTACTGACCTGAACTGAAAGGAGAACACCATGTCCGCGAATACCACTGATACCGCCGGCGCCACTCCCATGACCGACCCCGCTGCACCGGCCACCCACCGGGCGGGGGCCTTCGACATCCGGACGGTCACCGCGGCCCTGCTGGGGATCTACGGCGTCGTCCTGCTGCTGGTCGCCGCCTTCATGGACCCCGGCGTGAACCCGGACACCGGCGAGGCGAAGTCGATGACGGACAACGTCTGGGCCGGCATCGCCCTGATCGTCGTCGCCGGCGCCCTGGTCCTGTGGGCCCGGCTGAACCCCGTCGTCGTCGACGAGTCGCTCATCGACGAGGACAAGCTCCCCGGGGCCGACGACTGATGACCGACCACCCCATGGCGATCACGCCCACCCACCTGGCCGACGGCCGCGAACTGATCTACTTCGACGACGACCCGGACGACCCGGACCTCCTCGCCGGACGCACCACCCGCGAACTCCACGACCCCCGGGACCTGCCCGGCTCGGTGACGGAGTCGGAGATGCGCCGCGACCCGCTCACCGGGCAGTGGGTCACCTACGCCGCGCACCGCAACAACCGCACGTTCATGCCCCCGGCGAACGAGAACCCGCTAGCCCCGACCGCCCCGGGCAACCTGCCGACGGAGATCCCCGCCGACGACTACGACGTGGTCGTCTTCGAGAACCGGTTCCCGTCGTTCTCCACGAGGATCGTGATGCCGGACGACCCGGCGGACTACCCCTGGCACGTGGACGGTGAGGAGCTGGTCCCGCGGCGTCCGGCGGCCGCACGCTGCGAGGTCATCTGCTTCACCCCGGACTCCTCGCTGTCGTTCCGCGACCTGCCGCTGAGGCGAATCCGCACGGTCGTGGAGGCCTGGACCCACCGCACCGCAGCGTTGTCCCAGGTCGACGGGGTGCTGCAGGTCGCCCCCTTCGAGAACCGGGGTGAGGAGATCGGGGTCACGCTGCAGCACCCGCACGGGCAGATCTACAGCTACCCGTTCCTGCCGCCGCGCAGCCGCCAGATCCTGGAGCAGGCGCGTGCCCACCGCGCGGCCACCGGCGGCGACCTGTTCGACGACGTGCTCGCCGCGGAGCGTCGGGCCGGTACGCGGGTGATCGCCGACGCCGCGTCCACCGGCGGTTTCACTGTCTACGTGCCGGCCGCGGCGAAGTGGCCGGTGGAGGTGATGGTGGTGCCGGAGCGTCCCGTCGCCGACTTCACCGGGCTGACCGAGCAGGAACGCGCCGCACTGCCGGGCGTGCTCAAGGCCCTGTACACCGCGGTGGACCGCTACTTCGAGGGCGTGGACCGTACCCCCTACATCGCCGCCTGGAACCAGGCGCCCGTGCAGTCCCGGCTGACCGGGGAGGACGAGTCGCTGCGTGGGGAGGGGCGCCTGCACCTGCAGCTGTTCTCCCTGATGCGCTCGCCGAACCGGATGAAGTACCTCGCCGGCTCGGAGTCCGCCTTCGGCGCGTGGATCAGTGACACCACCCCGGAGGCCGTCGCCGAGCGGCTGCGCGCGGTTTGGCCTGACGAGAAGGAGACCGGCTCATGGTGACACCGGACTGGTGGACCACCCGCGACGAGCAGCAGCTGGCCGACGACGCGCAGGCGCTGTTCAATCAGCACTTCGGTTACGGTACTTGCGAGGGCGTGTGGGCCGCGCCCGGGCGGGTGAACCTCATCGGCGAGCACGTCGACTACGCCGGCGGCATGTCCCTGCCCTTCGCGCTGCCGCAGAACACCGCCGCCGCGGTGGGACGCAGGACGGACGGGGTGCTGCGCCTGGTGTCGGTGATGCCCGGCACCGAGGGCACGCAGGATGCGCAGAGCACCGAGATCGCCCTGTCCGACATCGGACCGGGTAACCCGGCCGGGTGGGCCGGTTACGCCGCCGGCGCGGTGTGGGCCGGACTGCAGGACGGGGTCATCCCCTCGTGCGAGGGCCTGGACATCGCCCTGGTCTCCGACGTCCCCCTGGGTGCCGGGCTGTCCAGCTCCGCGGCACTGGAGTGCTCCGTCGCCCTGGCGGCCTATGAATTAGCCACCGGCCACTCACCCGACAGCGCGGCGCTCGAGCGCCTGGTCACCGCGTGCATGCGCGCGGAGAACGAGGTCGTCGGCGCGTCCACCGGTGGGCTCGACCAGCGCAGTTCGCTCTACGGACGCTCGGGCATGGCCCTGGCCGTCGACTTCCTCGACGGCTCCGTCGAGCTGGTGCCCTGCGACCTGGCGGCGGCGGCGGGCCTGGCGTTGCTGATCATCAACACCAATGCGGCGCACCAGCTCGCCGACGGCCAGTACGCCTCGCGCCGCGGCGTGATCGACGCGGTCTCCGCCCACCTCGGCGTGGGCACTCTCGGCGAGATCCTGCAGGACGCCGCGGCGTCCTCCCGACTGCCGGACGAGGTGCGCGCCTGGTCGGCGACGCCGCAGGCCCACGCGCTGCTCGGCGGGAGTGACGGCGGGGATACCGCGCAGCGCCGCGTCCGGCACGTCGTCGAGGAGATCCGGCGCACCCGCGACGAAGCGGTGCCGGCGCTGCGCGACGCCGGTGCGTCCGGAGAGATGGGTGGGCTCGGTGAGCTCGGTGAGCTGATGAACGCCAGCCATGCCAGCCTGCGCGACCTCTACGAGGTCACCGTGCCTGAACTCGACGGCGCCCAGGAGGCAGCACTGGCCGCCGGGGCGCTCGGCGCGCGGATGACCGGTGGCGGCTTCGGCGGCAGTGTCATCGCCCTGGTTCACCGCGAGCAGGTCGAGGTCGTCGCCGAGGCGGTGGACGCCGCCGCCCGCGACCGAGGTTTCCCGGCGCCGACGTTCTTCGTGGCTGCACCGTCCGACGGGGCACGTCGGATCCGGTGATGTCGAACCCCTCTTGCCCGGTACGAGGGGCTGTGCCATGATCGGGGTGCCCCGAGGGAGATGCTGCGGGCACGAACCAGTTCGAGTCAGCAGAAGTCAGAAGATTTTCCGGAGAGGGGAGCGGCCATGAAGGCGACGCATCGCGCACAGCATCAGTTTTGGCTGCTACCCGACCACCGCTGACTCCGACCCACATTTTCCCGGGCGGGGCATCGGTGCCCCCGTCCGGACGAGTTCCTCAGCGAACCCTCTTTCAAGTCTCTCGACGTGTGCCCGCCGATGCTGCCGCCCCTTTCACCAGAAAGGGACCACCATGTCCAGTAGACACGTCGACACACCGGGAGTGACGCTCCAGGAGAACAAGCTCCTGAGCTTCGCCTCCGACGTCGACGACAACACGCTCGAGCAGGCGCGCCAGATCGCCGGGCTGCCCTTCATCTTCCCGCACGTCGCGCTGATGCCCGACGCCCACTTCGGCAAGGGATCCTCCGTCGGCACCGTCTTCGGCACCGAACGCGCCGTGATCCCCGCCGCCGTCGGCGTGGACATCGGCTGCGGGATGATCGGTGTGCGCACCGCATTCACCGCCGACGACCTGGTAGGACACGAACTCACCGACCTGCGCGACGCCATCGAGGGCGCCATCCCGCTGTCCCCCGGACGCTACAACGGCTGGGTGCTCGGCGGCACCGCCGAGGCACGCACCCGCGAACTCGCCGACCTCGCCGAGACCACCGGCGTGGACCTGGGGCACTCCAAGAAGTGGCGGCAGCAGCTGGGCTCCCTCGGCGGCGGCAACCACTTCATCGAGCTCTGCCTCGACGAGGAGGAGCGTGTGTGGATGTTCCTGCACTCCGGCTCGCGCGGGGTCGGCAACAAGATCGCGCAGAAGCACATCAAGACTGCGCAGCGGCTGATGCGGAAGTTCTGGGTGCAGCTGCCCGACGACGACCTCGCCTACCTCCCCGAAGGAACCCCCGAATTCGACTGTTACCTGCGTGAACTCGCCTGGGCGCAGCGCTTCGCCTGGCTGAACCGCGAGGAGATGATGGACCGCTTCTCCCGCCTGCTCGGAGAGTGGATCGGCACACCCGTCGAGGAGACCGAGCGGATCAACTGCCACCACAACTACACCGTCAAGGAAGAGCACTACGGAAGGACGGTGTGGCTGACCCGCAAGGGTGCCGTGCGTGCGGACGAGGGTGTGAAGGCGCTGATCCCCGGGTCGATGGGCACGGCGTCCTACGTGGTCGAGGGACGCGGCTTCGCGCCGGGACTGCGCTCGGCGCCGCACGGCGCAGGACGTCGCTTCTCCCGCACGCAGGCGCGCAAGCGGTTCAGCGCCGACGACCTGGACGCCCGGATGGACGGCATCGTCTACCGTCCGGGCGACGCATTCGTCGACGAGATCCCCGACGCCTACAAGGACATCGACGTGGTCATGGCCGACGCCGAACCACTGGTGCACGTGCTGCACAAGCTGCGCCAGGTGATGAACGTCAAGGGGACGTAGGCGCACCCGTCACGAAACCCCGAGCGATTGGTGGTCTCCGGGATGGAGACCACCGATCGCTCGGGGTTCTGGGACAAGGGGCCCCGCGCTACGAATCCTGCCGGCAGCCCCAGCCCTACATCACTACGGCGTGGTGCCGTGGATGTAGCCGAAGCGGTGCTCGGTGGTGGTGACGGCCTGCTCCAGCAGCATCGGCAGCAGCTCGCGGCGTCCGTCGGGGAGGACCGGCTGGTCGAGGACGACCGAGCCGGAGCGCGCGGCGGCCTCGTACAGGTTCTCGTCCACGTCGCCGAGGGTGCGGATCCGCACGCTGGGCTGCACACCGATCTCGGCGGCGAACTCCATGTCGGAGACCATCCGGATCCGGTTGGCCAGCTCGCCCATCTCGGAGGTCACCGACGGTGCGGCGGACACCTCGAGCTTCGTGCCTGTCACCGAGGCGCCGAGGTAGAGTCGCAGCAGGTCACGCAGGTTCGCGTTGGCCCCGATGCGCACGCGCAGCGGTTCCAGCAACGGCCGGTAGCGGAATACGTTGGATTCCACGACCAGGGCGGTGCGGTCGTGCTCGATGCCGAACTCGGAGGTCCACGCCTGTGCGTCGGACTCCGCGGCGCGGCGCAGCCAGCGGTGGTCCTCCTCGGTGAGCACGGGGTGCGCCATGCCGTGGAACTCGCGCAGCATCTGGGTGATCGCGGTGGACACGCTGCCGCTGTGCAGGGCGCTGATGTCGCCTTCGGCCCAGTGGCCCTGCTGGGCGACGTAGTTCGGGCCGCCGGCCTTCGCACCGCTGCCGATCGAGGACCCCTTCCAACCGCCGAAGGACTGGCGCTGGACGATGGCGCCGGTGATGCCGCGTTCCACGTACACGTTCCCGGCCTCGACGCGGTCGCGCCAGAACTCGGTCTCGTCCCGGTCGATGGTGTGCAGGCCGGCGGTCAGCCCGTAACCCGTGGAGTTCTGCCACTCGATGGCCTCCTCCAGGGTGTCGGCGTGCATCACGCCGGCGACGGGGCCGAAGCACTCGTGGGTGTGGAACCAGGCGCCGGGACGCACGTTGTCGCGCAGCCCGGGGGTCCACAGCGTGGCGTCCTCCGCGGTGCCGTTGAGCGGTTCGGGCTTGACCAGCCACTTCTCGCCCTTGTCGAGCTTGGTCAGTCCGCGCAGGAGCTTGTCGCCGGCGGGCTCGATGATGCCGTTCATGTCGGTGGCGAGGTCGTCGCCGGGGCCCACACGCAGGGACTTCACGGCGTCCACCAGCTGGCCCATGAAGCGCTTGGACTTGCCCATCGACCCGACGGTGATGATCAGCGACGCCGCGGAACACTTCTGCCCGGCGTGGCCGTAGGCGGAGGCGAGGACGTCGGAGACCGCCAGGTCCGGGTCGGCCGCCGGGGTGACGATGATGGCGTTCTTGCCGGACGTCTCGGCGTTGATCGTCATCTGCGGGTCCCAGGAGCGGAACATGCGGGCGGTCTCGGAGCCGCCGGTGAAGATCACCGAGTCGATGTCCTCGTGGGAGACCAGGCGCTTGCCGGCCTCGCCCTCGTCGGCGTTGACGAGCTGCAGCATGTCCTCGGTGACACCGGCCTCACGCAGCGCCTCGACGAAGACCTCGGCGATGCGCAGGGTCTGCGGGGCGGGCTTGATGACCACGCAGGCTCCGGCGGCGAGGGCGGCCATGCAGCCGCCGACGGGGATGGCGATGGGGAAGTTCCACGGCGGGACGACGGCCACCGTGCGGTAGGGGGTGAACGTGGAGCCGCGGTGGCGGTCGATCTTCCGCGCGGACTCGGCGTAGTACCGGCAGAAGTCGATGGCCTCGGAGACCTCGGGGTCGGTCTCGGAGACGGTCTTGCCGGCCTCGTGGACGGCGGCGGCGATGAGCCGGTGACGGTTGTCGGCCAGGGCGTCCGCGGCGCGGTCGAGCACCTCGGCGCGCTCCGCGCCGCTCTTCGCGGCCCACGCCTCGTGGGCGTCCAAGGCACGCTGGACGGCGGCGTCGACGGTGGCGGGGTCGGTGACCTCCTCGCTCACGGTCGGGCCCGGGTCGGAGGACGCGTCGACGATGCGCGCGGCCCACTCGCGGTTGGCGGGCAGGTCGGAGTCGGTGTCGGGCTCGTTGACGAAGTTGCCGGGGACGCTGGCGGAGCTGGTGCCGGCCTTGGCGCGGGCCTCCTCGGTACGGTTCTGCGTCCGGCGCGGTCCGGCGTCGGTGGACCACCGGTCGCGCACGGCGGCGAGGTAACGCTCGCGCTGACCCTCCATGGGGGTCATGCCGGTCTCCTCGTCGTCCTCGGGGGTGAACATGGCGTAGAGGAAGTTCTGCTTGGCGCCGTTCTCCTCGAGGCGGCGCACGAGGTAGCTCACCGCGACGTCGAAGTTCTCCTTCTTCACCACCGGTGTGTAGAGGATGACCTCGCCGATCACGCTGCGCACCGCCTCGGCCTGGGCGGGGGCCATGCCCTGCAGCATCTCGGCGTCGATCTGGTCCTCCACGCCGCGCTCCACGGAGAGCTCGTGGGCCAGCGCCATGTGGAAGACGTTGTGCGTGGCCACACCGATACGGATCACGTCGGAGTGCTCGGGGCGCAGCACCCAGTCGAGCAGCCGCAGGTAGTTGGCGTCCACCTCGGCCTTCGTGAGGTAGGGCGTCTGCGGCCAGTCGTGGAGCTCGGCGTCCACCCGCTCCATCGAGAGGTTCGCGCCCTTGACGATGCGAACCTTGATCTTCGCACCGCCACGCTCCCGACGCTCCTGTGCGAACTCGGTGAGCTGACGCAGCGCGTCGAAGGAGTCCGGCAGGTAGGCCTGCAGGACGATACCCGCCTCGATCTCCAGGAACTCCTCCTCGCCGAGCAGCTCGGTGAAGATGCGCAGGGTGAGGTCGAGGTCCTTGTACTCCTCCATGTCCATGTTGATGAAGGGGTGCGTTGAGCGCTTTAGCGACTCGCGGTACAGCGGACGCAGGCGCTCCTTGAGACGCTCGGTGGATCCGTCGAGGTCCCAGTGGTTGAGCTGTGAGACCACCGCGGACGGCTTCACGCTGATGTAGTCCACCTTCGGGTTACGCACCAGGTCGATGAGGTCGTCGCGACGGCGCACCGCCTCGTCCTCACCGAGGACGGCCTCGCCCAGCAGGTTGATGTTGAGCCGGAACCCGGCGTCGCGCGCCTCCTCGAGCATCTTGTCCATCGTGCCGCTCTCGGCGTCCAGCACCAGGTGGCCCACCACGGAGCGCAGGTAGGACCGCGCAATGGGCATCACGATCTGCGGCAGCAGCGGGGCGGCGATGGACCCGGCGGTCATGAGGATCTGGTCGATCACGCCGAGGAACCCCGGCACCGGAGCCTGACGCTTCACCGGGTGGGCGATCTTGGCGAACTCGTCGGCGGCGACCTTGTTGTCCTCCGGACGTGCGACGCGGTCGACGAAGCTGAAGGTGAACTCCACACCACTGGGCTCGTGGACCATGTCCGCGAGCTGCTTGGTCGACTTGCTGGTCTCCTCGACCTGCAGCCAGGTGTCGGCGAGACCGAGGGACCGCTTGACCACGGCCTCCACGTCGTCGGCCTTCTCCGGACGGGTGGTGGCGGTGGACGGTGAGTTGTTGGATGACACGCGTGTTCTCCTGACGGGGCCGTGGTTCTCGGTCCACCGGCCCCGGGGTCGGGTACGGGATCGGGTTCAGGGTCGTGAGGTGGGTTCAGCAGGTCCGGGCGGGCGGACGGTCACCGACGGGACGTAGGCCGGTCGGTGCCGGGCGGTCGGAAGGCGACAGGTGGTGGTGCGGCACGCGGGCTCCTCTCGAGGCGTCGGCGTCCACCGTGGTGTGGACGACCGTGGTGTCAGGTCGTTCGGTCCACGGTGCGCGGGGGCGGAGGAGAGCGGCCCGTGGGTGATGGGGCACCGAGCCTACGCTGAGCTGAGGAGGTGTGCCGGGGGAGGACGCGACGCGGGTGCGTCCGGAGACCACCCCGGGAGGTGGGACGGCGACGGTTTCCGTCGGCGCGGGACGGCGAAGTGGACGCTTCGTCCTGCGCGCCGGACAGAAACCGTCCTGCGTGGTTTCTGGCGTGGTTCTAGTTCGCCGGGTACTCCATCGGCGCGCCGGGGCCGAGCGGAATGCCGATGGCCCACCAGGCGAGGAAGAAGAGGAACCAGCCGACGAGCATCGCCATGGAGTAGGGGATCGTCATCGACAGCAGGGTGCCGAGGCCGGCCTTCTTGTAGTAGCGCACCAGGAAGGACAGGGCCAGGGCGAAGTAGGGGCTCATCGGGGTGATGATGTTCGTGGTCGAGTCACCGATGCGGTAGAGCATCTGGGTGACCTCCGGGGAGATGCCCACGTACATCATCATCGGCACCACCACCGGTGCCATCAGCGCCCACTGCGCCGAGCCGGAGGTGATCATGAGGTTGAGCAGGCAGACCATCACGATGAAGCCGGCGAAGAGCACCACCGGCGGCAGATCCCAAGTCTGCAGCACCTCACTGCCCTTGATGGACAGGAAGTTGCCCAGGTTGGACCACTCGAACCAGGCGAGGAACTGGGAGACGGCGAAGAACAGCACCATCATCGGCAGCAGCGTCTTCAGGCCGCGGACCATGAACTCCGGGATGTCGGCGGGGCTGGTCACCGAACCGACCACGACACCGTAGACCGTGCCCAGCAGGAAGAACCCCAGGGCGATCGGCACGGCGATGTCGGTGATCAGCGGGTTCTCCATCACCGCACCGCCCTCGCCCTGTAGCGGGGAACCGGGCACGAAGAGCAGGGCGAAGTAGACGGCGAGGCCGACCAGGGCGACGAGGCCGGTGATCTTCAGGCCGCGGCCCTCGACGTCGCGCAGGGCGAGGTCCTTGACCTCGTTGCCGTCCTCGTCGGTGAAGGCGACCTCCTCGTAGTTCACCTGGTCGTGGTCGACGAGCTGGTGGATGCGCTTGTTCATGAACAGCTCGGTGACCAGGGTGATGATCACCGCCAGCAGGATCGCGGAGGCCATCACGAAGTAGTAGTTCGACAGCGGGTTGACCACGTAGTCGGGGTCCACGATCTGCGCGGCCGAGGTCGACAGGCCGGACAGCAGCACGTCGGTGATGTTGAGCACCAACGAGGAGTTGAAGCCGCCGGAGGACGCCACGAAGGCGACGATCGCGCCGACGATGGGGGAGCGTCCGATGGCGTGGAAGGCCATCGCGCCGAGCGGGATGACGATGACGTAGACCGCGTCGGACGCGACGGATCCTGTCACGCCGGCGAGCGCGACGACGAAGGTCAGCGTCTTCGGGCCGGTCTTGGCCACCATGGCGCGCACGATGGCGCTGATCAGGCCCGCGTACTCGGCGACCGCGACGCCGAGCATCACGGTGATGATGACGCCGAGCGGCGGGAAGTCGGTGTAGTTGGTGACCACCCCGGTGACGATCTGGTGCAGGCCCTCGCTGTTGAGCAGGTTCGTGACCTCGACGGGGTCACCGGTCTGCGGGTCCTCGGCCGACCAGCCGGCCAGGGATCCGAGCCAGCTGAGGACCAGCACGATCCCGCCGAGGATCACGAAGAGCCAGAAGGGGTTGGGCAGCTTGTTGCCGAGCCACTCCACCCACCCCAGGAAACCGTGGGGTCTGGAGTGGTGTTCCTTCTTGTCCTCTACCTTGTCTTCTGGCTTCTCCGACGGCGTCTGAGTCTCCTGAGGCGTCATGGGGCAGCAGACTACCAATCCGGCCGATCTGCTGCAGGACATGCACATAAATAGAGTTGTCACTCCAGCCACATCTGTTTCTCTTGCCCCAGATTGTCGGGTACGGTAGCGACGTGATCACATTCGACAAGGTCAGCAAGACATACCGGACGTCCACCCGGCCTGCGTTGCAGGATGTCTCGGTCGAGATCGACAAGGGTGAGTTCGTCTTCCTCATCGGGCCCAGTGGCTCGGGCAAGTCGACCTTCCTGCAGCTCATGATCCGTGAGGAGGAGGTCGACTCCGGCGAGCTCTACGTCGCGGACTTCCACGTCAACACGCTGCGCAAGCGCAGGACGCCGCAGCTGCGTCAGAAGATCGGCTACGTCTTCCAGGACTTCCGCCTGCTGCCCAACAAGAACGTCCACGACAACGTCGCCTTCGCCCTCGAGGTCACCGGGCGACGGAAGGACGCCATCGAGAAGGCCGTCCCCGAGGCGCTCGACATGGTCGGCCTGGCGGGCAAGGGGCAGCGCATGCCCGACGAGCTCTCCGGCGGCGAGCAGCAGCGCGTGGCCATCGCCCGCGCCACCGCGAACCGTCCCCTCGTCCTGCTCGCCGACGAGCCGACCGGCAACCTCGACCCGGACACCTCCGCCGAGATCATGGCGCTGCTCAACCGCATCAACCGGGGCGGCACGACCGTGGTGATGAGCACGCACGACGACGTCGCCGTCGACTCCATGCGCCGCCGCGTCCTGGAACTGTCCAACGGAAAACTCGTGCGCGACGACGCACACGGCATCTACGCCGTCGGACGCTAGGGAAGAGGGAACACATGAAGATCCGTTTCGTCCTCAAGGAAGCCTTCTCCGGGCTGACCCGCAACGTGACGATGACCGTCGCGATGATCATCACCACCGCCATCTCCCTGGCACTGCTCGCCACCGGCGTGCTGATCACCAACATGACCTCCGACACCAAGGAGCTCTACCTCGACCGCATCGAGGTGATGGTGCAGCTCGACGACGAGATCTCCTCCAGCGACCTCGACTGCTCCAGTGAGGTCTGCGCGGACATCCGCGACACCCTGGAGTCCGACGACGACGTCGAGTCGGTGACCTACCGCAACAAGGAGCAGAGCTACCACCGGTTCGTCGAGCTCTTCGGCCAGTCCGACCCCGTCCTCGTGGAGCAGACCTCGCAGGACGCCTTCCCTGCGGCGCTGCACGTCCGCCTCGCCGACCCGTTGGACACCACGCCGATCGACGAGATCGCCGAGAAGCCCGGTGTGTCCACCATCGTCGACCAGCAGGACGACCTGCGTGGCGCGACGCAGAACCTCGACGCGGTGCGCAACGCCAGCTTCGTGCTGGCCGCCGTGCAGGCCATCGCCGCGATCTTCCTCATCATGAACATGGTGCAGCTCGCGGCGTACTCCCGACGCCACGAGACCAGCATCATGCGCATGGTCGGCGCGACGCGCTGGTACACCCAGGCGCCGTTCATCCTCGAGGCCATGCTGGCCTCGATCATCGGCTCCCTGCTGTCCGTCGGCGCGCTGCTGCTGGGCAAGCGCTTCCTGCTGGACCAGGCGCTCGGGTCCCTCTACGACGCCAACCTGATAGCGAGGATCACCGCCTCGGACATCTGGCTGGTCTCGCCGTTCGTCATCATCGCCGGTGCCCTGGTCGCCGGGGTGACTGCGCAGGTCACACTGCGCTGGTACGTGAAGAAGTAACCGGGTAGACTTCCTCGGGCTATGGCGAAGAAGAGCACACCGGTGGATTCCGGACGGAAAAAGGGCGACAAGGCCGCCAAGTCGGGCAAGGCCGGGAAGGCCGGCACGAAGAACGGCGGCCCGCTCGTCGTCGCCACCAACCGCAAGGCCCGCCACAACTACCGCATCCTGGAGACCGTCGAGGCCGGTGTGGCCCTGGTCGGCACCGAGGTCAAGGCACTGCGCGAGGGTAAGGCCTCCCTGGTGGACGCCTTCGCCACCGTCGACGACGGCGAGGTGTGGCTGCGCAACCTGCACATCCCCGAGTACGCGCAGGGGACGTGGACGAACCACGCGCCGCGTCGCGTCCGCAAGCTGCTGCTGCACCGCAACGAGATCGACACCCTCATGGGCAAGGTCCGCGACGGCAACAACACCCTGGTCCCGCTGCAGCTCTACTTCGTCTCCGGACGCCTCAAGGTGGAGCTCGCGCTGGCCACCGGTAAGCAGGACTACGACAAGCGCCAGGACATCAAGCGGCGCACCGAGGAGCGTGAGGCGACCCGTGAGCTGGGGCGTCGGATCAAGGGCATCAAGGGCTGAAGCGGGGGCTGACCTGGGGTGACGGCCAAGGTTGACGTTGGTGCGCGGCGCGAACTAGAGTTGATCTTCCTGCCGTCGCCGAGCTTTCCGACGACAGGGGATGTACACCAAGGGGTCGATCAGGTTTCGACTTCGTGCATTGAGCCAGGGGAAGCGTGCCGGTGCAGGCTGGAGACCACCGTGAGCGTCGCAGCAACCTATAGGCGCCGAGAAGAACACTCAGCGCGACTACGCCCTCGCTGCCTAATCAGCGACCGCGTGTCTGTCAGCCCGGGTAGGTCCCTGACCCGGTCACTGGCATCAGCTAAGGGACTTCACGCCACCGTCCTGTCGTTCGGGCGGGTGGCGGACATTTCAGAGCGACTGGGCTCATCATCCGGGCACGTCCGCATGACCCGGAGAGCCGAGCAGAGGTAGCCGCGGACTGCGCACGGAGAAGCCCTGGCGAGGTCGCGAAGGACCCGGGTTCAATTCCCGGCGGCTCCACCGACAGGCCCCCTGACCCACTGGTCAGGGGGCCTTCTCTGTGTCTGGTTCCCGTCCTGGAGGCTCTGGGTTGTTCGACCATTGCCCGCCAGGAATTGGATCGGGGGTGTTGTTGGGTTTCTGTTGGCCTGTCGTGGGCTAGTACTTGCTCGAAGCTGAGTGGTGGATCGGTAAACATATGCCTGACCAGCTAGAGTGGTTCTGTCGGGCTAAGGGTCAGGGCTCGCGGAGTTAACTACCTACGGAGTGCCCATGCCGAAGTACATCAGCCGTTCGACCGGTGAGATCGCCTACCCTGATCAGATTCGAAGCGGGGAGGTCGCGGATGCTGTGGAGGTCGAGCAGTACCCGCAGCAGTCGGCTGGGCAAGAGCGGGAACGCTACGTCCCGGACATGCCGGAATGGGCTGCGGGGCCTTCCGGGGTGACCAACCCCTTCGGAAACTGGTTCGGCGCGTGCCATGTGCTGTTGGTGCTAGCCGTCATTGCTGGTGCGTTCATCGGGAGTACATCCGCCGACGGAGGGGAGGGCATCTTGTTCGCCGTCCTGGGCGCCTTGGGCGCAGGGCTGGCGCTGGTTCCGCTCTATCTGCTCACCCACATCGGCTCGACAGTCTGGCAACTCAAAGAAGAAGTCAGGGCATTGCGCTAGGTCGAGTGCGGAACGGGCAGGTGCAGCACGCCTGCGGCCCCGGTGACCACCACCGAAACAGCCTCGGCGACCATCACGGTGACTCGGGGTCCAAAGTATGCTTATAATCCTCTTCGTCGTTTCATCACAGGTGATTGTTTAGCTCTCCACCTCCGTCGTCCATGCCTCAGGAGTCCACGTGCGTCTGTCCACCCGTCACCGCCGCAACCGTCCCGCTCTTCGTTCGATGCTCACCGCCGCCGCAGCCACCGTCGCGGTCGCCGTCGTCGGAGCGCCGATGGCCTCGGCCGTGGGCTTCTCCGCCGGCATCGTCGCCACCCCTGCGATCCCGCGGTGCGAGCCGAACATCGTGGTCATCGTGCCCGGTGGCGGCCAGTCCTCCACGGCTCTGCCGGAGAACCTGCCGGTCGGGGCCTACACCTCGGACCTCGGCGCGATGCTCGAGAACTTCGGGAAGTCCACCACCCGCACCGTCTCCTACGACGCCCTGCCGTTCGTCTCCACGGCATACAGCAAGATCCAGTCGCAGGGCATCACCCGCACCAACCAGCTCATCTCCCGGACCGCGGCGGAATGCCCGTCCTCCCAGATCAGCTTCGTCGGCTACTCCCTGGGAGCGGACGTGGCGTCCCGCGTGGCCGCCGAGATCGGCCACGGGCGCGGCCCCATCGACGCCGACAAGTTCGGTTCCGCCGCGGTGATCTCCAGCCCGAACCGTGGTGCGGACTCGGTCGAGGGCGGTAGCGCCCGCGGCGGTGCCGGCGTGTTCGGCGCCCTGCCCGGCGGGTACGGTGAGGTCGCCGACCGCGTGATGGACGTGTGTGCTGCCGCCGACTACATCTGCAACTCCGACGAGCGCACCGAGAACACCCGTGAGCGCGCCGAGGCCGTCACCCAGATGACCGCGCTCGACCAGACGCTGACCGGCAGCTCGGACATCCGCGGCGTGGACAACCGCAGCGTGGTCGCCGAGGTTCCCTTCGGCCTGGCCCCCGGCCAGTACGCGCACGTCTCCAGCTACGGCGGCAACGGTGGGGTGAACCCGGCCTACGGGTTCCTGACCAGTAACTTCTGACATCACCGGTGGCACATCACGACACGGTGAGTAGAGGCAACACCCTGCCCATGGGGCTGATCGTGGCGGGCATCCTGCTCGTCGCGTCAAACCTGCGCGCCGCGATCACGACCGTCGGCCCGGTGCTCTCCTCGGTGGAGGAGGACCTGGGCCTGTCGGCGTCGGCGGCGTCGGTGCTGGTGAGCCTCCCGTTGCTGTGCTTCGCGGTGGTCTCGCCTCTGATCCCGCGGCTGGCGACGCGGTGGGGTCTGGAGCGGGTGATCGTCTCCGGACTCGTCCTGCTCGCAGTCGGCCTGCTGGTGCGCTCGACCCCGCCGCAGATGTTGCTGTGGGCGGGCACGGTGATGATCGGGGTGTCGATCGCAGCCCTCAACGTGGTGCTGCCCGCCCTGGTCAAACGCGACGTCCCGGGGCGTATCGGACAGGTCACCGGGGCGTACTCGGCGATGCAGTCGGGCTTCGCCGCGGTGGCGGCCGGGGTCGCGGTGCCCGTCGCCGGACTGACCTCCCTGGGCTGGCGTCTGCCGCTGGGGATGTGGGCGGGTCTGGCGCTGGTGACGATCGGCGTGCTGCTGCCACGCTTGCGTGTCGGGGGCCACGCCCCACGGCCGGACGCGGCGGCCGCCGCGTCCCGCCACGTCGAGCCGTCCGGCGATGCCGTGGCGCCGGTGGCGCCCGTGGCGCGGGCGGCACGGTCGGTGTGGCGCCAACGTCTGGCCTGGCAGGTCACGGTGTTCATGGGCCTGCAGTCGACCAGTTACTACGTGCTCGTCACCTGGCTGCCGGCAATCGAGGTCGACGCCGGGGTGGGGGACACCGCGGCCGGCGTCCACCAGTTCCTGCTGCACGTCTTCGGCATCGTCGGCAGTCTCGGCTGCTCGGCGTTGATCGCGAGGACGGCCGACCAGCGCGTGCTCGGGGTCGTGGTTCCGCTGACCATGCTCGCCGCGGTGACGGGCATGCTGCTGGCGCCGTCGGTGATGGTGCTGTGGGTGTGTCTCGCCGGTGTGGGCTGCGGGTCGAGCATCGTGCTCGCGCTGTCGTTCTTCGGGCTGCGCACCCGGGACCACGGGCAGGCCGCCTCGCTGTCGGGGATGGCGCAGTCGGTGGGGTACCTGCTGGCAGCGGCCGGCCCGGTCGCGCTCGGCGCCCTGCACGACGTGAGCGGCTCCTGGACGCCGGCGCTGGTGGTGCTCATCGTCGCCGACGTCCTGCTCGTCGCGGTGGGGTGGCGGGTCGGACGCCACCGCACGCTCGACTGAACCGGCCAGCTCAGTCGGCCTGCTCGCGCAGCACGTTCTTCCGCACCTTGCCCGTCGACGTCCGCGGCAGCTCGTCGATGACGCGGTAGTCGCGCGGGACCTTGTAGCCGGCGATGAGGCCGCGGCAGTGGTCGATGACGGACGACTCCAGCGCCGCGTCCTGCTCCACGCCGGGGGCGAGGACGACGTAGGCGCGCAGCGCCTCACCCCACCGGTCGTCCGGCACGCCGATCACCGAGACGTCCGCCACCGACGGGTGGCTGATCACCGCCTGCTCCACCTCGATGGTGGAGATGTTCTCGCCGCCGGAGATGACCACGTCCTTCGCCCGGTCGAGGACCTGGATGTACCCGTCGGGGTGCTTGACCGCCAGGTCACCGGAGTGGAACCAGCCGCCGCGGAACGCCTCCTCGGTGGCGTCGGGGTTGTGGAAGTACTCGCGCATCACGATGTTGCCGCGCATCACGACCTCGCCCATCGTCTCCCCGTCGGACGGCACGTCCACCAGCGTCACGTCCGGCGGTGCGTCCCTCCCGATCTGCTCGACGACGCGGACCTCCTCACTGGTGACCATCGCCAGGCCCTGCCGTGACTTCAGGCGGGCACGCTCGGCCGTCGACAGCGTGGCCCAGTCCGGCTGCGGGGCGCAGGCGACCGTGGGGCCGTAGGTCTCGGTGAGACCGTAGACGTGGATCACGTCGATGCCGAGGTCCTCGCACGCGCCGATCACCGTGGGGCTCGGCGGCGCGCCCGCGGTCGCCACCGACAGGTCGGTGACCTGGTGCGCCTCCTCGGCGGAGACGATGGTGGCCAGCACCGCCGGTGCCCCGCACAGCCCGGTCACGCCCTCCTCGTCGATCAGTCGCCACACCTCGGGGCCGCGCACCGCACGCAACGCCACCTGGGTGGCGCAGGCCGCCATCGCCGCCCAGCCGGTGCACCATCCGGAGCAGTGGAACATCGGCAGGGTCCACAGGTAGACCGAGTCGCGGGTGTAGTTGTGCGTCATCACCATGCCCAGCGCGGCGAGGTAGGCGCCGCGGTGCGTGTAGACCACGCCCTTGGGGCGTCCGGTGGTGCCGGAGGTGTAGTTGATGGCGATGGCGGCGTCCTCGTCCCCGACGGTGAAGGGGAGCTCGGCGCCCTCAGCGCCCTCGGCGAGGTACTCGTCGAAGGTGGTGACGACCCGGGAGTCGGGGAACTTCGGGGTGGGCTGGGTGCCGTCGGCGTCGTGGATGAGCACGAAGGTGTCCACGAGCCCGGCGCTGCCGAGGGTGCGCCGGCAGGCGAGGATCAGCTCCTGCTCGCCGAACAGGGTGCCGATGCCGGCGTGGTCGCAGATGTAGCGTACCTCCGCCGGCGCCAGGCGCGTGTTGATCGGCACGAGGACGCCGCCGGCGAGGGGGACGGCGAACTGCGCGAGCAGCGCCTCGTAGCTGTTGGACGCCAACATGCCGACGCGTCCCCCGGGCCGCAGGCCGCGGCGCTGCAGCGCGCGGGCGAGACGCAGCGCGTCCTCCCGCATCCCGGCGAAGGTGACGCGACGCGGACCGTCGACGCAGGCCGTGCGGTCCGGGTGGATCGTGGCGCTGCGGTCGAGGAAGCGCAGCGGGGTCAGCGGGACGTTGAGGCCTGCGGTCATGGACGGTTCTCCTTTTGGACGGTGAATCAACACCTGCGAGGGTAACAGTGTCCGGCCGTGGCCGCGGCGTTACGGTTACGATCGGGGAGGAAACATTCACCGAGGAAAGGAACGGCCGTGAACATCAGCGACACCCGCCGCCGCGTGGTGGCCCTCGCCCTGGGAACCTGCATGGTCGGCGCGCTCGCCGCCTGCGGCGACGACAACGACAGCGACAGCGGTGGGGACGCCACGGGCGGCGACGCGACCGTCACGGTGACCGAGACGTCCGACGCGGGGGCGGGCGCCGACGCGAGCGGGACGAGTGAGCCGGGGAGCGGCTCGGGGAGTGGCTCTGCAGGCGGTGGCAGCGTGGCCAGCCTCGTCTTCGACGGGACGGACATGGCGTCCGACTTCAGCGACGTGCAGTGCCGGCAGGACGGCGCGGACGAGTTCGAGATCGACCTGCGCAACGCCGACGCGACGAGCCACGTGGAGGTCGACCTCGACACGAGGGGCACTCCGCGCGTCGACGGTCTCGGCGTGGAGATGGAGGGCAAGGAGTGGGAGTCCACGGACGCCCGGGAGGCGGAGGCCACCGTCGAGGTCGACGGTGACACCTACCGGGTCCGCGGCGAGCTCGAGGTCGACGACGACCACCCGGACGCCGGCGACGTCGCCGAGCTGGAACTCGAGGTCAGCTGCGCCTGAGCCGGGGCCTTTTCTGGGGCCTGATCAGCGCCAGGGGGACTTCTGCTCGACCAGGAAGTTCTCCACCTCGGCGGTCGACGCCTTGAGCTTCGGGTCGAAGTCCAGGTAGGCCTTGGTCTCCCGGGCGACGAGTCCGGACAGGATCAGCAGGCCGACGAGGTTCGGCAGGGCCATCAGCCCGTTGGCCAGGTCGGAGAACGTCCAGGCCA
Source organism: Corynebacterium sp. AOP12-C2-36 (assembly GCF_052379185.1). Classification (NCBI taxonomy): domain Bacteria; kingdom Bacillati; phylum Actinomycetota; class Actinomycetes; order Mycobacteriales; family Corynebacteriaceae; genus Corynebacterium; species Corynebacterium sp. AOP12-C2-36. Next base: position 6,460 of record NZ_JBQSYJ010000012.1, on the reverse strand, counting down.
CGTTGAGCTCCATCGTGGCGCCGACGACGACCACGCAGGTGAAGACGATGCGGTAGGGGACCGTGGCGTAGTCACCGAAGATGCGCTGCGCGCTGCGCTCGCCGTAGTACGACCAGCCCAGGATCGTGGAGAAGGCGAAGAACACGATCGAGATCGTCACGATGTAACCGCCCCAGTGGCCCGGCAGGGCCTCGGCGAAGGCGTCACTCGTCATCGTCCCGGCCCGGTCCTCGCCCTGGTCCCACACGCCGCTGGAGATGATCACCAGACCGGTGAAGGACACGACAACGATGGTGTCGATGAAGGTCTGCGTCATGGAGACAAGGCCCTGACGGACCGGGTGGGTGGTCTTCGCCGCGGCGGCGGCGATCGCGGCCGAGCCCATGCCGGACTCGTTGGAGAAGATGCCGCGGGCGGCACCCATCTGCAGTGCCAGCAGGATGCCGGAGCCCACGAAGCCACCGACGGCCGCGGTGCCGGAGAAGGCGTCCGAGAAGATCAGGCCGATGGCCTCGGGGATGGCCGCGGCGTTGATGGTGAGTACCGCCAGGCCACCGATGATGTAGACGGCGATCATCAGCGGGACGAAGCCGGCGGTGACCTGGCCGATGGCCTTGATGCCGCCGAGCAGGACCGCGCCGATGAGGATGAACAGGACGATGGCGGTGATCGTCGGGTCGACGCCGAAGGAGTTCTCCAGGTTCTCCGACACCGCGTTGGCCTGGGTCATGTTGCCGATGCCGAAGGAGGCGACGACCGCGGCGATGGCGAAGAACCAGGCCAGGAACTTGCCGACCGGGCCCTTGATGCCGCGCTCCAGGTAACGCTGGGGGCCGCCGGACATGTTGCCCTTGCCGTCGGTCACGCGGAAACGCACCCCGAGGAACGCCTCGGAGTACTTCGACGCCATGCCGAGCAGGCCGGTGATCCACATCCAGAACAGTGCGCCGGGGCCACCGATCGAGATGGCGGTGGCCACACCGACGATGTTGCCGACGCCGACCGTGGCGGCCAGCGCCGTGGTCAGCGCCTGGTACTGGGTGATGTCTCCCTTGGCGCCCTCGTCCTCACGGTCGATGAGCCCGAGGCGCAGTGCGGGGAACAGTTTGCGGAACTGGACCCCGCGCAACCTGATCGTCAGGATGAAGCCGGTGGCGAACAGGAGAGGGATCAGGAGCCACGGGCCCCAGACGAAGGACGCGGCGGTGTCGAGGCCGTCCTCGAAGCCCGAGGCCAGCTGCATGTCGGTTGTTTGCATGAGAGAAAGATAACCCGCCCGTGTTTCCACCAGGTAATGAACAGGGAAGTTTTTCTGCGTGGGGGTGGAGGGGGGTCTGCTGTGCGTGCACTGTCAGTGCGGGAGCCCTGGTTGCCAGTTTGCTGGGAATGCCGACACCCCCGGCGGTCCCGTCTGGATTAGCGGCGCGGACGACAGATAGGGTGGACGCGGTCACGTCCTGCGAAAACGTCGGGGCGAGGAGAGAGAACACCGTGAAAGGTTGAGGTTTGTGAGTCAGAAGATCAAGGCGCCCAACGACAAGAACCGGAGCTTCCTCTGGGGGATCGTGGCGCTCGTGGTGATCTGCGTGCTGTTCATCGGTTTCATGGTCTTCAACGGCCGGAAGAGCGCCGACGTGGATCTCAGCGCGGCAGACGTGTCCTTCTCCGTGTCGGTGGAGGACGGTGTGGTCCAGCTCCGCTCCGGCGACGACAACGACGCTTCCACGGCGGAGGTGTTCGAGGACTACAGCTGCCACTACTGTGCCGAGCTGGTCGACGTCGACGGCGACTCGATGAAGGCCGCACTGGAGGACGGGGACCTCAACGTCGATCTCCACACCGTGAACTTCGTCAGCGGCAGCGACCCGGCGTCCACCCGGACCGGAGCCGTCGCCATGGCAATCGCGGACACCGGCAACGCCGGCGCCTTCTGGGCCTTCCACGAGAAGGCTTTCGAGGACCAGACCACCGTCGCACGTGACTGGGGCTTCGATGAGCTGGCGGACGCCGCCGAGCAGCTCGGTGTCGAGGACTCCGTCGTCGAGTCGATCCGTGATGAGTCCGTCGTGGACACGTACAAGCCCCTGCTGGACGCGAACTCGGAGGAGCTCAACGAGCGGATGGACGGCCAGGCTGCCACGCCTGCCCTCTACGTCGACGGTGAGTCCTACGCGATCGAGCGGGACCCGGAGGATCCGGAGAAGATGAAGAACTGGGTCCCGGACGTCATCGCCGGCAACTCCGGTTCCGAGGAGTCGGACGCGGCGACGGAGTCGGAGTCCGCTGACTCCGAGTAGGTCCGCGTAGGTCGGGGCAGTTCGGAACAGTTCGTCCCCGAGGACGGCCTAAACACTGCAATTCGGTCCGGTCACTGCCAGTGACCGGACCGAATTGCATTGATTGCGCCGGGCGCCGGAGGCAGGGGACGGCGGGGAACATCCGCTGGATCGGGTGCCCGGCACCACAGCGGAAGACGGCGCACGAAAAAAGTCCGCCCCCTGTTCTCCGGGGAGAACAGGGGGCGGACGGTGGTGGAGCTAAGGGGACTCGAACCCCTGACCCCCACACTGCCAGTGTGGTGCGCTACCAGCTGCGCCATAGCCCCGTACGCGGAGCGGAAGAAGAAGTGTTCCTCGCTGCGGACGAGACATAATGTACCCCAGGGCTCTCCGAGCACGCAAACCAGCAGGTGAGTGTGGCGAAAGACGCATTTCAGACGTTGGGGCGGGATGGGCCGGTGTGCGAGAATTGCAGTACATCGACGGCGGGCAGCGGGTCCGCTCCGGCACACGACGGGAGATCCAGTGACTACAGCGGTTGAGGAACGGGCGGGCGAGCGGCCGGACGGTCGCCAGGCGGGCCTCTGGGGAGGGTCGGCACCGTACGCGTTCGGGCTCGTCGTCTTCGGCGTCATCGGCCTGTTCATGTCGGGCCTGATCTTCTTCGACAAGATCAAGCTCATGCAGGACGCGAGCTTCACCCCGGCGTGCACCCTGAACGACGTCGTCTCGTGCACGGACGTGATGAACTCGAACCAGGCCTCCGCCTTCGGCTTCCCGAACCCCTTCATCGGTCTCGTCGGATTCGCCGTCGTGCTGTGCATCGGTGTGGCGCTCTTCGCCGGCGCCCGCTTCCGCGCCTGGTTCTGGTACGGCTTCCTCCTCGGACTGGCGCTCGCCGTGGTCTTCGTGCACTGGCTCGCCTACGAGGCGGTCTACGAGATCGAGGCCCTGTGCCCCTACTGCATGGTCGTGTGGGCGGTCGTCCTGCCGCTGTTCGTGTCCACGGTGGTGCGGATCGCGCACTCGCGGACCGAGGCCGCCGGGGGGACGGCGCCGCGTGGTGCGTCGGCTCTGTTCATGCCGCTGGCGGTCGTCGTCGTGTGGTACCTCGGATTCACCGCACTGATCCTCCAGCAGTTCGTGTTCTGAGCCCGGTAGGCACCGCCAACGGTGGCGGTTTGGTCAGGGCACCGTGTCAGGCTAAACTGTCGTGCTGTGTCGCGACCCGGGATTTCGCCGGGCTCGTACGTCGCTCTTCCGGACGCTTTCTGGCGTTCCGGGGAGTCTGATCAATTCCGATCAATCACGATCAACACCGCGCCGAGGTTCTGTGTGAGCAGCCCGGGGCGCACGACGAGAAAGGAGCGCCCGATGAAGGTCCGTAAGTCCCTTCGGTCGCTGAAGAACAAGCCGGGCGCCCAGGTTGTCCGCCGCCACGGCAAGGTCTTCGTGATCAACAAGAAGGACCCGCGTTTCAAGGCTCGCCAGGGCTGATCCAGCGGTCTTCCGTTTTTCGGACGAACCCCTCCAGTGCCGCCCCCTCGCCGGGGCGTGCACCGGAGGGGTTCTTTCGCGTCCGGGGTCGCACGGGGGAGTTCCGGAGGCAGTTACCTTCCGTGGAATTACATCAATGATTTTTCGGCCCAACATCTAGTGTCGACCCTCTCGCGCCACCTGCGAATACGCATCTTGTAACTACTATATATTGTGTTCGAACGATGTGATTACCCCAATATCTCGTGGAAAAACGGGTTGTGTCCCGCTCCGATCCCGGTGTAGTGTCGTCGTCATCAGCCCGGCAGGGGCACCGCTCCGGGGACCCGGGGAACACGCACCGCCGGGCACGTCCCACCCCACGCATTTCGCCGTCATTCTTCACAGGAGCGCCTCGATGATCACCGTCTACACCAAGCCCGCCTGCGTCCAGTGCACCGCCACCAAGAGGGCCCTCGACAAGGCCGGACTTGACTACGAGATGGTCGACATCAGCCTCGACGACGAGGCCCGCGACTACGTGATGGCCCTCGGTCACCTCCAGGCCCCGGTCGTCGTCACGGAGGACGCCCACTGGTCCGGCTTCCGTCCGGACCGCATCAAGTCCCTGGACGTCGCAGCGGCCTGAGACCGTCCCCCGCGAGGGGGACGCGAACACCACCGGGAGGGCGCTGCAGCACGCAGCGTCCTCCCTCCTTTTTGTCACGTTTGACCCCTCGAACCCCTTGAAGTGGTGTTTTTCCATGGCTTCGCGCTCTGAACGCCGTCCGGGCAGGACGGCCCTGCGGTCGGTTCTGGCCGACACCACTCCGCTGCAGTCGCCGCACTTCCGGCGGTTGTGGACGGCCAACATCGTCACCGTCATCGGCTCCCAGCTGACCGTGGTCGTGGTTCCCGCGCAGATCTACTCGATCACGGGGAGCTCGGGTTTTGTGGGCCTGGCCGGTGCCTTCGGTCTGGTCCCGCTGATCGTCTTCGGCCTGTACGGCGGCGCGCTGGCGGACATGATGGACCGTCGGCGCCTGCTGATCATCACCACCGTCGGTCTGATCGCCACCGCGGTGGCCTTCTGGGCGCAGGCCGCCGCCGGGCTGGACAACGTGTGGCTGCTGCTGTCGATCTTCGCGCTGCAGCAGGCGTTCTTCGCCGTCAACCAGCCGACCCGCACCGCGATCACCGCACGCATCGTCCCGGAGGGTGCGGTGGCCCCGGCGGTGTCGCTGAACATGACGGTGCAGCAGGCCGGCGCCATCCTCGGCCCCATCCTCGGTGGGCTGCTGATCCCGGTGACCGGCTACTCGCTGCTCTACCTGGTGGACGCCTTCTGCCTGGCGGCCACGCTGTGGGCCGTGCTCAAGCTTCCGGCGCTGCCGCCGGACCTGAGCGGCGCAGGAGGCGCAGGCAGCGCAGGGAAGGACGCCTCGCGGCGCAGGACGCCGGGCTTCCGCAGCATCGCCGAGGGTTTCATCTACCTCGCGGCGATGCCGATCCTGCTGATGAGTTTCGTCATCGACCTGATCGCCATGATCTTCGGCATGCCGCGCGCCCTGATCCCGCAGATCTCCACCGTGGACTTCGGCGAGGCCGGGGACGGCGGCCTGTTCTACGCGCTGCTCTGGGCGGCGGTGCCCGCCGGCGCCGTGCTCGGTGGGATCTTCTCCGGCGCGGTGACCAGGCTGCGCCACCAGGGAGTGGGCATCGTGGTCTCGGTGCTGTGCTGGGGCGTGGCGATCATCGTGATGGGTGTGGCCGTCAACCTCGCCGACGGACGCATCGGCCTGTGGGCGTGCGTAGCGGTGTTCGCCTTCGTCATCGGCGGCCTGGCCGACATGTTCTCCTCGGTGCAGCGCTCGGCGATGCTCCAGGAGGCCGCGGACGACCGGATGCGCGGACGCCTGCAGGGCGTCTTCCTCATCGTGGTCGCCGGCGGCCCGCGCCTGGCGGACATGCTGCACGGCTGGGCCGGATCCGTCCTCGGCGCGGGCACCGCCACACTCGTCGGCGGCGTCCTGGTCGTCATCGGCACCGTCGTGGCGGTGGCGATCGTCCCGTCCTTCCTGAAGTACGTCCCTGCCCGGTTCGCCGAGCGGTAGAGTCCGTAAAGAGAATACGAGGTACAGCGAGCATGCTCATCGTCTATTTTTCATCGACCACCCGCAACACCGACCGATTCGTCCGCAAGCTCGAGCTGCCCGCCGCGCGTATCCCGCTGCGCCGGTCGGACGAGCCGCTCGTCGTGGACGAGCCCTTCGTGCTCGTCTGCCCGACGTACGGCGGGGGAGCGTCGATCACCGGGGACGACTCGCGTCCGGTGCCCAAACAGGTCATCCGGTTCCTCAACGACCCCGGCAACCGCGCGCTGCTGCGCGGCGTGATCGCCTCGGGGAACCTGAACTTCGGCAAGGACTTCTGCCGGTCCGGGGACGTGATCGCCGCGAAGTGCGGCGTGCCCTACCTGTACCGTTTCGAACTCATGGGAACCCCCGACGACGTGACACGCGTGCGCGAGGGGCTGGCGGAGTTCGAGGACTCGCTGCGCCATGACGGGCGCTGGGAGGCCGTCGCATGACATAGGCCGCCGACTCCAGTAGACATAGACACAGACACCATCTATTTTCACAACGGGGAGAGCCATGACCACCGATCTCGGGAAAACCGTCGCTGAACCGGTCCAGCAGGCCGAC
>NZ_JBQSYJ010000011.1:0-126775 GCF_052379185.1 Corynebacterium sp. AOP12-C2-36 | reverse complement strand
CATGGCCCTGTCCTGGCGGAGGATGCTCAAGCGCAGAAAGAAGCGCGGGAGGCCGAAGGCTATGTCCCGACTCCCGGGGAAGCTCAGGACCCGCGGTTCCCGGACGGTCCACCAGAACCCGATCCTGAACAGCAGCGACGGGACAACAACAACCTCAGCATCGCGGCCAACAGCAACCAGAACCCGGCCGATGTCCCGCAGGACCCCGCCCCCACCCCTGCGCCACAGCCTGCGCCCTACACCCCCGAACAGATCGACGACAACAACGCCCTGGCAACAGCGGCCAACAGTAATCAGAACCCGGCAGACACCGACAGTGCATCCGGTACGAGTGCTACTGATGCAACCCGCAACGCAGCTCCCGTCGGCGCGGGGGCCTCAACCCCTAAGGATCCCGATCCCGACGGCCGCACCGGCGGTACCGCGAACCAACAGCCGTTGACCGATGCTCCCTCGGAATACGGACATCAGGTCGCCAAGGATCCTGACGGTGCCTACGACATCGACCCGCTCGGGCTCGACGAGGGTTCAGAGGTCATTCGGTTCGACGACGGCTCCGCCCAGATTAAGGACGCCGACGGCAACATCACCCGTTACCTTCCAGCGCCAGAAGATGGCGGGGAGGGTGGAGGCAACTTCGCCGAGAGCATTCACTATGATGCGGCAACCGATCAAACCACCCAGGTGATGATCCAGAATGGTCAGCGTACTGAGGTCACCAAGCCAGGCAAGCCCGATTCTGCCGCCCCGGAAGGATCCCCCGAGGCATCGGGAGCCTTGGGCACCATCCCGTCGAACCCGCAAGGGGTATTTGTGGATCCGAACACCCCACGGGCTGATCCAGCGATCGCTGGGCAGGCAGTCCGGGACGTCGGCCCGATTAATCCCGCTGATCCGCCGAGTGTGGTCAACCATCCAGGGCAGAACTCCGCTGACGTGCGTCCCGGTGACGGGCAACAGTCCGTGCGGGTGAACCCGCAGACCGGTGAACAGATCGGGCTGGGCACCACCGATAACCCGAAGGAAGGCCCATTTGTGCCCCGTACCTTCGACTGGGTCCCCGACACCATCAACAACGCGTCTGCGGCAGATGGCGGCGCGGCTGAGCCGGATTCCGGTCAGGCACTGCCCGACAACATCATCACAGATGGGATTGTGACAGGCATAGGTGGGGCAGGCCAAGGAATGGAAATACACGAGCGTCGTAACGAGAACTATGGTCGGCATGCTAAACCACATGTACCGTCAGACGCAGAAGGCCTCGTTCGCCGAGCTGGACGAGCAGCAGGACCAGTAGGGGCCGCGCAAGCAATTTACAGCATAGCATCCGCCGATAACACTGTTGAGCAGGCCGGACGCGAGGGTATATCTGCTGGTTTCTCCACAGCCGGCGCTGCGGGGTTCGGCTTGGTCGGTGGTGCGATCGCTGGCCCTCCCGGGGCCATTGCCCTAGGCGCCGTAGGAGGGTTGGCCGGTGACTGGCTTGGCGAGAAAGTCGGAAATTGGCTGATCGGCGAAGAAGATTAGGGAGCGAAAATGGACTATTATGCGGTAATTTGCCTAGTTCCAATGTTCATATTTGCTTTAGCGGCCTCACAGGGCTACGACGGGTTCGGTTTTTGGACAACATTTCTATGGACCATCTCGGCCCTGTCGGCAACCATCGGAATCTATGTATATAGAGGTCAAGACGTAGACGCACTAGGCTTCATCGGAATGTTTTACCTAATCCTACCGATCTGTATTCTAGCCAACTACAGGAGTCACGTAACGCTTTCTCGACTTTTTGCCGATATTTACACAGTTACCGCTGCTCCAATTCATTCGGCGGGATGGATGCTCAATGTGTTCCTGCGCGTTTCCACGAAGGGTTCAATTCCACTAAAGATTCCGAGTCCGTGGCCAATTATAAATCACAAACCGCAACAAAGCAAGAGCTGGGAGACTATTCAGGATAAACGTATCCGCAGATGGAGGAAACTAACCAGAAAACTCAATGTTTCACAGAAGGGTGCAAATGAAGATTAAACCTGTCGATATAACTTCCACTGTAATTGAGCTTAGTAGAGTTATGGAAGCGCCAGCTACTGTGCCAAGCAGCGCTTGGGCCAGTCACGTATTCGATGTGCTGGTCGAGCGACATTCGATACCTAACATCTGGCGGCCCGCCGAAAGGGCACTCGGCGAACTTGAGGAGTTTCCCGGTAGAGTCTTCACAAATGGAAATATTTCCAGGCACGGATCCGCCCGACGGGCAGATACCCTTGTTTTCGCGATATTCACATTTCCAAAAGACATAACAATCGCTGAACTTACTCGCGCTGTTTACCGTGAAGCTGGCTGTGGATTACTATCTCATCCTATGGTGTCGTGTATTGATCACACCATTCTACTCGAAGGAACTTATACCTCCGAAGGGCTCCCCCTCCACGCGTTAACCAGATATCACTTGCATAGCGATCGCAGCACGATCTCCCAAATTACCGTGACGACAGCATCACGCTCTGAGGTCGATCCAGCCACGCGTGGCTGGCTGAGCGCTTTGGACACTTCCAACGATGAAACGTCGGGAAGTTAGGTCGCTAGTTTATCACCGGAGTAAGGTCATGGACCATGACACAAACACACCCTAATTCTCTTGAGAAAGTAGAAAAAGTGACAACACTCTCACGAACAACACTCGCCGCAACCCTCTGTGTCACGACCATCCTCCTGGCCTCCTGCAGCGACGGCGTAGAAACTGTGACATCTGACAACGCCACCACAACCACTGCTACGACTCCTGCCGAACGAACCGACAGAGCCAGCGTCGGTGAATGCTCCTCTGAGGACAACGCGGACAACTACATCGAGGCCAATCATAATCCGAAAGAGCCCATCTTCAGCATCCCGCTGCCAGAGGGATGGGAACGCACGACCAAGATGGATAGCGAGCTGGTGCGACTGACCACAGGCGATCGTGCCAGTGGCCCTGAGAAGGCTCGGACGGCTATCCTGACTGTGGAGCCCACAACCGTCGAGGGCACGGTCATGTTCGACCAGAATGCGGCCTTCATCGAATCCACGATGTCGCCGGAGAATCTCGTTCGCCACCCTGAGACCTCGGTGTGCGGACTAGCTGCGCAGCAATTCGATTACACAACATCGGGAATGGGCGGGGCGACGCAAGCCGTCCATCAGCTTCTGGTGTCTGTCCCGGACATCAACGGCAGTAGCCTGGTCGCAGTCCTCACCGTCCAGTCTGCCGAAGCTGACGCTAGTGATTTCGCCCCCATCGCCGACACGATCATCTCAGGCATTCGCGTCGAGGATCCCACAGCAGGTCAGACTGTGGAATCATAGCCACGAACCGACTTCAATCGGGCCGCTAGTAGCCGATGATAGTGGCTGATCGCGCCAACAATGACAGTGGTCGCAACGGTAAGCCAGTCGGAGCTCACAGGCAAGATACGGCAGCGGAAAGAGCCGGTCGAGGTATCGGCGCGAAAGTCCCTGCCCGAGCACTCGGGTTTGCCGGCAACGCCGTTACAGGAGTGCAGGCCGGGTTTGCGGCGGCCGAGGATCCCGATCATGCTGGCGGAGCCATCGGCGGAGGACTGGGGGCTGCCGGCGGAGGGCTGGGAGGTGCATATATCGGAGGCGCAGCAGGCGCGCTTACCGGGCCATTCGCCCCGATCGCAATCCCCCTCGGCGGCGCTATCGGCGGAGTCGTCGGCGGAGAAATCGGAAATCGAGTCCTGGCACCCGTTGGCCAAGCGATTCAAGACTTATTCAAATGACTCTAGTGCGGTGATATGATCCCCATGACAGGAATGGAATTTTGGCTACTCTCCTCAATAGCGATAATTATTATTTCACATGCTCTAGTCCCAATTTTTGGCGAGTTTGTCGAATCTGTCCAACACCCAAAAGAGGTATCTGAAGCCATATTCTTTACGGGCAACGCTCTTCTTTATATCCCTATCCCTGCGGCACTCTTCCTAGAGGGTTCCGTCAGGGATATGATTCCCATTTGCATCCTAACTTCATTAATGCATATTGCCATGCGAGGCTGGATGGGTCTTCGCGCGCTTCCGCCCTCGCCGCGCTACATCTGGAACGCAGAAAAAACCCTGTACAGAACCATCATGAGAAAGGACCACCCGTGACCCACACCACCTCCACCACCGTGTTCTCTGCGGTGCAGCACCTGCTCGACACCGCCGTGTTGAGCACAACCGCCCCATGGGACAAGGAATGCCTGGAGTACATCGTCGGCGCCCTGGCCCCCCGGTGGGGCATGGCCGTGTCCACGGACAATGTGGTCATTGCCGTACCCACTCCGCCGCGACCGTCGGAGTTCTCACCCACCGTCATCGCCTACGGTCACCACTGCTCCCCGACGGCATCTTCGGCGCTTCCCGCCGCTCTAGCCGACGCGCTGAGACTGGAGGCAACCAGTCCCCTCTACCGCGACACCATCGTTACTGCGGACCCCGATACCGAACGGGAGACCACGTTCAGCATGTCGGCGACCTACACCACCGACAGTGGTCACCACGCCAGTGTCACCGAGTACCTTCACCACGATATCGCTAGGGGTGTCGTCTGGGCGGTTATCGCCACCGACGCCGCTGACGAGGGGAGGATCGTTGTGGAGGCATTACGCAATCACCGATCACGATAACAACGCCCACACACCGCCCACACACCGCCCACACACCGCCCACACACCGCAGCGAATGGAAAGGCCCCCCCACCATGTCAGATTCCTCGACCCCGTACCCGCCACTGTACGGACCGCGGCCGCACACCCCACCCCACGATGACCCGGATATCCTCGCCGACCCCCACTACGGCATCAGCTTCAGCCAGGCGATACTACGCGCTTTCCACAAATCCATCGACTTCAAAGGCTACGCCTCCCGAGGTGAATACTGGTGGTTCTTTCTTTTCGCCTTCGCCACCAGCTTCCTCCTGACGTTCCTGTCGACCGCTTTCATCTCGCAGCGCGTGTCCGATGTTCTCGGGATGGCCGCGTTTCTGGTGTTTCTGGTTCCCTCTCTATCGCTGTTGTGGCGCAGGTTACACGACGCAGGCTTCTCCGGACTGTGGTTTTTCATCAGCGTCATCCCAATAATCGGAGGTATCGTGGTGTTCATCATGCTGTTGCTACCCACCCGCACAGAGAAACGCTCGCCGGCGTGGGATCACCCAGCGCAGACGACGTTGACACCACAGGCCGATCACCGCAACTGACCCCGAGTCCATGCACCACCGCCAGGCACTCAACGACGAACCCCGAAGCGCACGATGTGGGAGGAAGAATCAATGAGTTCACTGCTGCTATCCATCGTGGGAGTATTCATTACCCTGTCACCGACGATCATCCTGGTGTGGTGGTACGCGAAGAAGCGGTCGAACCGACGTAACGACCGGGACTCAGTACCAGCAATGGAGTTCTTTGATGACTGGTATGGGGGCCCACGGGCCCCGGATGCACACCATGGGCGCTGTGCATCTATGCCGGTGAGGCGGGATGCCGGGAACACGGCCGGCGACAATGGCACAACGGCGCGCTGAGCCGCGTGGTGGTTGCAGTCCGCGGTTCTCGACCAGCGCAGCGCACGTGGGTCGTTACTTCCCATGTTCAGCCACGGCGTCAGCGGTGGCCTGATTGGTGGGTGTGAAATCCCCGGCGAAGCGAAGCTGGATGACACTGACCTGGCCGACGAGCTGTTCCAGGCCCTCAGCAAGATCTGCCAGGTCATCCTGGCTTGCCCACCAACCAGGAGAATCGCCGGAACCGGGCCTGAGCGGCCCGCTGCCGGGATTTTGAGACAGATTCGCTACTCGTTTTAGCGGCGCGGGGGTTTCAGCGCCGGGGAACGACGTACAGGGGCGGTGGGGCGGGTGCTCACCACCCCACAGCGACGGGCACTAGGGGGAGGATCATCATGAGCATCGCTGCGAGACTGAGCGCAAACACTCCCACGTAGCGCCGACGAGCACGCGTGTGCAGCCACTGGAGGTCGTCGAAGCTCAGATCGTCAAGCGCACCCGAAGCGTTTAAATGCAGTTCAATCGCCATAATCTCGTTCTGCGAGCGGTGCGCATCGCGAGTGATGACGATGAAGGCCGGCAACAACGGCAGGAAGCCCCAGCCTCCGCTGCTGATGACGATGACGACGAATCCTACGGGAGCAAGGGCTACGAAGAGGACCGGATCCATGCTCGGCCTGTATATCAGGCTGTACCCCCGGATTAGCCGCTGATACCTCTTTTTGCTGCGAGCCACGGACACCCCTCTCCTTCGCACCACGGTCCACCGCCCACAGCTTATTCCACCGTCCGGGGCGGGGAGCCGTGACCTCCGAGGTATCCCTCAGCCCCTCTCACACAATAGCAGGAACTCCCAGACCCCCCTAGATGGGGTTCTGGAAGTCCTGGGACGGGTCATGAAATTTCCAGTTTTTGCAGGTAGATATATGTTTTGACCCGTCCCAGAGGTTCCGGGACGGGTCAGGGCTGCGGGACGGGTCGTGAGACGGGTCGCGGCCCTGTCACATGAGCGCGTAAACGGTGCTTCGCCCGGTCTTCCGGCGGTCCACCGCGCCCGCTTCGACGGCGGTTTCGATAGCCGCCTCGGCAGCCGCCTTGGTCATGCCGTCGCCGTCTTCCCGCAGGGCTGAGACCAGCGCTTTGTAGGACGCGACCTCGCCGCCGGCCTTCCGGATCACCTCGGCCACGCGGATGGGCGCGCTCTCGGCCGCCTCCCGATCGGCCTTGGCGGCCTCGCGCTCCCGCTTCTCGGCGGAGACCTTGGCGGGGATGATGCGGCTCACCAGCCCGGGCAGCTCCCGAACGTTTCGCTTTCCGACGGTGACCGTCGCGCCCGTGCGGTCGAGCGTCCACACGCCCGCCGTTGCACGATCGCCCGGTGCGCACAGGGTCGTCTTGATTCCGTTGTGCCGATCCTTCGCAATCGACACCCGCGCGCTCATCTCGGTGTCTGGGTATCGATCAGCGTCGGGCTCCATCGGCCGCATGGTCAGCACGACATCCACCGCCTGCCCCTTGGCCGACGAGCCTCGGGGACGCTCGGAGGCCTCGTGGCCGACGTGATCCACGACAACCACGCAGGTCAACTCCGACAGCTCCCGGAACTGGCGCAGCGCAGCCGTCACGGCAGTGTCCGAGTTGCTGTCGCCGTCCGCCAGCGCGAGAAGCTGGGTCAGGCTGTCCACGATCACCACCTGCGGCAGTGGATCAGCCTGCACCAGGTCCGCGATCACACCTGCCAGCGCGGCGGTCTGAGATACCCCGCGTCGGGTGGCTAGCGACGGGAGGCTGACCACCTCAAGATCCCCGTGTTCAACGCGCTCCCGGTCCGCGCCAAGCTGGGCGGCGCGGGTCAGCAGCCCCTGAGCGCCGTTGCCGTCGGCGTCGATGTAGATTCCCCACCGTGTGTCCTGTGCTCGCTCACTCGGCAGCGGCCATGCCGGCGGGATAGCCGCAGCCAGGGTCAGCCAGGTTTTCCCTGCGCCTCCAGGCGCGGCCAGGAGGTGGAGGCTCTGCGCGTAGAACAGCCCGCCATGTACAGGCTCGCGCTCCTCAGCATCGTAGGCGGCGTCCAGGTCCTCGTCGGTCATCATGCGATCTGTGCGCTTGATCCTCGATGCTGTTCGGCCAAGGTCCATGCGCAGTACCTCAGCGCGCTCCCGACCCAGCGCCCTGGCGAGCTGTTCCAGCCCCTCGGCTCCCAGCGCAAGCAGGCTGTCCCAGCGCTGCCGTACCCCGTCCGGCCCGAGCTGCGCCACGATGGTGGCTGCAGCAGTGCTGCCCGAGCGAAGAGCCACGGCGGCCGCGAGTCGGTCCGCGAGCTGCCCCGCCGTCTCCTGGGAACTGGCGACGGTCATGGCAGAGGGCTCCTCAGGGGTTGTGGCAGCGCTCGGGAGGGCCAGGAGGCTACGGGTGTCAATCTGGCCCTGGGCAGGGATCCCCGCCGCCCCGTAGGCGGCGGCGAAGTCACCGCCGTGGTGCAGGGCGGCGAAGGCAGCGATCTTCGAGTGCGGCCCCGCCTCCAGGACGGGGCTGGAGGTGCTCCAAACCTCCAGGTAGGTCCCGCGCTGGCAGTCATGGGCGGTAGAGGACTTCGCACTGGAAGCCTCGGGGTGTCGCCACTGAGTGCACCCGCAGGCTGCGTCCGCCCCGGTCTCGGCCCACCCGGCCGGCTCCAGAATGTCTGCCCAGGGGGTCCGCTCCTCCCACGCTTCCAGGCCCGGGTGCCGAGATTCCGTGTCCCCAGCCAGGGCCGCCCGCCGGGTGGCCTGCTCCTGCTTGCGCTCGGCGGCCGCCTCGCCCTCGGCCGTGAGCCAGGAGCACACCGCCTCGGGCAGGTCGTAGACCTCCCCGACCAGCGCATACGCCCCCGCATCTCGCTGCGTAGGGGGAATCGCGGCCTGCTTGCTGTAGAGGAACATGTCGAACGTGGGGCCCTGGACCTCGGTGCCGGTGCGGCCCTCGGCGTCTACAGTCAGCACGGCCGGCAGCCCGGCGTGCACCGCGTAGTTGTCGGGCAGCAGGAACCACCAATGACCGCCGTCCTTGTGCTGCCGATCCACCGTCCCCGGCGTGGCCACCGTGGGCCCGGCATCGGGCAGGCCGCGGGCGGCGAGGAAGGCGTCCAGTGCCGCCACCTGGTCCGGGGTGTCCGCGTCGGCCACAATCAGCCTGTTCCCGGCGCGCATTCCGACCCCCAGCGCCGGGCTGCCCGCCGTGTGGTCCCGGAAGACATCATCCAGGCATTCGGACCAGGCTTCGGGTGTGATGACGGCGCGCTGCCAGCCGGTCATCCGCGGCGCCTTGTCCCCCGGCTTCAGCGGGATGACCGGCAGGCCGGCGGCGACCAGCGGCATGATGAAGCCGGCCGCGGCGTCGCGGGTGGTGGTCAGGGTGTGCGCGTCTCCGGCCGCCAGCATGGCCGTGACCTGCTCGGCAGTGGTGTCCCTAGAGGTGGACATGATAGACTCCTACTCATAGTTTTCGTTCATCGTTCGTTCTTCTTGGCGGGAGACGGGAGATGGAAAGAGACCCCCGGCGGTAGTGGTTTCCGCCGGGGGTCTCGTTGTACTTAGGCGGCCTTGGGGGCGGCGGCCTTCTTCGGCCGACCCCGGCGCTTGCCCAGGGCCTCGACCGCGCGAGCACCGGGGAGCTTCGTGGGGGCGAGGGCACCTTCGGGGAGGGCGTCAAGCGTGCCCAGCAACTCATGCGCGGCGTTGTACGCACGCACCTGTTCGCGGAGCTCCTCCAGCGCGGTCTCGATCAGCTCCGGGCCGGTCTCAACCGTGGAGGCGGCGGCCTCCACGCGGCGCATGGCCCGCTGCGCGGGGGTCAAGTCCTTGCTCTTGTCCTCGCCGATCGTCGGCAGGGCGGGCGGAGTCGTGTTCGGCTCCTGGCCCGCAGGCTTCGGGGTGACGTTCTGGGGGTTCTGGGTCTTGCTGTCGTCGTGCGACATGTCGAAATTCCTTCCGGTGTGGTGTGTCAGTTGTTGGTGTTCTCGGGCAGCTCGTCCGCCGCGGCCCGGAGAGCCTTGGCGGCCTCCGCCAGCAGATCCTGCAAGTGCCCGATGTTGTTCAGCAGGGTGTCCTCCCGGAGGTCACCGAGGTAGTCGTGTTTGGCGTGTGCTTCGACGTCTGCCGCGGTCGCCCGGAGGCGGTCAGCGGTACGGAATGCGGGGGTCGTGCTGTCGTTCGACATGGCGTGAATACCTTTCGGGCTGGTTGTCAGTTGTTCGGGATGTCGGTGTCGGTCGCGCCCACGCTGCGGGCGTTGTCGGCGTCCTCGGTGGCGCTCTCGCGGGCAGCGGCCTCCAGGGCGGAGGCGTCATCTTCGAGGGTCGAGGCAATGGTGCGAACACGCTCACGGGCGCTCTCGGCCCCCTCTTCGAGCGCCGTCATCGTGGCCCCGTAGATGGGCGCAGGCTCCCCCGACCGCGTGTTCACGGAGGTCTCTTTCTTCGCGGTCTCCAACAGCTTGTCGAGGGTACGGTCGGCATCCGTCTTGAGCTTCTTGGCTGCCTCCCGCAGCCGGTGGGCGGTAGCGAGGACCCGGGGGCGGTCGAACGACGCGTCGGGGGTGGTCATCGGTCTTCTCCTTCGCGGGGACGGTGGGTGACCTGGTCCATCAGGTCGAAAAGATCATCCATAAGCTCGGCGGCCCGCTCGAACTGCCTGTCGGTCATCTCCGCCAGCTCGTCTGCAATATCGCTAGTCGGGTGGATCGCATTGATGACCTCCTGCGCCTGGTGCAGCTCATGCAGTGCAGCGGTGACCTCGGGGCTGAGGGTGATGGTGGTCGGGGCGCTCATGCTGCGGCCCTCCCCTTCCGCTCGTAGCGGCCGTACCGCTCGACGCGCGCCCGGTTGGACCCCTCCACGGCTCGCTGCGCGCGATCGATGTGGGCGGCCGCGGCGTCCTCGTCGAGGCCGAGGGCATCGATGATGGGCTGGGCCGGCCAGAGGATCCGCGTGGCTGTCTGGATGGCGCGAACGGTCTGCCCGCCGAAGTCGAGCCCCCCGCTGCGGGCGGCCTGCCGAAGGGTGGGCTGCGAGAGCCCCACCAGCCGTGCGAGAACGGGTGTCGTGAGGACGGTCGGAAGCTCCGGACTTAGGGGAGCCTGAGGGATATTCATCGTCTCTTCCTTTCAGTGTGATTGGTGGTGGTGTGAACGTGTGACGCTAACCGTATACACCGGACCACACCAGATGCGACTGGAAAATATGCCATGACCTGCGTCCGAGTACCACAGTGACATTCGGAGGTTGGGTCCCTCCTGGATATTGTGCCGATCCTATAACTCCGCTATCCTGGTGGATATCCGCTGATGGACCTACCAAAATCGCTGAGAATAGGGTGAAGCTGCAATGACCAATGTGGTAGTCGGAGATGGGGTCTCAGCCCCTGAAAAAAGGGGCAGGCCAAAAACGGCTCCAGGGTCCTGGGGAGCGGTCACGGCCGCGCGAGTCGGCCCGAGGCGGTGGGAGGGGCGCGTAACCGTGCGCCGACTCGACGGGTCGAGAGCACGGATCCGCCGGTATGAACGCAGCGCCTCGGCGGCCCGGGCGGCGGCCACCGAGGCGGCGCGGGAGGAGGCCACCCGCCGCGCCGGAGGCGGGCGCCGGGAGGTCCTCTCGGACAGCTCGTCCGTGGCGGCACTGGCTGAGGCCTACATCGCCTCGCTGGAGGGGGAACGGGCAGCCCACACCCTCATGCAGTACCGGTCAGTACAGCGTAAGCACATCCGCCCACGGCTCGGGGAGATCTCGGTCGGGGAATGCACAACGGCGCTACTCGATGACGTGGCCGTGTCGGTCGGGGACGGCACCTGGCGAACGATCAGGGCGATCTTGAGCGGGGCTTGGCGCTGGGGTAGCTCCCGTGGCATCACCGCAACCTCCCCCGTCCCAGCAACCAAGACCGCTGCCCCCTCCAGACCCGATTCGGTGACCGTCGTAACCCCCGCCGAGCTACGCGCACTCCTTGCGCGGTTCGAGGAGCTCCGGGACGGCGGAAATCGAGGGACACGGAAACCCTGGCTCGGCCCCCTCCTACTCGTCATGCTTGCCACCGGTGCGCGTATCTCGGAGGTGATGAGGATGCGCTGGGAGGACATCTCAGGGCTGGACGACGACGGCCCGGTGGTCATCGGAATCCGGGGCGCAAAGACCAGGACGCGCCGGGCGGCGGGCGCGTCTCGCGTGGAGGGAGACGACCTTCCCGTGACGCGATCGGTCACCCTCGCGCCCTTTGCAGTGGAGGCGCTGCTAGAGCAGCGGGAAACTCTTGGGGATCTCGCGGGCCTTACGAGGTGGGTATGGCCTACCGCGGCGGGGGAAACTCATCTCAACCGCTCGGCAGTGCAGCAAGGGCTGCAAGATGTCTACGGCTACGCTCCCCCCGGGCAGAAGCCAAAGCCTCTGCCGGGGCTGCGGGTCACTCCCCACGTGCTCCGCCACACGTCCGGAACATGGATCGGCCACGACTCGACGCGCGGCCGCTACGAGCGCGACAGAGCGCTGGGCCACTCCCCTTCCGATGTGGGGGGCATCCATTACGATGGAAGCGAGACGGTGG
This sequence comes from Corynebacterium sp. AOP12-C2-36, assembly GCF_052379185.1. Classification (NCBI taxonomy): domain Bacteria; kingdom Bacillati; phylum Actinomycetota; class Actinomycetes; order Mycobacteriales; family Corynebacteriaceae; genus Corynebacterium; species Corynebacterium sp. AOP12-C2-36. The sequence continues at coordinate 114,662 of NZ_JBQSYJ010000011.1, read as the reverse complement.
ACATTGCAGAACTCATGCAGAACCGGTGGGACCGCAAGGAATAAAGTGCCAATAAAGTGCCAATCGGCACCTCCCCTCCCCCGGCAGACCAGAGAATCAGCAGGTCAGAGGGGGTTTCTCGTGAGAGGTTGTCAGAACTCCAGGTTGTGCGCCAGCTCCCACGGAGTCACCTGGGACTGGTAGGACTTCCACTCCTCCCACTTGTTGCGCAGGAAGTACTCGAAGACGTGCTCGCCCAGGGCGTCCGCCACGAGCTCGGACTTCTCCATCTCGCGCAGGGCCAGGTCCAGGTCGGTGGGCAGGTCCTTGTAGCCCATCGCCATGCGCTCGCGACGGGTCATGCCCGCCACGTCCTCCTCGACCGGCGGGTGCAGCTCGTAGCCTTCCCGGATGCCCTTCAGCCCGGCGGCCAGCAGCACGGCGTAGGTCAGGTACGGGTTCGCGCCGGAGTCCGGCGTGCGGATCTCCACGCGACGCGAGGACGGCTTGTGCACCGTGTACATCGGCACGCGGATCATCGCCGACCGGTTGGACGCACCCCACGTCGCCGCGGTCGGGGCCTCCGCGCCACTGGTCAGACGCTTGTAGGAGTTGACCCACTGGTTGGTCACCGCGGAGATCTCCGGGGCGTGCTCCAGGATGCCGGCGATGAAGGACTTCGCCGTGCCCGAGAGGTAGAACTGGTCGTCCGGGTCGTGGAAGGCGTTGTTCTCGCCCTCGAACAGGGACATGTGCGTGTGCATCGCCGAACCGGGGTACTCGTGGAAGGGCTTCGGCATGAACGTGGCGCGCACGTCGTTACGTGAGGCGACCTGCTTGACCATGTAGCGGAAGCTCATCACGTTGTCGGCCATCGACAGGGCGTCGGCGAAACGCAGGTCGATCTCCTGTTGGCCGGGGCCGGCCTCGTGGTGGGAGAACTCCACGGAGATGCCCATCGACTCCAACGCGGAGATCGCGTCCTGCCGGAACAGCGGAGCGGCGTCGGTGACGGCCTGGTCGAAGTAGCCGCCGGTGTCGGCGGGCCGCGGACGCCCGTCCGGACCGTCCTGGTTCTTGAGCAGGAAGAACTCTATCTCCGGGTGCACGTAGCAGGAGAAGCCCTCGTCCGCGGCGCGGTTGAGCTGGCGGCGCAGCACCTGACGCGGGTCCGCCCAGCTCGGCTCACCGTCCGGCATGGCGATGTCGCAGAACATGCGCGCGGTGAGCACCTGGTTGTCGCCGCCGGCAGTGTCCAGGGGCAGGATCTGGAACGTCGACGGGTCCGGCTTGGCGATCGTGTCGGACTCGACCACACGCGAGAACCCCTCGATCGAGGACCCGTCGAACCCGATGCCCTCGGCGAATGCGCCCTCGAGCTCCGCGGGAGCGACGGCGACGGACTTCAGGTACCCCTGAATGTCCGTGAACCACAGACGGACGAAGCGGATGTCCCGTTCCTCGAGCGTGCGGAGGACGTATTCCTGTTGGCGACTCATGGCCCCCATCGTAACGCCCGCCCCGGCGGTCAGCCCCTTTTTTCCGGCCGGTTGCACGGGTTGTTACACATCGTTAACACCTGCCTGCCTGACGTGGCACAATATCGTGACATGGCTGACAAGAACGAGACCACCGGATACCTCGCACCCACCCGTCAGGTCCGCATCGGCGACCTGCGCAAGCGCAAGGACTCGGGCGAGAAATGGGCCATGCTCACGGCCTACGACTACTCCAGTGCGCGGGCGTTGTCCGCCGGCGGGATCGAGTGCCTGCTGGTCGGCGACTCCGCCGCCAACGTGGTGTTCGGCTACTCCCAGACCCAGCAGATCAGTCTCGACGAGATGATCTACATCGCCGCCGCCGTGGTGCGCGGTGCGGGCAACGCCCTGGTCGTCGCCGACCTCCCGTTCGGCACCTACGAGGCCTCCGACGAGCAGGCGGTGCGCTCGGCCGCGGAGATGATGCGACGTTCCGGCGCGGCGATGGTCAAGATCGAAGGCGGGGTGCGCATCGCCCCGCGGATCCGCGCGCTGGTCGCCGCGGGTATCCCGGTGTGCGCGCACATCGGCTTCACCCCGCAGTCGGTCAACGCCCTGTCGGGATTCAAGGTCCAGGGCCGTGGGGACGCCGCGGACCAGCTGCTCGACGACGTGCGCGCCGTGGCCGAGGCCGGCGCGGACTTCGTGGTGCTGGAGATGGTGCCGGCGGACGTCGCCGCGCGGGCGACCGAGGCCGTCGACATCCCCACCGTCGGCATCGGCGCCGGCCCGGGGACGGACGCCCAGGTGCTGGTGTGGCACGACATCGCCGCACACCCCGCCGACGGCCACCGGCCGAAGTTCGCCAAGCAGTGGGCGCAGGTCGGTGAGGACCTCACGAACGCCGCGGCGTCCTACAAGCGCGAGGTCGCCGAGGGCACCTTCCCGGCCGAGGAGCACTGCTTCTAGAAACGGACCTCACGTTCCCGGTCGCCGGCGCGTCTACCCTGTGTGACGATGCAGCAACCATTCGATGAGGCCGTGAGACGGCACGGAGCCACCGTGCTGCGGGTCTGCCGCGCCGTACTCGGCCCCGGCCCGGACGCCGACGACGCGTGGTCCGAGTCCTTCCTGGCCGCACTACGCTCCTGGCCCGAGCTGGCCGACGACACGAACGTGGAGGCGTGGCTGGTGCGCGTCGCCCACCGCAAGGCCGTGGACGTCACCCGGGCCCGTGCCCGGCACGCCGTCCCCAGCGACGACCTGCCCGAACAGGCTTCCGCACTGGGCAATCCCGAGGACTCCGCCGGCCAGGACGGACACGGGGTGTGGGCCGCGGTGACGGCGCTCCCGGAGCGCCAGCGCCTCGCGATCGCCTACCACTACCTCGGCGGACTGCCGCACACCGAGACCGCCGGGATCATCGGCGGGACCCCGGAGGCGGTGCGACGCGCCGCGTCCGACGGCATCAGGAGTCTGCGCAGGACCTACCGCGCCGAGGCGCACACGAAAGGACGGTCGCGATGACCGACGAACTCTCCGACCTCTTCCCCGTCGACCCTGCCACGTTGGACGGGTTGGACGGGCTGCGCGCGAGCCTTGCGGCGAAGGCCGCCGAACACGACCTGGTGGACGTCGCCTACCGCACGGTCGACTCCCCGGTGGGCACGTTGCTGGTGGCCGCGACCGCCACGGGCCTGGTGCGCGTCGCCTTCGAACGCGAGGGCTTCGACACGGTGCTGGAGTCCCTGGCGACGAAGGTCAGCCCGCGGGTGTTGGAAGCGCCGCGGCGCCTGGACACCGTAGCCACCGAGCTGGACGAGTACTTCACCGGCGGCAGGCACGCCTTCGACGTGCCCCTGGACTACGCCATGTCCTCGGGATTCCGGCAGCAGGTGCAGCGCCACCTGCCGCACATCGGCTACGGGCACACGCAGACCTACAAGGAGGTCGCCGAACTGGTCGGCAACCCGAAGGCGGTCCGCGCCGTGGGTACCGCCTGCGCGACCAACCCGCTGCCGGTCGTGGTGCCCTGCCACCGGGTGCTTCGCTCCGACGGGGGTCTCGGCGGCTACCTCGGCGGCCTGGAGGCCAAGACCACGCTGCTCACGCTGGAGCACGCTGTGTGAGCATCGGGACGCCAGACGGACGCTAGTCGTCCTCGTCCCAGTCGTCGGCCGCCTTCGTGCGCGCCCGCGCCGTCTCCAGGGCCTGCTCTGCCTCCTGCTTCGAGGTGTACGGGCCCATGCGGTTGCCCCAGCCCGAGGTCTTGCCCTGGGTCACCTCACCACTGGAGGTGTCGAAGTACCACTCGTTGTCGCTCATACCGTTCGAGTCTAACCGCGTCTAACCACCGAACGCACCACGCGCGTCGGCCAGCACGAACACCATGCCCGCCAGCCCCAGCACCACCGTGCCGGCCGTCAGTGCCACCACCGCGCCGGACGAGACCCCCGGCGCCGCGTCCTGCGCACCTGCCACCGCGCGCCGGTAGCGGTCGTAGCGACGCCGCTGCGTCGCGTAGATCACCCCCGCCACCAGCATCAACCCGCCGGAGACCGCCACGACCACCGCACCGTAGTGCGGCGCCCAGCGCAGCATCACCGCCGCGGCCACCAGGTAGGCCAACGAGGTCCTGCCCCAGGACATGCTCGTGCGCTCCGGCTGCAACCCCGGGTCCGTCGGCAGGCTCACGAGAACACCATGACCGTGACCACCACCGCGGCGAGCACCGCGCCCACCGACAGGGCCGGCACGATCGCCGGTGCCGGCAACGGCCGGTCCTCACGCATCGCCCGCTCCACGCGCAGCCATCGCACCGCCGCCCCACCCGCCAACAGGATGCCGATGGCGATGGCCACCAGCGCACCGGCCGAACGCAGGTGAGCGGGCAGGTCGTCGACGGGCAACGCCTCCAGCGCCACACCACCGGCGATGAACGCCAGCGCGGTACGCATCCACGCCAGGAACGTCCGTTCATTGGCCAGGGTGAACCGCGGGTCCGGCTCCTCACCGCCCGGGAACAGCACGCGCGCCAACGCCGGACGCCTACGCTCCTGCGCTGAGGCCTGCTCTGAGGCCTGCTCTGAGGCCTGCGCTGCGTCCGGTGCCGTGTCGTCGCGCTGTCCTGCGGTGCCGTCATTCACGGTGAATCATTCTAACGATCGCGGCCGGGCGCCGGTGAACACGAGAAGAAGTTTTGCGTCGAGAGGGCCTGTGAGCCGGATTCTGTCCCGCCCCGGGCACGCGGGCCCGGGCATGTGCGGCGGCGATCATCCATCTGGGTCAGCCGTCACCGGCTGCCTCAAGCGGTCTACCTGCCCCTTCACCGACGAGCAGTCGACGGGGCACGGCCGCACCGTAAAAAACGGTCGCGGCCACTTGACCTTGCTCCCGGTGGGGTTTACCTAGCTACGCCGGTCACCCGGCGCACTGGTGCGCTCTTACCGCACCGTTTCACCCTTACCCCGGCCCGACCCCGGAACTGGCCGGGGACGGTCGAGGCGGTCTGTTTTCTGTGGCACTAGCCCGCGGGTCACCCCGGGTTGCTGTTAACAACCACCGTGCTCTGAGGAGTCCGGACTTTCCTCGACACCGGGCCCACGCCCGCACACGTGCGGACGCGGTCCCCGGCGCCGCGATCACCCGGCCCTCTCGACCCGGATAACTCTAGCACCTGCCGGTGCCTCCCCATTCAGTGCCGGTCAGTGCCGGTTAAAGCAGGTGGTGGGTGTCGTTGACCCCGCGGACCACCGAATGGTCGGGGTAGAACTCCACGTTCGACAGCCCCGCCAGGTCCAGGTGCAGGGTGGAGTACATCGTGGCCGGCACCTGCAGTGCCCGGCGCAGGATCGCCTTGATCGGCGACACGTGGCTGACCAGCAGGACGGTGCGGGCACCCGTCAGGCCCTGCTCCGGCGCTCCCGCCAGCCCCTGGACCAGGTCGCCGCACCGCCGCTCCACGGCGGCCATGCTCTCCCCGCCGACGGTGGGCACGGTGGTGTCGCCGACCCACGCGGCGTGCTCGTCCGGCCAGCGCCGGTGCACCTCGTCGAAGGTCAGGCCCTCCCACTCGCCGAAGTCGGTCTCGATGAGGTTGTCGTCGACCTCCACCTCCAGGCCCAGCCTGTCCGCCGCCGCGGCGGCGGTCTGCCTGGTCCTGGCCAGCGGTGAGGAGATGATCCGGTCGATCCCCTGGCCGGCGTCCTGACGTGCTGCCAGGAAGGACGCCGCCCGCCGCGCCTGCTCGACGCCGAGGTCGGTGAGGTCCGGGTCGCTGCGTCCGGAGAACACCCCGGCCGCCGACATTTCCGTCTGCCCGTGGCGCAGCAGCAGCACCCGCACCGGCGCGCCGCGCTCACCCATCCACCCCGGCGCGCCACTCACGAGGTGGCGCCCCTGTCGCCCTCTGCCTCGTAGGCGCTGGCCTGCGGCAGGAGCATCACCCCGCACTCGGGGCAGGACGCCGGGTCGTCCTTCGGCGCGGCGAGGATCTCCGCCAGCGACGCCCGGTCCAGGGTCATGAAGCAGCCACGGCAGGACGACCCGGCCAGGGCGGCCGCGCCGACGCCGTTCTCGCGCTCGCCTCGTTCGTAGCGGCGCAGCAGCTGCGGCGAGCCGGACTCCAGTTCGGCGCGCAGGGAGTCGGAGTGCTCCTGAAGCGACTCCAGCTGCCCGGTTATCTCGCGGTGCCGGGAGGCGTGGGCCTCGCGGGCTGCCTCCAGGGCGGCGAGGGCGGCGTCGAGCGCAGCTTCTGTGTCGTTGCCACCCGCGGCGTCCACTCCCGGCGAGGACGTGCCTTCGGCGGCGATGGCCTCCTCCACCTCAGCGAGGCGGCGTTCGGCGACGGCGAGGTCGTGCTTGAGGTCCCGGCGCGCCTCGGTGTCGACGGCCGCGCCCAGGGCGTTGACGTCGTCGCGGCGACGGGCGCGCAACTTCGCGGCGTCCTGCTGCATGCGCTGCAACCGCAGCGTCGCGTCCTGTGTCTCGCGCCCGGCGGCGGCCTTCGCCTGACGCGCGGCGACGACGTCCTTCTCCAGGCGGGCGATCTCCTCGGACGTCGCCTCTGCGCCGGAGGCACCGGACGCACCGGCCTCGCCGGCGAGCGCGCTGCGTCGGCCGTCGACGTTGACCAGGTCCCACAGGACCACGTGGGCGGGGCGTCGCGACGAGGGGGACGAGGGGCGGAAACTGGTCGGTGCGTCGGGTGCGTCAGGCACGGTGCTGTCCTCCGGAACAAGGTGACGGGGCGTGGAGGGTCCACGGGTCGGTGCGGACGTCGACCACGGCCGTGTCGACCCGCGGGTCGGCGGCGGCGATGATCTCGGCGGCCTGCTCGCACCAGGGGAACTCGCTGGCCCAGTGGGCGGTGTCGATGACCGTGCAGCCACCGGCGCGCAGGTGCTCGTCCACCGGGTGGTGGCGCAGGTCGGAGGTGACGAAGCAGTCGACGTCCAGTCCCGCCACCGTACCCAGGAAACTGTCGCCCGCCCCGGAGGACACGGCGACACGACGGATCACGGCGTCCGGGTCGCCGGCGGCGCGCACGCCCCAGGCGGTGGCGGGCAGACGCTGCGCCACCCGCTCGGTGAACTCGCGCAGCGTCATCGCCGTGTCGAGCTCGCCGACGCGTCCGATGCCGAAGGCGGTCGCCGGGTCGGCGGGCACCCCGGCGAGCTCGGTGACGTCGTAGGCCGGCTCCTCGTAGGGGTGCGCGGCCAGCAGGGCCCCCAGCACCGCCGCGCGGCGCGACCGGGCGGCGACGAACTCCACGCGCAGCTCCTCGACGTGCTCCAGGTGCCCGGGTGTGCCGGTGTGCGGGTCGGCGGACGCCCCGGGGAGGAACTGCCCGGTCACCGCGAACTCGTGGGAGCAGCACGTGTAACCGCTTACGGTGCCACCACCTGAGGCGAACACCGCCTCCTTCACGACCTCCGCGTGCTGCACGGGCACCGTGAAGCCCCAGCTGTCGAGCACCGGAGCGATGGTCTCGCCGCGGGCGGCGCGCACCGCCGCCGTCGCCGAGGCCGACGACGGTGCCAACGGTGCTCCCGCGCTGACGCCCAGGATCTCGGCGAGGCGGTCGTTGACCCCGGGGCGTGCCGAGTCGGCGCTGGTGTGCGCGGAGTACAGGGCCACCCCGGCGCGGATGAGCCGGTGCACGATCCTGCCCTTCGGGTGATCGGCCGGCACCCCGGTCGCCCCGCGCATCAGCAGCGGGTGGTGCACCAGCAGCAGGTCGGCGCCACCGGTGACAGCCTGCTCGACCACCTCGTCGGTGCAGTCCAGGGCCACCATGACCGAGTGCACCGGGGCCGCCGGGTCGCCGCAGACCAGGCCGCAGGCGTCCCACGACTCGGCGAGCTGCGGCGGGTAGGCGTCCTCGATCACCGACACCACCGAGGCCACCGTCGCTGTCGTGGTGTCGGCAGGGCCGGTCGTGTCTGCTGGGTTCTGTTCACTCTGTGTCCCGTTCACCCCGCCCACGATACCGCCCGAGTTGCCTGTCCCTCACGGCACTTTGGCGACCCTGCCGTGGCCGGGCCGCCGGGATTCTGGCACCCTGGGTTGCGTGACGGACGCACATGAGCCATCAGGCACCAGGAACAGGACCCTACTTGTCGACGTCGACGGGACCCTCGTCGACTCCTATCCGGGTATCCGCTCGAGCTTCCTGCGCGCCCTGGAGGACAACGACGTCCCCGCCCCCGGCGAGGATCTGCTGCAGCTGATCGCGGGTCCCCCGATGGTCGACAGCCTGCGCGGCCTCGGACTCGAGGGCGAGCAGCTCGACGCGACGGTGGCCAGCTACCGCGAGCACTACGACGGTGGCGGCTGGCTGGAGGCCCGTCCCTTCGACGGGGTGGCCGAACTGCTGCGTCTGTGGAAGTCGCAGGGCTACACGCTGGCGACGGCCACCTCGAAGTCGTTGAGCTCGGCGACGCGGCTGCTCAAGCACTTCGACCTCTACGACTACTTCGACGTCATCGCCACCGCCTCCGACGACGGCAGCCGGCGGGCCAAGGACGCGGTGGTCGCCTACGCCCTGGAGCAGCTCGGCGCCCCCGGCGGGCCGATCACGCCCGTCGCCGAGGGGGGCCCGGCCCACCGCCGCGGTCTGCTGATGATCGGCGACCGCATCCACGACGTGGAGGGTGCGCGCGCCTACGGTGTGCGCAGCGTGCTGGTCGACTGGGGCTACGGTGTCCGCGACGAGCACCGCAAGGCCGACTACTCGGTGGCCGACGCCTCCGAGCTGCGCCGCCTCGTCGACGAGTGGTCCGACGACCGGCCGCACATCTGCGTGGTGTGCACCGGCAACATCTGCCGCTCCCCGATGGGTGAGATCATGGTGCGCAGCGCACTCGAGGAGGCCGGGCTGGACGACGACGTGCGGCTGAACTCCTGCGGCACCGACGGCTGGCACGTCGGCGAGGCCGCCGACCCGCGGGCCGTCGCCCGGCTGAAGCAGGACGGCTACAACGGTTCCGGTCACCGCGCCGCCCAGTTCGGTCCCGAGCACCGCGACGCCGACCTGTTCCTGGTCATGACCGCCGCCCACCGCAAGGCACTGGTCAAGCGGGGAGTCGACGAGGACCGTATCGCCCTGTTCCGCAGCTTCGGACCGGCCGGTGACAAGGAGGTCGAGGACCCCTACTACGGCGACCGTGACGGTTTCGCCGAGGTCTCCCGCCAGCTCGCCGAGGCCATCCCCGGCGTCGTCGACTGGGCGCGTGCCCAGGTCGACGCCCGCGGCTGAGGGGGATCAGCGCAGTTCAGCGTAGCTCGAAGTCCACGGAGTCGGTCGTGCCGTGGCGCGAGCAGGTGGCCGTCCACCCGTGCGGGGTGACCTGGGCGACGGTGCGCCGCCCGCAGGTCACGCAGTACCGGGGGACGTCCAGACCGGCCTTCTGCGAGGGTGAGTACTCCAGCGACTCCCCCTCCCCCAGGTCCGCGCCGGTGTAGGGGTCGAAGGGGCCGGTGCCGCGTCGACGCCGCGAACGGGTCCGCGAGCCTGCACCTGATTCCGTACCGGATTCTGCACTAGACACTGCGGCTCAGCACCTTGATCGGCAGGTTCATGCGGCCCACCATGTCCATGTCCTCCTCGGCCGGGCGGCCGAGGGTGGTGAGGTAGTTGCCGACGATTACGCCGTTGATACCGCCGGTGAGGCCCTGTTCCACGCCCAGGTCGCCGAGGGTGAGTTCGCGTCCGCCGGCGAAACGCAGGGTGGTCGCCGGCATCGCCAGGCGGAACATGCCCACGGCGCGCAGTGCGTCCTTACCGTCCATCACCGGCATGTCCGCGAAGGGTGTGCCGGGGCGCGGGTCGAGGAAGTTCAGCGGCACCTCGTCGGGGTCGAGCTCGGCGAGCTGCACGGCGAACTCGGCGCGCTGCTCCATCGACTCGCCCATGCCGACGATGCCGCCGCAGCACACCTCGATGCCGGCGTCCTTGATCAGGTCCATCGTCGCCCGCCGTTCCTCCCAGGTGTGCGTGGTCACCACCTTCGGGAAGTAGCTGCGGGCGGTCTCCAGGTTGTGGTTGTAGCGGTGCACCCCGACCGCCTTGAGCCGGTCGACGTCCTTCTGCGTCAGCATGCCCACCGACACCGAGACGTCGATGCCGTCGACGTTGGCGTAGATCTCCTCGACGGCGACCTCCAGCTGGCTCATGAGGTTCTCGTCGGGGCCACGCACGGCGGCGACGATGCAGAATTCGGTGGCGCCGGTCTTGGCGGTCTGCCGTGCCTGCTCGATGAGTTCGGCGATGTCGAGCCGGGTGGAACGCACCGGGGAGTCGAAGAGGCCGGACTGGGAGCAGAAGTGGCAGTCCTCGGGGCAGCCGCCGGTCTTCAGGCTGACGATGCCCTCCATCTCCACTTCTTCGCCGCACCACTTCACCCGGACCTCGTGGGCCAGGGCGAGCAGGTCGGGGATGCTCTCGTCGGGGAGCTGGAGGATTCGGATGAGGTCGTCGTAGTCGAGCCCGCGGCCATCGTCGAGGACGCGGGTACGTGCAGTCGTGAGGATGTTGTCCATGGACACACCCTAACTTGAACACCGTACAAGTTCTACCGAAAAAGTATTCTCGGGTTCCCCGCCACCCCTAGAAGCGCTCCTGATCTCGGGCGTTGCGCTTGTCGTAGAAACGGGTGCGGCTCCCCCCGTAGCGGTTCTCCAACTTGCTCGCCCTGCTCGACGACGCAGGACGCTCCGGCGTCGTCTGCGCCGCAGGTGCCGGTGCGGCCGATGCCGCAGCCTCCGGCGCGCCCGTCTGGGCGCCTGCCTGTGCTGCCACCTCGGCGGCGACCTCCGCGCGGCGACGGCGCCGCTCCCGGATCTCCGCCCACACGAAGTAGGCCAGACCCAGCGGCACCATCACACCGAAGGCGATCCACTGCAGCCCGTAGGACAGGTAGGGCCCGGAGTCCAGGTTCGGCAGGTCCAGCGCCGACATCGTGCCCGACGGGTCGGCGGTCGCCACCGAGGCGTCGTCGAGCTGCACGTAGTCGGCCGCCAGGTCCAGACCCACGGTGTCCCCGACCATCGCGGTGCTCATGCCGTAGACCTGCAGGCGGCCGTCGGCGGCCATCGGGTCAGTGCCCGGCACGGCCTCCGACATGCGCACGTACCCGGTCACCGTGACCGGCGTGGAGGTGGCCGCCGGGACGTCCGGCGCGGCAGAGCCGTCGACCGGGCGGTCCCAGCCGCGGTTGACCAGCACCGTCATCCCGTCGTCCATCCGGAACGGGGTCAGCGCGTGGTAGGCGGGGCGCCCGTCGACCGGCCGGTTACGCAGCAGCACCTCGTCGTCGACGAGGAAGCGCCCCTGCATCTCCACGCGGGTCCACTCGCTCTCCTCCCCCGCACTCGACCCGTCGGCGGGCAGCACGTCCGCCGCCGGCACCGGGTCCTGTTCCAGGCCGGCACTGAGCCGGTCGTTGAACTCGTTGGTGTCGCGGTTCTTGCCCAGCTGCCAGGGAGCCAGGACGGTGAAGGCCACGTAGGCGAAGGCCACCGCCACCACGGCGGTGATCACCCACCCCGGGGTCAGGAAGGAGCGCCACCCGGTGCGACGTCGGCGGCCACCGGCCGTCGGAACGTCCGCCCCTCCGTCGGGTGGCGAAGCGGGCGCAGAGGACGGGTCGGTCACTGGCTCAGACACGTCCACGAGTCTAGTCCGCCACCGTGGACATCCGACAGTCACTCACCGGAGCGACGCAGCCGCACACCGAACCAGGCGGCGACGGCCACCGCGATCAACGCGATCGCGCTGGGGATCGCCGAGGACGGGGTCGTGACGAAGGACACGAGCGCGTTCTGATCGTCATCGTCCCCGTCGTCGGAGGTGCCGCGGATGGTGACCTCACCGTCACCGTCGTCGGCCTGCGCACCCTCCGGTACACCGTCCTCGTCCTCGGGCATGTCGCCGAGGCCGTCGGCGTCGCCGTCGCAGCCGTCGGCCAGCGCGGCGCGGAAGGTCAGCGGATCCATCTGCGAACCCGCCTCGTAGAACGAGCCCATCGCCGAGGAACCGTCCTGTGTGAGCGTCACCGACGCATTACCGTCGAGGATGCCCTCGCTGACCCCGGCCTGCGACACCGCCAGCGAACCGACCTCGATCCGGCCGTAGTCGTGCGGGTTTCCGTCGGTGTCGTTGGAGGTGACGTCGGCCACCAACGTGCCGGTGGAGCCGGACAGGCGGATCTCCGGGTTGGCCACGGTGGTGTCCAGCACCCCGTCGTGTCCGGTGAAGTTCACCGACCCGGCGAAGGACAGCACACCGTCGTTGACCTGGTCGTCCTCGACGGAGACGGTGCCCTCGTTGCCGGAGAAGACGAAGGCGCCGTCGCTGTAGACGGTCTCGCCACCGGTGGTCCACCCACCGTTGGCGATGCTGCCGCTGATGTAGCTGCGGAAGGACTCGCGCACACCCCAGCCCATGCGGGCGTCCACGACGCGGTTCGCCGTGTCGTCCTTCGCGTCGCAGGTGGTGTCCGCCGAGCCCGCGGCACCTGCCGTGCTCGCCGCACCGGCGGTGAGCGCCAGGTCCGGGGTGCCCGAGCCGGACGCTGCGGCACCCATGCCCGTGCCGGTACCTGTACCGCCGGTGGCCGGGGACGCCGCGGCGAGCTCGCCGAGGCCGGTGGTGGCGCAGTCGGAGCCGTCGGTCTGCAGGGTGACGTTCAGCGGGTCGGCCTCGTTGTTGCCCTCCCCGTAGTTGCCGCCGAAGGCGGTGTTGCCCTCGGCGGTGATGTAGCCGGGCCCCGTCAGGTTGACGGTCCCCGCACCGGTGGCGGCGATCGGCTGGTCGAGGGTGAACTCGGCGATGGCGACCTGGCTGCCGGTGTCCGCACCGGTGACCGCCGCGCCCGGCGAGAAGCTGCTGACCGTGCTGGAGCGGTAGTCCGCGATGAACTGGGCGCGGGTGCCACGGACCTTGACGGACATATTCGACAGCGTGATGTCGAGCGCGCCGAAGTGGCCGTTCATGTGGATCGAGCCGGCCAACGGGATGTCGGCGTCCTGCCCGGAGAGCTGTGCCGATGCAGGATCACCGGTGAAGTCGAACTGGCCGGTGCCGCGGGGCTCGCCGGAGAATCCGACGCCGTCGAGGTCCCAGCCGCCCATCGCGATGGGGCCGTTGAGGTAACTGCGGAAGGACTGCTTGATACCCCACCCGGCCGATGCCGAGGTGACCTGACCGCACGTGGCGGTGTCGCCGGACGGCTGGGTCTGTGACTGTGCTTGGGCCTGGGTCTGGGCGGCGGGGGCCGTCGCTGTAGCTGCCTCCGTAGCGGCTGCCGCGGCGGTCTCGGGCTGCCCCGCGGAGCGCGCCACGGTCACCGAGTCGCCGACGGTGTTGGTCCCCGCGGCGGGCACGGTGGACAGGTTCAGCGAGAACCGGTCGCCGTCGTTCTTGCCCTCCCCGTAGTTGCCGAGCAACGCCTGGTTGAGGTTCTCGTGGATCCAGCTGTCGCCGGCCAGCGTGGCGGTGCCCTCGACGCCGCTGGCCTGGCTCAACGTCTCGTCCAGCGCGAAGGTCGCCACCGGCGACGCGGTGAACGCCGGCGGGCCGCCGGCCATGCTGACCACCGCGTCGGCCTCCGCAGCAAGGTAGCGGCCGTCGGCGATGAGCTGGGCCTGTCCGCCGCGGACCTGCAGGACCAGGTTGGACAGGGTCACGTTGATCAGCCCGCCGTGGCCGACCAGGCTCACCGAGCCCTGCAGCGGCAGGTCGGCGTCATCACCTTGTACGGCGGCCGAGGACGGGTCGACGGTGAAGTCGAAACTGCCGTCCTCACCGTTGGACGTCCCGGAGAAACCTACACCGTCCAGCGTCCAGTGCCCGCCGGCGATCGGCCCGGTGAGGTAGTTGCGGAAGGACTGCTTGATCCCCCAGGAGAACGAGCCCTGGGACACCGCCGCAGGCTGCGAGTCACCCTGGGTCCCCTCCTGAGCTACAGAGGTCTGCGCCGCAGCCGCCGGCGTGAGTGCCGACGGGGCCGCCACGGCGAGCGGACGAGCCGCGACAACGGCCACGAGAGAGGCGGAGGAGGCGATGCGCAGCGACCGCCCTGAGCTGCGCAGGGGCGGGAGAACGGGCGACAGAGGGTTCACGGGTCTGCACTTTCCTGGAAACGTCTAGAAACACATCGATGTTCAGTTAGGTAAGGCTAGTCGATCAACCCATAACTATCACCACCGGGTGCCCCCCTCTTCCGCTTATGCCCCAGCTCGTCGCACCGGACCGCTCCCCCGGACCACACGGGTCACCCCTCCCTGCCATTTTCGTTCCGCAAATAAATGAGAGTACTTCGTCCCGTATAAAAACCCATTGAAATCGGAAACTCGAAGTTAATCATCACGGAACCGACCGGAGATCCCTTCCCAAGAAAATAGGAAAGGAAACCACAGACGTCTGACCGACGTACGAGAACTCAGCTCCCCTCCGCACCGGACCGTACGGAAAGAACCCACCGAAGGCCTATGACCAGATACATCCTGAGGAGTGCCGCCAGGTGGCTCGCCGTGATCGTCATCGCGACGAACCTCGCATGGTTCCTCGCCGCCGTCTTTCTCGACCCACGCTCGAATTTCATGGGACGGCGCCCACCATTGAGCGACGGACAGATCGAGGACATTCTCGTGCCGCTCGACCTCAGTCCCACCCAGCCGATGCCGGAAAGGTGGTGGGCTTGGATCTCCGGCATCGTCCTTCACTGGGACTGGGGAACGTCCCCGCTGGGCGACAGCGTCAACGATCAGGTCGGTTACCGGATGTGGACGTCGGCACAGCTGATGATCGGAGCCACCGTCCTGTCGGTCATCATCGGAGTGGGCATCGGGCTCTACACCGCGTCCCGGCAGTACCGGACGGGAGACCGGGTCTGGCAGGGAATATCGATCGTGACGATCAATCTCCATATCGTCGTGGTCTCCGTCGCGGTCGTGGCCCTGGGCCGTGGTGTCAACGAGTTGCTCGGTACCCGGGTCTTCTACGTCACCGGCGCCCGTTCCCCGGACGTCAGCGGACTCCTGCCCACCGTCGTCGACGTCTTCCAGCATCTCGCACTACCCACACTGTCCCTGGTGATCATCACCTACGCCGGCTACCACATGCTCCAGCGCAGCCTGCTGCTGGACAACCTCAGTGCCGACTACGTCCGTACCGCACGTGCGAAGGGGCTGCCCCGGTCGACCGCGATCCGGAAGCACGCCCTGCGCACGTCCCTGATTCCCGTGGCCACGAGTGTGGCCTTCTCCATCCCCGGGGTGTTCGTGGGCGCGGTGATGACCGAGAAGATCTTCGGCTGGAACGGCATGGGCCAGTACACCGTGGACACCATCAGCAACAACGACGTCAACGGGGCGGTCGCTGTCGCAGCCTTCGGCGCGGTCGTGACCGCGGTCGGCGCCGTGCTCTCCGACATCCTCATCGTCGCCCTCGACCCCCGAGTGAGAGTGAACTGACATGGCCACCCCGCACCTTCGCCTCGTCGTCGACGAGGACACCAGAACTCCCGAACCGCAGCGAACCGGAAAACTCCGGCTCTACCTGCGCCGGTTCGCCCGGAACCGGCTGGCGCTCATCGGGGTGGCCATACTCGGCCTGCTGATCCTGACCACCCTGCTGGCCCCGCTGCTGACGCCCTGGGACTACGACGACCCTGACTTCATGAACCTGTCCACCGGACCCTCCCCTGAACACTGGTTCGGCACCACCGACGCCGGCAACGACCTGTTCGCGCAGACGGTGCACGGACTCGGCCGTTCCCTGACGATCGCGCTCCTGGTCGCCACCGGTACCACCGTCATCGCCGCGCTCGTCGGCACGGGCGCGGCGCTCTACGGAGGACGGGCCGAACGCATCCTCATCGAGCTGATCCACCTGCTCCTGGCGGTGCCGACATTCCTGTTCATCGCATTGATCGTCGGCGACTCCGGCGGCGACTGGAAGGTCCTCACACTCGTGCTGATCCTCTTCGGCTGGATGATGAGTGCCCGAGTCATCTGGTCGATGGCACTGTCCGTCCGCGAGAACGACTACGTCCGTGCCGCGCACTACATGGGGGTCAGCCGTCCTCGGATCGTGGTCCGGCACCTGATCCCCAACATCGGCTCTCTGCTGGTCATCCAGTTCACGCTCGGGGTGGTGGCCACGATCGCCAGCGAGACCGGGCTCTCCTTCCTCGGGCTGGGTGTGAAACTGCCCGACGTCTCCCTGGGCACGTTGCTGCAGACCGGCGCCGGCTCACTGACTGCCGCACCGTGGCAGTTCTGGTTCCCCGCCGCGACGCTGACCCTGCTCACGGTGTCCATCGCCTTCATCTCCGACGGCCTTCGCGACGCCCTCGACCCCAACTCCGCCGCAGGAGGACACGCATGACCACCAACACCACCGACGCACCGGGTGACGAGCCCGTACTCCGCGTTCGCGACCTGACCGTCTCCTTCCCCTCCGAGGCAGGTGTGGTCCGCGCCGTGCGCGGGGTGGACCTCGACCTGCACCCCGGACGCACCCTGGCCATCGTGGGCGAGTCCGGGTCCGGGAAGTCGGTCACCTCTCTGGCGATCATGGGCCTGCTGCCCGGGCACGCCAGGGTCACCGGGTCCGTGACCTACGAGGGGGAGGAACTCATCGGCAAGACCGACAAGGACATGTGCAAGGTCCGCGGATGCGGCATCGGCATGGTCTTCCAGGACCCGCTCACCGCCCTGACACCGGTGTTCACCGTCGGCGACCAGATCGTCGAGGCGATCCGCCAACACCAGCACGTCCCCCGGAGGACGGCCCGGGCGCAGGCCGTCGAACTCCTGGACCTGGTGGGCATCCCTGACCCCGCCAAACGCGTCGACAGCTTCCCCCACGAGTTCTCCGGCGGCATGCGCCAGCGTGCGGTCATCGCCATCGCCATCGCGAACAGACCACGGGTCCTGATCGCCGACGAACCGACGACCGCCCTCGACGTCACAGTGCAGGCGCAGGTGCTCGACGTCCTGCGGGTCGCACAACGTGAGACCGGTGCCGCGACGGTGCTCATCACCCACGACATGGGTGTCGTCGCCGACACCGCCGACGAGGTGATGGTGATGTACGCCGGACGCCCGGTCGAACGCACGGAGGTCCACGAACTGTTCGCCGCCCCTCGGATGCCCTACACCATCGGACTCTTGGGCAGTACGCCCCGGGTGGACCGCCCCTCGACCAGGCCGCTGGTCCCCATCGCCGGCACTCCCCCGTCGCTCATCGACCTACCCGAGGCCTGCGCTTTCGAGGCACGCTGCCCGGTCAGCACCGCCTCCTGTCACCGCGGTGAACCGCACCTGCTGCAGGTTGACCAGGCCGCGCCCGGGCATCAGGCATCCTGCATCCGGTCGTCCCTGATCACCGACTCCCGGCTCGACGGGGCAGCACTCTTCCCCACCCCGGAACCGAGCCCCGACATCTTCGCCGGGGTTCCCCGCGAGGAACGCGAACTCACCCTCGCGGTCACCAACCTGCACAAGTCCTTCCCTCTGACGAAGGGGGCGCTGGTGAAGCGCCGTGTGGGGACGGTGGAGGCGGTCAAACACCTCACATTCGACCTCCACGCGGGTGAGTGCCTGGCCATCGTCGGCGAGTCCGGGTCCGGGAAGACCACCACCCTGCTGGAGATCATGGACCTGGACCCCGCCGACGACACCACCATCACACTGGCCGGCACGGATGTGGCGCAGATGACCCCACGGCAACGTCGGGCATCGCGCAAGGACATCCAGATCGTCTTCCAGGACCCCGTGAGTTCACTGGATCCCCGCCAGACGGTCAAGGAGATCATCACCGAACCGCTGACCTCCCTGGGGTTCAGCGGCGACGCCGACGACCGTGTCGCTGAGCTCATGGGCCTCGTCGGGCTCGACCCCGACCACGTCGACCGGTTCCCGGGCCAGTTCTCGGGCGGCCAGCGCCAACGGATCGGCCTGGCACGGGCCCTGGCGACCAACCCCAAGATCATCGTCCTCGACGAACCCGTCTCCGCCCTCGACGTGTCCGTCCAGGCCGGGATCATCAACCTCCTCCACGACCTGAAACGACGGCTGGGGTTGTCCCTGCTGTTCATCGCCCACGACCTGTCCGTGATCCGCCACCTCTCCGACCGCGTCGCCGTGATGCACCACGGTGAGTTCGTGGAGCAGGGCCCGACCGACGAGGTCTTCACCAACCCCCGGCACGACTACACGCGCACACTCCTGGCGGCGATCCCGATCCCCGACCCCAACGTCCAACGCCATCGCAGCGGGACCGTACGCGCAACGACCGTTCAGCTCTAGGTGGACCCTGACATGACGGCGACGACGCACTCCACCGCACCGGGGAACCGCTCCCCACCTGGAGAGATCTTCTCCATGGCACCTCACGACACCCATGCACCTTCTGCACCTTCCCGCACGTACACGTTTCACGAGGAGTACCCCATGACCCGAACATCACAGCCCGTGCTGGGCATCCGCCCACCAGCGGCATCACCACGCCGATGGCGTGCCCGTCCGGTGATCGCGGCAACCACGGTGAGCGCCCTGACCGCGATGAGCCTGGCAGCCTGTGGCAGCGACGACGCTTCCGGCGGAGGCTCGGCGAGCGACGCCGGGTCCGTGGCCGCGTCCAGCATCAACGCCCAGGCACGAGACGACATCCGGGACGGCGGGACGCTGACCCTGCCGACCACGGAGATCTCCGAACAGCAGAACACCTTCCACGCCGACGGGACGCTGTACACCAAAGACTCCTGGAAATGGTACAACCCGCAGGTGATGCTGCTCGATGGTGAAGGAAACTACGAGGCGAACCCGGATTACGTCACCGACATCTCCGCGGACACCGAGGACGGCAAGACCGTGGTCCGCTACACCATCAACGACGAGGCCGAGTACAATGACGGCACCCCGATCGACTGGACGTCCTTCGAGAACACCTGGAGATCCAGCAATGGTGAGGCAGAGGGCTACAACATCTCGTCCTCCGACGGTTACTCCCTGATCCAGTCGGTGACCAGGGGCGTCGACGACAAGGAAGCCGTTGTCACCTTCGAGCAGGAGTACCCCTGGTGGGAGGGGCTGTTCGGCTTCTTCGTCCCTCCGCAGGTCGACAATTCGGAGACCTTCAACAAGGGCTACCTCAAGGACGTCCATCCCGAATGGGGTGCAGGTCCGTACACGATCGACCGCGCCGACTTCAACAACGGAGAAATGCGGTTCAAACGCAACGACAACTGGTGGGGTGAACCGGGGAAGCTCGACACCTTCACCTGGCGGGCCCTGGAGTCGCAGGCGACGATAAACGCGTTCCAGGCAGGAGAAATCGACGGTGCCGGAGTGGCGACGAAGGACAACCTGGCGACGGCGCGAAGTATGGGCTCGGACAAGGCCGACATCCGGACCGCGATGCTGCCGGCGAACTACCTGATCACCCTGAACAGCGAGGCCCCGCTCCTGGAGGAGGACGCCGTGCGTGAGGCGATCATGACCGGCGTCGACCGTTCCCAGCTCGCCGACATCCGGTTCAACGGCCTGGACTACACCGAAGAGCTTCCAGGATCGTTCACGCTGTTCCAGACCCAGGACGGATACGAGGACAATTTCGGCGCGGTCGTGTCTTTCGACCCCGAGAAGTCCAGGCAGATCCTGGACGACGCCGGCTGGACCGAGGATTCCGACGGTGTCCGCGAGAAGGACGGGGAGAAACTCGAACCTCGCTATGTCCTCCTCGGCGATGATCCCCAGGGGAAGGCCGGTGCAACCGCGTTACAGAAGATGCTCAGCGACATCGGCGTGAGAATGAAGATCGAGGAACGCCCCAGCGCCGACTTCTCGAAGGTCAGCAGTGAACGGGACTTCGACATCTTCCAGATGGGGTTCCGTTCCGGAGGTCCGGACGGCGTGGCCAGCTTCGACCAGCTCTACGGTTCCACCTCCGAGCTCAACTACTCCGGAACCGGAACCGAGGAGCTCGACAAGGAGATCCGCGAGCTGGAGAAGCTGGGAAGCGCCGACGAACAGATCGCCAGGTCCAATGAACTCGAGAAGAAGGCGCTCGGCACCTTCGGCATCATGCCGACGTTCAACGGTCCACACATCGTGGCGGTGAAACCCGGCCTGGCGAACTACGGCGCACCGGGCTTCGCCCAGGTGGCCGTCCAGGACATCGGCTGGGAGAAGTAGGGACGCAAGCGGAAGACCAGGCACCGACGTCATCGTCGGGCCTGGTCATTAGTGGTGCGCACTGACGGGCTCGAACCGCCGACCTGCTGGGTGTAAATCGGCATATCAGCCTGCCGTTTCGGTGTCCATGCAGGTCATAACATCCCGTGGTATCCCGTGGTATCCCGTCGGACCTACCCTGTTTAGGTCAGTACGTAGTCAAAATGTAGTCACGAAATCCCGTGATATCCCGTGGTTCCGGCCCGATTTGCCCATACAGTTCCGGACCTGTATAGTAGTTGTTGTGAGGGGGTGAGAGACCTTCACGCCGAGTCCCGGACAACGGGTTCGGGACAACCCCATAGCGGATCGGAGGTTGCATGTCCGACTGGATAGCAATCCTCATTGCGGCCCTCGCCGGAGTCCCCGGCTGGATCACCCTCTACAGGGATCGCCCGAAAGGGAAGCACCGCAAATGAGAAAACCCCGGCCCCGGCTAATACTAGTAGCCGGGCCCGGGGCCCTCCGACCCACAAGCCTACCGAAGGAGAACACCATGAGCACCATCGCCCGATACCTCGGACTCGCCATCGTCGCGGCCCTCATCCTCGCCGGAGGCCCGTCCGCATGGGTCATCGCCGCCCTGGTGGCCGCGCTTGGCTTCAACGTCGTCCCGGACGTCCTCCGTCGCCGAGGCCGTCAGGAGGCCTCCCAGGCGTGAACGTCACCATCACCGACGCTGACACCGGGCAGGAGCTGTGGACGGCCGGACAGTGCTGCGAGCACACCGGCGTGAGCCGCAGAACGTGGTCCGCCTACGTCGCCCGCGAACAGGCCCCCTCCCCCGTCGGACACCTCGACCGCATGAGCCTGTGGGACGCCGAGACTGTCCGCTCATGGCACGCTGCACGCCCCGGACGCACCACCAGAAAGGAAACAGCTTGATTTGCCGATACGACTCTCTCACCTATACCGTCCGTGAATACGTCCCCCTCCCCTCCAACGGGTTCTGAAAAATGGACTGGGACTACATCGGAAATATCGCGAGCATCGTCGCAGCCATCGGTTCTCCCTTCGCCATCTACCTCGCGTGGAATCAACTGGAGGTCGCGCAAAGGGGGCCAGACAGGCAAGCACTTGCAGTGGATCATGAACTGTTCGATCCTGTGAACGGTGAACAGGAATTTCGGTACCACATTCGGGTCGCGGGACCGGGGGCATTCTACGACCTTGAGGCCTACGTCCACTTCCGCGATCGATGGCACAAGGTTGTTGAGGGCTTGGTTGAGTTTCACAGATTCCACGACCCGATCCAAGGCAGCATAGTCATACCCCAGGAGTATGCCGGAGAAGCGAAGTTGGTCTTGCACTGGGGGTTTGGCTCAAAGAAAACCCAGGGGCTTGACGACCACCTCGCACTAGTCATGGTCAAGTCTGGTGATAGGTACAGATGGAGAGTAAAGTGGCTCGCGGGTACTCGAAACAGGTGGAATCGAATCGTCGACTCGCTATTCGGTGATGATCACTTTCTGATTCGACCGACGGGTCGATGGGCCAAGATTCCGGAGTACCCAGCTTCCGATCGCAGCCATCCGGGGTGGCCGAGGGGATAGGCGGCCGGAAGTACACCTACCCGAAACAGAAAGACTGGCCCCCACCGTCGTTGACGATGGGGGCCATTGGGGAGCGCACGCGGGGGCTGCGGCGCTCAACCCTGCGGCCGGTCTAGGGGCCCGCCACGGGATTGACGCTACAGGTCGTGACGGATCTCGGCGGGAATATCGGCAGACGAATCCGGGTGCCGCCGGATCAACGTGCGGATGAACTGGAGTGCGGCACGGTAGCGACTCTCCAGGGAGGACACCCGCTTGTCGAGACGCTCGATCTTGGCATCACGCTCGGCGAGCCGTTTGTCAGTCCAGGTCTGGAGCTGGCTGACGAGCTGCTGCCAGTGCTCGGCTGTCGCCGGCTGCGAGGATTCCGCCCCGTCCTGGTCATCATCGTCGCCCTTGCCGTGCTTGGCGACTATCAGGCCGATGACGCCGGTGATAAGGACGGGCAGGACATACCGGATCACGTCGGAGGCCAGGTCTATCATTCGCGTACCTCCCGGATCTTCAGCTCGAGCTTCGACCCCCGCCACAGTGACCAGCCGACGGCGGCGCCGAAAAGCCAGTACCCGCTGGCGGTGAGCCAGAGTCCAGAACCGAGCAGCGATGCACCCCACCCGGCGTGCAGTCCCAGGGCGGCGGCGTAGGCCCAGCGGTGGGTACGGGTGCCGGGGCGGGTCGCTGTGATGAAGCACAGGCCCGCCAGGGTCAGCCAGATCAGCGACCACAGGTCCATGCCGAGGAAATTCTCGGCCGGGTGGTCGGTCGGCTCGGAGTCCCAGAACGCGATACCGCGGAGCAGGCTGCCGATGCCCAGCAGGACCAGTCCGGTGCCGTCGGTCATCATCGCGCACCGCATCCGTTCCGCCGGCGCGCGGAGCCGTTTTGGTAGGTGGTCGATGGGCATGCCGATCACGCTCCCGGGTAGCGTCCGGGGCCCGCCGGGTCGTGCTCGGGCTCCGGGTCCTCGGCCTGGATGTCGTGTTTGCCATAGGGCTCGGAGTAGACGGCCTTGATTCCCTCGGCCACCCTGGCACGCACGGACTCCGGCAGCTCGTCGAGCTTGGCGGCGAGGATGTCGCCGACCTGGTTGGCGGACGACCGTGCCTCGGCCCGGACCTGCGACAGCATCTTCTCCGCCTCCGCTCGGGCCTCGGCAAGTGCTTCGGTGCGGGCTTCCTCCCGGGCCTTGGACTGCTCGGCCTCGACTTCCTTGGCCGGGGCGTCGACGTTGCGAAATGCCTTGATGCCAACCAGGGACAGCAGGGGCCCGCCGACGTCGAGGACTCGCTGGGCGGTGGCGTCGATCTGGTCGGGGTCGATCAGGCCGATGCCCGCCAGGACCACGCCGAGGGCGACTGCCCCGGCGTACAGGGCCTTACGGCGGACTTTCGGGTCGTTCCAGTTGTTCTTCTTCTCGGTGTCGGTCATGGCTGTGTCCCTTCTGCGATGATGGCGCGGAGCTTGTCCTCGCCGACGATGGCGATCATCTCGGGGACGGTGCAGCCCCCGGTTTCGCGCAGCTTCTTCTTACCGGCGGCGATGATCGAGTCGATGTCCCAGCCGGCGAACGACGGCGCACCGTCGGGTGTCCGGCCGGGCCCGGCGATCTGGTCGAGTAGCAGCCTCGAGTAGTCGGTCACGGGTGTCTCCTTCGGGGTTTCGGTGGTGGCACTGCGCATCGCGTCGTACCAGTACTGCGCCCGCTCCATCCACTTGCGGTGGTACTTCCCGCCGTCGGCGAGGTGGAACGGGCACGATGTGGCTCCGGTCTCCAGGTGGTCGCGGATGTTCCGACCGAACACCGGGCGGCCCAGGCCGTGCTTGAGGCACAGTGCGGCGGCGAGGTGGGCGCCTTCCTCGATCGTGGCGTCGGAGATCGGCCAGTCGAGGTTCGCTCCCCCGCTGTTGGCGTGCTCGATGCCGATGCTCTCTTGATTCCGCACGGTGTCGGCGGCGTGCCAGGCGGTATCGGAATCCCAGACGAGCTGACCGACCATGCCGAACCGGTCGACCTGGTAGTGCGCGCTGGCCTGCCGTTGCTGCCACACGTCCCAGATCTGGTCGATCGACAGGATGCCGGCATTGTGGTGCCTCACGATGTACTTGATCTGCTTTCCGCCGCGGCCAGGGGTGGTGTGCTTGTTCATGAGCTTGGTGACCCACGCCTCGCACTTCGACCAGGAGCGCATCACGCCCTGCTTGAAGTCCCCGGCGACCGCCGGGGCCGACGGGGCACCACTGTCGCCCGGGGTGGACGACCAGTCGCGGTGGTAGGCGTCGTTGACGTCGATCTGGATGCCGTCGGGGCCGGCCACGTTGTGCTCGCGCTGGTACAGCACGGCGTAGTCCGAGCCGGTGACGCCTTCGGACCACGACTTGGTGACCCAGCCGAGCACGCGGCCCGGCTCGACGACGGCGACGACGCCGTCCTCCATCGCCCAGTGCACGACCTTGCTGTGTCCGTAGATGCCGACCCGGTCGCGGCCCAGGACCTCGACCGCGGCACGGAAGTAGTTGACCGCGGTGCCGTTCCACTGCTGCAGGCTGATGTCGAAGTCGACGGCGAAGAACACCGGGGCGTCGGGCATGCCGATCTCGTCGAGCTTCTTCTTGGCCGCCTGGGCGTCGTCCCGACCGCCGGCAGCGCCGCGCATGGCGTCGGGGTTATCGGCCCCGCCGTACTGCCACACCGTGGCGATACGCAGACCAGCGGCGCGGTACTCGTCGACCTTGGCCTTGGTGAGTGGCTTGGCCTTCATCCACGACTCACGCGGCGGACTGATGTACGACACAACACCGATGTGCCCAGCGGCCTTGATCGCCTTACCGGAGGGGAATCCAGCGCTGAAGTCTATGACTGTAGCCATGTGTCACCCCTTTCAGGGCATGAGAAAACCCCCGGAGCGGTCCGGGGGCTGGTTGGGTTGAGGGGTTAGTGGGCGACGAAGCGCCACCAGACACGTCCTTGGGCTCCGGGCATCCCGGAGTTTCGTGGAGCTCCGGGGCCGCCACCGCCGCCGGGAGGACGTCCGCCCTGTCCGTTGCTGGCGCTGCCACCGCCGGCGAAGCTGCGTCCGAAGGCGGTGTAGTGTCCCGCAGCTCGTCCCGGATTGTTGCCGTTGGTGCTGGTGCCCGGTCCGCCGCCGGAAGCGCTCAGGACCTCCTGCCCGCCGATACGCACGGTTGCGGCAACACCTGCTGTCCCATTGCTGGAGTCCGTTGACCCGCCAGAGCCTCCGAGCCCCGGGCGGGCACTCAAGGACTCCCCGCCGGTGACCTGGATACTGCTGTGGCCCCATGATCCGGCCCGGCCGCCGTCACCGGTGGATATGAGGCCGCCTCCTGCGCCACCACCGCCTGCTCCCACGGCGACGACTTCGACGGTGTCGGCCCAGTCCGGGACGGTGTCGTCGATGCCCGCTGCCGAGGAGGTTTCGGACCAGTCGGAGACACGGGTGGTAACCGGGATCTTGTGCTTGTCGGCGAGGGTGGTGATGCGGGCCTGGACGGTGTCGAGGTCTGCGCCGTGGTGCCACCACATCTCGCGCACCGACATCTGTGCCCACTGGCTCTCGCCAGCGTTGGTTCCGATCTTGAGCGAGCGCATCCACGGTCCCATGCTTGCGTCCGGCGACTGCACGGCGAGGTGCTGCCCCGACAGGCTGTTGAGGTGGATGCGGGAGTGTCCCGACGGCAGGAAACTGATCGCGAGCACCAGCGGCTCGGTCAGCAGGTCGCCGGCGATCGGCACGCCGGGCGAAAGGGCGGACGAGCTGGCGGCTTTCATCAGCCCGGCCGGCTGGTCGTACCAGGCCCACAGGTAGCCGGAGTCTGCCCCGGACCGGGAGAACAGGGCCTGCGAGCCGGTCGAGCCGTCGCGGGTGAGGGCGTCGAGGACGGCGTAGACCGTCAGCGGGGCCGCGTGGACTCCGCCCCAGTCGCTGGTCTCCATCTTCCGGTTGCTGCCGGTGAAGTCGAGGAAGCGGCCGCCGGTGGAGTTCCAGAGCGTCGGGCGGTAGTCGCCGGAGGCGGTCATGCTCGTGCCTGCCTGCAGCACACCCTCCGGGGTGAAGCTGGACATGCGGGTGCCGTTGGCGAGGTGGTCCCACTCGCCGGCGTCGAAGCCGTAGATCGTCTCGTCCTCGTGGGCGTCCAGGCCCCACCACTCGCTAATGACCGCGGCGAGCAGGCTGTTGCCTCGCTCGTTGAGATGGACGCGGTCACTGGCGAACACATCCTTGGAGCCGCGAGCCTGGTCGAACAGTGCCCCGGCGTCGAGGAACTCCGCCCGGGTCGTGTCCTCGGCGACCTCGCGCAGCACCCGGCCGTAGTCGGCCCACTTGTTGGTCACCGCGGCGTCGTCGACGTCCTCCCGCCGCGGCGCGTGGATGAACAGCTGCTTCGTGTCGCCGCTGATGGCGTTGCGCAGGACGTTGTTGGTCACGGCGACCAGGTCGTCGCGGTAGTCGTTCAGGGGCCGCTGCAGGCTGTAGTCGTTGGAGCCGACCATGTGCACGACGATGTGCGGCTGGTAGCTCTGCACGATCCCCGTGCGCTCGTTGCCGTAGTAGTTGTTCGCCGTCGTCCCGCCGACGCCAGCGTTGAGGAAGTGGAAGCCTGCACCTCCCGGCGCGGGGTAGGTGCCGGTGGTTCCCTTGACCATCGCCGTGGCCTCAACCCCGGGCAGGTGCGACGCGAGGTAGCCGGTGAGCTGGTAGACCAGCCCCTCCGACCAGGCGACGCCGTGCCCCTGGATCGTCGACGAACCGATGAACAGGATCCGCAGCGGGTTCGTGCGGGCGCGCTCCCACTGGTAGCCCATGCGCGAACCAGCGCGGGCCGACCACACCAGGTCCGCGCCGCGGTAGACCTCACGGATCTTCTCCGGCCCGGCGTACACCTCGCTGATGGTGCGGCCGTCGACAATGATGCTCATTCCGGCTCCCTCACGAGGTAGATCGTTGTGGCGTCCGGGGTGTCTGGCATGGCGTCAACCACGACGATCGTCGGTACCGCGGCGTCGACGTAGCGCTTCGTGGTGAGGTGGTCGGCGCCGGTCGGGTCACCGGCGGAGAGCGTCGCGCCACTGGTGGCCCGGTATGCCACGGTGCCGGGGGTGACCTGGCTGGAGTACTGCAGGCGGGTCTGGCTGCCGGCGACGGTGGTGCCGTACAGGCGGGCCCCATCCGTGACGGTGTTGACCTTGCCGTCGAGGGCGTCCTTGAGCCCATCGATGCCGGTGATCTCATGGCCGTGGTCCTTGGCGGCCTTGTTGGCGATAGCCTCGTTGACCTGGTCGAGCATGTCCCGGTTCTCGGAGGCGTACTCGGCGAGCTCGCGCAGCGTGTCCAGGTCCTCCGGCGCGCCGTCGACGACGTCCGAGATCTGTCGGGTGACCTCGACGCGCGCGGCGTCCCCGGCGCGGTCTGCTTCCTGTTTTGCCCGTTCGGCGTCGGCGGTGACCCCGGAGGCGATGCTGTCGACGTGTCCGTTGACGGCGTCGATGATCAGTTGGGTGTCGGTGGAGAGCTGCTCGTACCAGTCGTGGACCTCGTCGCGGATCTCGCCGGTGGACGTGCGGATCGACTCGGCGTCGTCGATTAGGCCTTTGACCTGTCGGAGGTACTCCTCGGCCTGACGGATTGCTTCCTCCGCGCGGCGCTCGAGGTCTTCTACGCTCGCCGCGGCGCGGTTGACGAGGTCCAGGGCGTTGGCGACTTCGCGGGCCTGCCGGCGCACTGTGGCGCGGATGGATTCGAGGCCGGAGAGGTCGTCGTCGGGGTAGCCTTTGGCGGAGAACAGCGTCGAGAGCTCGACGGGCCCCTCGGTCGCGTCGACGAGTAGGGGGTTGAGAGGGACCTCGATGCCCTGGTAGGCGACGTTGAAGCGGGCCCGCCACCACAGCTCGACCTCGCCGATCTGGACGGGCAGGGGCTGGCCTTCGCGGCCCTGTAGGTCGGTGAGGATGCCGTCGGCGACGAGCGCGGTCACGGGCTGGGTGGCGACCAGGCGTAGCGGCTCGTCGTCCCCTCCGGCGGGGGCGGCGACGACGCCGTCGGGCCAGACTGGGGTGAAGGTGACCGTGCCGGTGAGGGGGACCTCGTCGAGGTAGGCGTCGTCGTCGGCGTGGGAGTCCTCGACCAGGAGGGTCCACCTGCCGGTGATCATTTCGTGGCGGATGCTCATAGCGACCTCATTTCCGGAGATTGTTCTGGGAGAAGCTGCTGGTTCCGCCGTCGATGCGGTACATCGTCATCTTCATCTCCCCCTTGGTCCAGCTGCCTGAGCCCATGGCGATGGGGACGACGAGCTCGCCGCCGGCGTTGGAGACGATGACGTCGCTGAAGTTGCCGTAGGCGATCGTCCGGCGGTTCGCGGTATCTGCCGAGGCGTACTTCGGGTCGTGGGTCGTGCTCACCTGGAACCAGGTGTCCCCGGATGCCGGTGTACACCGGAAGTTCACCGTGACCTTCCAGACCCCGGCGTCGAGGATCCGCAGACCCCAGTAGTCGTTTGAGTTCTGCTCAGCTGACACTCCGACGCCGGGGAACGACGAGCGGTTCCCGCTGATCCCGACGACCTGTTCGGCGCTGCCGGTCATGTAGGTGCCGCCGGGGAGATCGTCGAAGTTCGGGTAGTGGTAGATGTTGCCGTAGCCGAGCATGCCGCCGATTGCTCCGAGGTCTTCCTGGACGGCGACCTGCTCGCCGTAGTCGACCATCGACTCTTCGAAGATGTTGGCGTCGAAGCTCTGCCGCTGCGGGGTGCGGTAGAACGTCATCCGGACATCCTCTCCACCTTCACCTGCAGATTCGAGCGCCCCGAGGATGCGACCCGCCAGCCTGTGCCGAGCCCGGCGGACTTCACGGCGACCACATGGAGCTCCACCTCTGTGCCTGCCTCGACGACCCCGGCGCGCAGGCCGGTGGATTCGGGGGTGACGGGGATGTCGTGGAAGGCGTCGAATCGCTGGTGGATCCATCCGGTGGCTTCCATGGAGCCCCAGGCGCAGCCGACGAGGGTGCCGTTGTCGGGGTCGTCGGCGAGGACCTGGACGTCGATGGTCTGTCCGATGATGGAGGAGACCTCGACGCCGCCGGAGAAGTCCAGGCGGTAGCGGAAGGGCTGGGCGGGGATGGTGACGGTGGTGATGTGGTGGCGGGAGGCGGAGATGCCGGCGGACCAGTCACCGAAGGCGGACGGGGGGACGCTGTAGAGCTGGGGGCCGAGGTAGCCGTCGCGCCAGACCATCTTTCCGGTCTCGCCGTCGTGGACGAGGATCTGTCCGTCGGTGGGGCCGCCGTCGATGTCGGGGCTGGTGTAGATGCCGCCGGGCGGGCCTTGGTCGCCGGGATCACCCTTGGGGAGCTTCGGCAGGTCGAGTCCGACGGTGTAGGAGCCGTCGGACCCGCGGATGCGGACGCCGAGAGTGTCGTCGAGTTCGCCGTATCCCTCGATGGTGACGGTACCGGGCCACAGCTCGGGCGGCGGGCCCTGCTCACCCTCGGCGCCGAAGGCGTTCTCGTAGACGATGAACGTGCTGCCGTTCCAGACGTACATGTCGTTGTTGTCGGTGTTACGGAACGCCCAGTTTTTGTGGCGGTGGTCGAGGGCTTCGCGCAGGGCGGCGAGCTGTGCGCTGGTGCGGTCGCCTTGGTGCACGACGGGCTCGCCGGGGTCGCCCTTCTCGCCCTGGAATGCGGGCAGTGCGAGGCGTGCGCTTCCGGCGGAGCCGTCCTGTCGGCGGCGGACGTGCAGGTAGGTCTCGGTCATCGGTGGCTGTGAGGGGTCTGCCTTGATGCCGAAGATGTCGAGGTCGGCGTTGATCCGCTCGATGAATTCCTCACTGATCGACTGGCGTTTCGCTGCCATGGTCGGCCACCTTTCTGCGTAGATCTGCCCAGGCCCGGTCGGGCGTTTCGCCCAGTACGGTCGCCCCGGTCGGTATGTGTGTGAGCTTGACGATGGTGTTGTCGCCGGTCATCTCGGCGCGGACGTCGCCGACCTCGGGGTCGGTGGTGACCTCGCCGAGCGGCTGCCAGGTGCCGTCCTTGCGGATCTCGCCGTGCTCCCACCGCACGATCGACTCGGCGAGCAGCCGGGCGATCTCCGGGGGCATGTCCGCAACCGTGTCGTTCGGCAGGGGTGCGGCGGTGAGGAACCGGGCGAGCGAGTCAATCTGGTCGGCGACTAGTTCTGCAGTGCGAGGCGATTGATCCATCCGGTGGCCTTTCTGACCTTCTTGAGTGCGTACAGGCCGGGCTCGGATTCCTCCGGGCTGGCGACGGTGAGGGTGACGGTCGTGGTGCCGCGACCGCCGGAGGCGGAGAATCCGGTGAGGGTGTCGACGCCGATCGAGCCGTCCTCGCGCTCGACGGCCACGGGCATGCCGAGCATCAGGTGCCGACCGATGAAGTACGGGGCGCCGTTGGCGACCTGGATCTCGTGGGAGACCCAGCCGCGGGTCTCGTGCAGCGTCGATTTCGCCGCCTCGCCTGCCTGCAGCGACAGCGCGGTGGTCTGCGAGCCTGCGAAGCGCTCGCGCAGACGCCAGTCGCCTGCCTCGCGGGCGAGGTTGAGGTTCTCGACCGAGTGGTAGGCGAACAGGCGGTTCTGTGCGAGCTCCTCGAGGAAGCCGATGCGCAGGCCGGGCAGCCCGACGGCGGCGCCGATGGCGGAGACACCCGCGCCGACGGTCGTGGCGACCAGGCCGTTCAGCCAGCCGGGGCTCTTGCCGCCGACGGTGGCGCGGGTGGCCTGCGGTAGGTGGGTGACCTCGTCGGCCTGGGTGGCCGGCGACCACTCCCCCGACCGGTACAGCGGGATCCGCAGCTGCTGGCGGTCCTCCAGGCGGTCCATGATGCCTGTGGGCTCCAGCAGCGGGTAGGTGATCCAGCTGAACGCATCGTCGGCAATCTTGATGGCCTCACGGATCAGCCCGTCGACGAACGTGCCCGTGAAATTGATGTCCCGGGCACTGGGAACCATGTCGACGATGATGCGGGGCTCGGCCAGCGTCATCCACTCCGGGAACGGCTGCGCGTCACCGGGCAGCCACAAATCGCAGCGCACCGACATGCCCTGCGCCTCAGCGATCTCTACCGCGGCGTCCCAGGCTGTCTCCATGCACCACTCGGCCATGATCCACCCCGAGGTATCGAAAAGTCCGACACGGCGGGGATTGATCATGATGGGGTGCAGGGCGTTGCGGACCAGGTCCCACGACCCCGGGTCGAAGGGGTTGCGGATCGGGATGGACCAGGTGTTGGCCTGCAGCCGCACGAGGTTGAGCGTCAGTGCGGTCTTCCACGCGGTGGAGGCCGGCCCGATCGCACGCCAGGCCCCGGAGATCTGCACCTCCGGCGGCATCAGCGGATTCGCCCACAGGTGAACCGCGGAGAGGTAAGCGGTGAGAGTAGAGCCCGTCACCTCGAACCAGGTGCGCTTACCGATGCGCACCCGTCGGTAGCTGGTGAGGACGAAGGCCGGCCGGTAGCCGCCGGGCCAGTCGAAGGTGACCAGCCTGGCGAGGTAGCGGTCCAGCCCCTCGAAGTATTCGGTCCAGTTGTCGTCGGCCGGGAGCTTGAAGCTGCACGATCCGTGCTCGAGGTCTTTCTCGTCGAAGGTCCAGTCGATCGCGTTGGTGCATGGTGACCAGAGTTTGAGCCGCCCCTTGCCGGTCCAGAACTGGATGTGCGGCTCGGGGGCGGTGAAGCGATCGCGCTCGGCGTTGTCGGAGGACAGCAGATCGTGCAGCGAGTCGGTGAGATTCACAGCAGCCCTTCCATGTGGATGCGGGTGTGCGCCAGCACCGCGGTGTCTCGGCTGCCGTCGGTGACGCGGACGCCGACGCGGGTCATCTCCCCGGCCGGGATCGGTCGGGAGAGATAGCCCTCGACGTCAGGCCACCGGTTGGTCGACGTGCCGTCGGCGGCGATGGAGCGCATGACGGAGCGGGCGGGGTCGGTCTGGAGCAGTGCCCGCTCCCCGGCATCGAGTGCCGGCAGGCGGATCTTCTCGCCGGACATCGACAGAGTCACCTGCCCGGGCCCGTGGACGACGAGAGTCGGCCATGCCGGCCACTCGTCGCCCCCGGTGACCCACAAGTTCCCCTTGCCCTGGTCGCCGGAGTTTCGCCACTGTGACGTAACCGGTGCAGTCTCAGCCCTGGGGTCCTCGGCGATCAGGACAATGTCCAGATGCATCGTGGACGTCAGGTACGGAGACTTCGCCAGTCCGGGCTTCATGGAGCGCCGGTAGCACCGCAGCCACCGCCACCCCGTCACCGGCGAGTTGACCGCCAGCCACCCGGCGCGACCGAGCGGAAACATCCGCTTGAGGTCCTCGCGGATTGCCTGCATGTCTGCCGGTGTCTTGCCGAGGATGGTGATGGGGAGGTCGACCTCACCGTGGCCGTGCTCCCAGCCGGCGATGGTTTCGCCGATCTGGGTGATGGCGGCCTCGAATGCGGGTGAGGCCTCGACCGAGCCGACGCCGTCCAGGCCCTCGTCGAGGGAGACACCCTCGCGGCGTTGGTCAGCTCCGCCGGCGAGGTGGAGCTGGCGGCCGTCGGGGGTGATCCAGACGAGGACTGCCGAGCGGTTGATGCCGAGCATCCAGGTACCTCCTTGGGGCTAGAAGCGGAACGCTGCGAGCGCGCGGCGGGCCTCGCGGGCTGCCTCGCGGGCGATCTCGTTGGGGTCCGAGGTCGTGACGTTCTCCATGACGATGTTGACGACCATGTCGCGGTCGAGGGTGACTCGGTCGCTGTCGGGTGAGACCTCGCTGGCGGACGCCTGGCTGGCGCTGTCTGCGGGGACTTCTCCGACGAGGGAGTCGTTGACCGCGGCGACTCCGGCGGCGGGGTTTGCCATGAAGTCGTCGGCGGGTCCGTCGTCGGGGACGTCGGGCCCGTCGGTGTGGCCGTCATCGTCGTCGGTTTCGCTGTCGTCGTCACCGGGGATTTCCCAGGAGATGTCGAGCAGCGAGGGGTCGGTCATCCAGGTACCGGAGAGTCCGAAGAAGTCGAGGAGCTCGTCTTCGATGCTGCCGCGGATGGCAGCGACGTCGGTGACGAGCTGCTCGGCGTGCTCGTCACCGAGGATGGTGGCGAGCTCGCCGTAGCCCCAGTCGCCGCCGTTGAAGGCAGCGGTGAGCTCCTCGGCCATGACGGCCCAGGATTCTGCGGACGGGGCGACGGCGAGCGCGAAGTCGAGGTTGCCCTTGACGTCGCGCCACTGCTGCCCGGTGAGCACCGGCTCGGGTTCGCCGGAGTGGTTGTAGACAGCCTGGAGTCCCTGCATCGGGTCGAGCCACCCGCCAGCGTCGTATCCGCCGGCCTTGTTGTAGCCGGCTTCGACGGAGCCATAGGTGGCTTCGGTGTAGCGCAGGGAGGATCGCAGGTTGTCCTCCGGATTCCAGATGTCGGTGCGGCCTGGCTCCGCCCAGGACATGAACGTGTCATCACGCATCTGCATGAGCCCCTTGGTCGGCCACCCCTGCTGGGCGTTGGAGTCCCACTCATTGATGGCTCCGGGATCGCCGGTGGACTCCTGGTCCATGCGGCGCAGGACGGTGTCGGTCAGCCCAGCTGGCCGGCCCTGGTCTGCGAGGACCATCTCGACCATTGAGCGCCACTGTTCAACGCCGCCGCCGAGTGATCCAGGCCCGCTCCCGGAGTCGGGTCCGCTGGCGAACGGGACCTTGTCCATGATCCAGGTGAAGACCTTCTGTTCGGTCTCGTCGTAGATCTTGGAGGGCATCTCGGCGAACTTCGAGTCCCCCCAGGAGGCGGTGGAGTCACGGATCCAGTCGCCGACGTTGCCGACGGTGGAGTCCCAGAGATCCTTGGCCTTGTTGTACAGCCAGTTGCCACCTCCTCCCCCGCCACCGCCGGGTCCGTCCTGGGAGACGATCTCGCCGGTGTAGGGGTCGGGCATGGATGCCATGGCCCAGTGGACGTGGTCGGAGTGCCCGCCGATCGCACCCGTCGGGGCCCCGTTCTTGATGTTGGGGCCCGGGTCCCAGAACAGCTCGGCGGAATCCGGGTACTCCTTGGCGATCCAGTTAGTGAGTCCCTGGTCGGGCGCAAAGTCCACCGCGCGGCCGGCCATGTGGTTGTCGTAGCCGGAGCCGACGTCCTCGTACCTGGTCGCCGAGGTGACGATCTGGTTGGGGAACGCCTGGCTTACGGCGGCGATCATGGCCCGCTGGATGTCGGTGGTGACGTCCGTACCGGGGTTCATCTGCAGCGTGCCGCCGTCGGCGAAGCTGCCGAGGTCCTCCCGCACGGGGCTACCGCCACCGATGACGCCGCCAGTGGCGAAGGAGCCGAGCTCCTCGCGCACAGCGGACGCGCCGCGGGTGCGGCCGACCTGGTTGAGGTGGTCCCAGTTCGACCTGCCGATCCCGTCGACGACGTGCTGGTGGGCAATTCCTTCATCTCCGGCCAGGCTGATGCCATATCGACCGTCGGTCGAGACGAAGTCCATGTTGTCTCGTCCGACGCTGCGCTCACCGGGCACGATGTTGCTGGTGCCGTAGGCGTAGTCGCCGAGCCAGTCCGGCTCGTACGGGTCGACAGGGTCGAGACCGGGCACGAAGTCAGCGATCAGGTTCCAGGCCTTCAGGATGCCGTCGTTCCATACTCGGTCGATGACGAACTTGACCGGCTTTGCTGCGGCGGCCTTGAGCCCGTCCCAGACGGTACCGATCCCGTCGACCGCGGTCTCGAACACTCCCTTAAGGACGTCGAGCCCGGTGCCGATGGAGTCGAAGACAGGCTGGATGACCCGGTCCTTGACCCACTCGATGGCGGTACCCAGGTCGTCCCACCGGTCCTCGATCCAGCCGAGGATCGGTGAGACGACTCGGTCCCACAGGAAGTTCAGGGCGTTGCTGAGGGCGTCCCACGTGGGCTTGATGATCGAGTTGTACACCCACTCGATGCCGTTGGACATCGCCTCCCACCCGACGCGGATGGCGTCGAAGATGGGCATGAGGACGGTCTCCCAGAGCCAGGTCGCGGCGACCTTGAGAGCCTCCCAGGCTGGCTGGATGATGTTCTCGTAGGCCCACTGGATGGCCGTGGACAGGTTCTCCCAGGACGCCTTGATGTAGTCGAAGACGGGCTGAAGGACGTTCTCCCACAGCCAGCTGATGCCAGCGGAGAGGGCTTCCCACGCGGGTTTGATGATGTTCTCCCACGCGGCAGAGATGCCCCACGACAGAGCCTCCCAGGCGATCAGCAGCGGGGCGAGGATGACCGTGCCGATCACGCCGAGGGTTGTGGAGACCACGGTCCACAACGTGTCGAAGACGGGCTTGAGGACGCTCTCCCACACGGTCTGGATTCCGGTCCAGATGCCCTCGACGATGTCACCGAATGTGGTGAAAGCGGTAGACAGTACCCCGCCGAGGAATCCGGCGAGGTCGCCGAACCAGCCGATCAGCGGGACGACGATCTTGTCGATCAGCCAGGAGAAGACCCCGGCGGCGACCTTCACGACCCCGGCGATGAACTGGAAGGCCTTCGCTGCGGCGAGGATCGCGCCGAGGACCACGCCGCCGATGATGGCGCCGACGATCTTGAGGACGGGCAGCAGTACCGGGGACAGTACATCCCAGAGGTTCGTCAGCGCCTCCCACAGGCCGGTGACGGCATCCCACCCTGCCATGAGGGCGTCGAGCAGGGCACCGCCGAGGGCCTTACCGACATCGAGGACGGTGGGGGCGATGTCCTTGAATGCGTCCCAGAGGTCCGACAGCGCACTGCCGAGGGTGTCCTTCAGGAACTCGCCGACCTGGACGGCGACGTCGCGCAGCGTGAACAGGAAGTCCACGATGCCGGAGTCCTCCTCGATGCCGAACGGCAGCCCCGTGAAGTCGCCGTTGAACAGGATGTCCCACACCCCGCCCGCGAGGTCAGGGATCTGTTTCAGAACGTCCATGACGGTGCGGAAGGCGTCGCCGACCCCGGCTACGGCGTTGACGACCCACTCGGCCTTCTCCGCGCCGATCAGCTGCTCAAGTGCTCCGTAGCCAGAGTCCCCACCGAAGAAGGCGTCCTTCAGCTCGCCGAAGGCCGTCTTGATCTGTTGGAAGGTGTCGAAGATCCACTCGGCCTTGTCGAGTCCGATCAGCTCGGCGAGGTTCGGCCACCCATCTGCCATGTCGTCGCCGCCGATGATGCTCCAAAGCTCCTGGAACGCTCCGCCGAGCAGGGAGAGCTTCTCGCCGATCCACTCGAATACGGGGGCGAAGGTGTCTTTCAGCCAGGCCCAGGCGGACCGCAGGGAGTCCATGAAGGACTCCCAGAGCCGCTGTCCGGTCTCGGTCGAGGTGAAGAACCAGGTGAGTGCCCCCACCACGGCGGCGATTGCGGCGACGACCCAGAACATCGGGTTCGCCAGCATCGTGCCGTTGAAGATCATCTGGATCGAGTTCGCCAGGCCGACTGCCTTGTACATCGCCATGTACCCGCGCGTGGCGAGGGCGAGCTGGCCGACAAATGCGCCGAGCTTCACGGCGACGAGGGCGGTACCAAATACGACGACGGCGCCAGTTATGGCGGGCAGGAGGTCACGGAACTTACCCATGACGCCGTTGCCCTCGACGAAGTCCGAGATCAGGTCACGGATGACACCGATCAGGTTCGACCCGGCGGAGGCGATTTCCTTGATGGCCGGCATCGCCAACTGCATGATGTCGCCGGCGAGGTTCACGAAGGACATCTTGAGCAGGCCGAGCTGGCCGGAGGTGGTCTGTGACATCTCGTCCATGACGCCGGTCATCGCCATGGTCGACCCGGCGATGCCGTCCGAGCCGTCCATGATGCCGGTCGTGAGCGCGTCGAAGGCCTCCCCGACCGGCACGGTTCCACCCGAGATCATCTTCTGCATCTCTTCGGTGGTGACGTCGAATTCGTTGGCGAGGATGGTAAGGCCGTTCACGCCACCAGCGGAAAGGCTGTTGATCAGGTCCATGCTGATCTTGCCGGAGGCGGCGGCCTTGCCGAAGGCGTCGCCCATCGAGGCCAGGGCTTGTTCGCCCTTGCCGGAGGCTGCTGCGGCTTCACCGAGCGCCATGACGGTGTCGGTGACGTCGTCGGCTTCCATGCCGAAAGCGACGAGGTTCTTTCCTGCCTCTGACCAGGCATCAAAGCTGTACGGGGTCTTCATGTTGGTCTCGGTCAAGTCGTCCATCAGGTCCGCTGCCTCGTCGGCGGATCCCATGAGGATTCCGAGCGATGCAGTGGTGTCCTCGATGGCTGTGACCTTGTCGAACCCGGCGGAGATGGTATCGCCGATGCCGCGCACCCCGACGAATGCGGCGGCCGCGAGGCCTGCCTGCTTCGCCATGGATGCCAGGCCGCCGGCGAGCCCGTGGGCGGGCTGCTCGGCTCCGCCCATCTCGTCGCCGAGCCCGCGGATGTCCTGTGCTGCCCGGTCGGCTTCCTCACCGGCGGCTCGCTCGGAGGCTGCGAGATCCTCCTGCACGGCCTTGTGAGACAGCGTCGACGAGGCGACGGACTCGTTCGCGGTCTGCAGTTCGCCCTTCTTCTTCGCCAGGGCGGTCTCGGTGTCGATCACGCCGCGGGCAGCCGTCTCGGCCTGCTTTCGGGCGGTCTCCACCTGGCGCTCGGCGGCGGCGGCCTGCTTGGAGTCCTCGCCGAACTCGGCGCGGACGCGCGCGAGGTTGTCCTCGGCGGACTGCAGGGCTGCGGCCCGGGTCTCGGACTTCTCTCGGGCCTCGGTGACGCGCAGCTCGGACACGCGGACGTCGCCGGCGGCTTTCTCGACCTTGTTGCGGGCGTCGACGACCCGGTCCTCGGCGGAGGTCAGCTTGCGTGAGCTCGCTTCTCCCCCGTCGCGGACGGTGGCGAGCTGCTCTTCGGCGCGGCCCAGCCGCTCACCGGCGGTCTCGGCCTTGCGCTTCTTGTCGGCGAGGTCTTCCTCGGCCTTGGCGATCTTCGACGCGGAGGCGTCGCCGCGCTCACGCAGGCGCTGCAGCTCTAGCTCGGCGGTCTTCACCGCGCCGGAGGCGTTGGCCTCGCTCGTGCGGGCGTCGCCGAGCGTCTTGGATGCCGAGGAGACGAGGGCCTGCTGCCGCTTGAGCCCGTCGGCCAGTGAGCGCCCGGAGGCCTCGCCGGCCTTGCCGAATTCTTCGGTGGCGACCTTGCCGCCTCGCTGGGACGCACTGCGTGCTTCGCCCTCGATCTTCTGCGTGAAGCCCTTGAGGCTCGGCAGGATCGGGACCCAGACTGACGACATGGTGGCCTCCTATTCGTCGAGACCGAGCAGGTACTCGATCGCTTCGTCCTGGCGGTCCTCGGAGACCCCGCCCAGCGTCTGGGTGTTGGGGTTCTCGGGCTTGCGCCAGGGGAACTTCGGCTGCTCGTCCCACGGCATGACGGCCTTCTTGTTGCCGCCGAGTCGGGCGAGATTGACGTTGGTGCGCAGGGCGGCTCCGTAGAGCTGCCACAGCAGTGCGTTGTCCTGCGACCACGGTCGGTCGTCAGAGGCGTGCCACCGGGCCGGGGAGTCCTGTGGCAGGTAGGTCACGAGCACCCGGAGCTTGCGCAGGGTGATCTCGCCACGGTGGAACGCGCCGAGGACGTCCCACCCGTAGGTCGCCTCGCAGGCGGCTTCTACCGCTTCCGGCGACGGCGCGAGGAGCGATTCTGCCGTGTAGGGCGACCCTGCGAGTCGACCCCCTGGATCTTCTCGGCGTGCTCCTTCATCACCTGGAGGAACATCCAGGACTCACCGCCGACGTCGCGGAACCGGTCGTACTCGTCGTCGCCCATGTACCAGACGGTCAGGTCGACGCCGTGCTGAGGTACCTCGACGAGGTCCTCGGACTCCTCGTCGGTGAGCGTGGCCGGGTCGCGGAAGGTGAACTCGAGCTTCTTGCCCTTGTGCTCGCCCTTGCGGGCGGTGAACTCGAAGGCGACGCGCTCACCGGAGATGCCGGTGGCTTCCTCGCGCTGGGCGAGCAGTTCGTCAAGATTGATAGACATGGGTGGCAGATCCTTTCAGGATGGAAGTTTGGGGGGCAGATCCCTTTACGGAGTGGAGGTTGGGTACGGCCCCGGGCGGATCTGCCAGGTGTCCCTCCCGGGGCCGGTCCGTCACTTGGACGGGGTGAGCTCGTTGGACGGCACGGTGAGCGCGCTGGCCAGGGTCTGCCCCTCAACGGGCTCGCCGTCGTCGCCACCGTTGGTGTCGTCGCCGGGGCCGTCGGCCGACCAGCTGTTGGAGAACAGCCAGCGGTTGGTCTTGCCCTCCAGGGACTTGCCCTCCTCGCCTGCCGAGGCGTACTCCGGGCCTGCCGGGTAGCCGGAGAGGGTGATCTGCAGGCCGATCATCTCGTCGCGCTTGATCGTCAGACCGGAGCGCTCGGTGACCTGGGCGTCGTACATCGTCAGGCGCATGGCCTTGTTGTTGTCGATGACGTCGAGGATGACCTGCTGGTGCTCGAACTCGGGAACGCCGCCCTCGTCGAAGTACCAGGTGCCGTCCTCGTCGTTGACGACGATGTCGCCGCCGGGGACGCCGAAGTACATCGCGGCGTTCTCCTTGGTGAACTGCCACAGTGTGACCTGGACGGTCTTGACGGACTGGGTGATGTCGCGACGGATCGCGGTCATCTCCTGCCAGGGGATGTACTCCTGGGTGGACTCGTCGAAGTTGATCGTCACACCGTCCGGGGACAGGTAGCCGAGGTTGCGGTAGGTGTCGGTGTCGTACTTCGACTTCAGGTCCGTCTTGGGCTTGGTGCCCAGCGGTGCGACGCGCATGGCGCCGGTGACGCCGACGCGGGCCGCGGCGGCCTTGAAGCCTTCGAGTGCAGACTGATCTGCCATGGTTCCTCCTTGGGTTAGTCCCGCTCGGAGCGGGTCATGATGGTTGCCTCGACACCGATGCGCCGCACGTACGGCGAGATGTCGGGGCGGGTGGCGAATCGGGGGCACTCCACGGAGCTGACCGCGGATCCCTCGATGTGCGGTAGGGCGTGCAAGATCTCCCGGACCCTGTCGGCGACCGGGACGGCCTCGGCGCGGGACGGGGCGACGACGTCGATGTCGAGAGCGATGCCCTCGATCAGCGGGCCGCCGAATCCGCCCCAGGACGAGCTCTCGGAGCTGGGCAGCAGGTCGATCGACACTGCCGGCAGGTTGTCCGTGAGCTCGTCGGGACGTGGCATGCGGTCAGCGACCCAGACCTCGTCGCCGACGTTGGCCCCGACGATGCCGATTACCCACTTCAGCGGGTCAGTCATCGGGTCCTCCTGCGTGCTGCGGAGCGCAGTGCACGTATGCGCTTGGCCTCGGTGGAGCCGTACTCCTCGTCCGGGGAGTCGGAGACGACGTCCATCGCGTAGCGGCCGTTCGGCTGCGGCGCTTCACGCAGGGTGATCGTCGCCTTGCCGCCCTCTTTCGCTGTCTGCCGGCGGGCATCGGCGGCGACTTGCGTGCCGACCTTCCGCACGCCGGCGCGCAGCTGGGTGGTCTGATTGACCTGAGCGAAGAGCTCGTCGTAGTCCAGGTCGACGTTCTTGTCGGGCATGAGTCCCTCACTTCCGTGCACCGCGCACGAGGACGAGGTCGGCCTCGGTGTGCGGCAGGATCTGGGTGCGCCACCGCAGGGGGTTGCCGTCGAAGATCAGCGTGATCCCCCACGAGTCGACCCGGAGACGGTCGCCGGAGACGACGTCCTCGGGAAGCTGGTGCGGTGGCGGGGTATACAGGCGGTAAGAGTCGGTGACGGCACGGTCTGTGGTCGTCTCCTCGGCCTGTGACGCCTGCGGCTGCACGGACACCGGGTACTCGACGGGGATCTCCGTCGGGTTGTCCCAGTCGTCCTCCCAGCCGCCGTAGTCGCCGCGCTTACGCCCCGGGCGCACGATGGTGACCTGCTCACTGAAAATCACGGCTCGGCCCCCAGCTCGTACGCGCCGAGCACCCGCCATTCCGACGACTGCGGGGTGACCCCCTGCGCCGCCCCGACCGAGATACCACCGACCGACATCTGCTCGGCCGGACGAGCAGCCCGGCCGATCATCTGCACGACCACGCCGATCAGATCCGCCGGACGGTCATAGCCGTGCCGGAGCTCTACCTCCAGCGCCCCCAGCCCGACGCGGTGGCGCGGGAGTTGGAGGAGTCCGTCGGTGGACCAGGTGTAGGCGGTGGTGGGTGTGCCGTGGATGCGTACGGCGGTGATGTCCTCGACCTGCAGGGTGGGCAGGGTGCGAAGGGTGTCGCCGGCGGTGTCGAGGCGGAGGGTGTCGGTGCGGATGGGCCAGACGTGCCAGCCGCAGAGGGATCGGACGGAGGCTACTGCCCGGTCGATCTGTTCCTCGGTGGCGGTTTGTTTGGTGACGTTGGCGACGTGGTCGGGGGTGATGCCGTGGTCGGTCATCGGCATCACCTCCTATTTCGTCTCCGGGGCCCAGGCCTCGTTGATGGGGACGTGGGTTTTCTCGGTGTCGTCGAGGACGGCGTCGGGGTAGTCCCGGGCGGCGTCTTCGGCGGTGAGGTAGCGGTAGACGTGGCTGCCGCCGGGGAGGTCGAGGCGGTAGAGCCGGCGGTTACTCACCGGACTCGCCGCCGTCGCCTGCTTCTGCGGCGAGGGCCTTGAGCTTGCTGACCTCGTCGTCGGTGAAGGGGTTGGCGGCGTCGCTGCCGTCCTGCCCGTCTTCGCCGTCCTGGCCCTTGAGGGATTCGAGCCATTCGGACTCGCTGCCCTGGAAGCCGTTGTCGACGGCGATCTGGTAGGCCGACTTCCCGTCGGTGCCGTCCTGCCCGTCCTCACCGTCGTTGGGTGGGTCGGCGTTCTCGATGGTCTCGATCCGCTTGCCGTGGTCGACGGTGGCGGCGTTCCAGTCGTTGAGGACGGATGCCTCGAGCGGGGTGTCGGGGTCGTCGTTGCGGAAGCTGGTTCCGTCGTATTCAGCCATGGTGGCCTCCTACTTCTTCTTGGACTTGGACTTGGTGTTGGCCGTGGGTACGGTCCCGACGCCGGGCAGCGTCATGGTGCCCGGCGTCAGGATTCCCCCTGGCCGTCACCCTCTCCGCCGCCGGTGGTGGAGCCGAGCTGTCCGGTGACGAAGGCAGACGGGACCGGGACCATCAGGCCCAGGCGCTCCTCGGCGCGCAGGGTGACCAGGTTGTGGTCAAAGTCGGTGTCGTTGGTGTTGGTCGAGTCGACGCGCAGGCCGCCCTTGCGCAGGACGGTGGCGCCCTGGCGGAATGCGCCGACGACGTAGCGGCCCTGCGGGACGGCGTTGGTGGCGACGGTGCGCAGTCCCCAGACCGGCGGGTCGATCAGGACGCCGCCGACGCCGTACTGGCCGTTGGCGAAGGGCCCGCCGGCGACGTACTGGCCGTTGGCGTCCTTGTGCAGCCGCAGCTCGGCGTAGTCGATGGGGTTGATCATCATGGCGTCGGCGGTGAGGTTCGTCGCTGCCGGGATCATCTGGATCGCGCGGAACAGGCCGTCGAACTGGTCGGACGTGTCGTCGGTGTCGATGTTGAAGTCCTGCAGACCGTCGCGCTGCAGCAGGCCGGTGAGGTTGGAGCCGGCGCCGTCGCCGCGGAGCAGCTGCTCCTCCTCGACCACGGACAGCTCGTAGATCAGCTGCTGGTTGATCCAGTCAGCGACGAAGCCGTAGTCCTCGATCATCTCGTCACTGATCTTGGTCAGCGCGGCGATCTTGGACAGCGACTCCGTACGGACGTCGAACTCGTCGAACTTCACGTACGGCTTCCGCGCGCCTTCGGCGACGGTGCCCGGCGTGCCCTCGATCATGCGCTTGGCCTTCTCGACCAAGTACTTGATCGTCGGGAGGGTGACGGTGGCGCTGCCCATGAGGTCGGCGGCGACGAGGCGCTCGCGGCGTGCGTTGACGATGCCGCGCTCGACCTGGGTGCCGTAGAGCGTGTTGAACTCGTCGGACAGATTGGTGGTCTTGTGCGGGTCGTCGGCGGCCTTGGTGCCGTCAAACTCCGGGGCGCTGAACTCGATGCGGCGTCCGGAGGCCTGCTCGGACAGACGGTCGCGGGCGGACTTCACGAAGTGGGCGCCGATGCTCTTGGCCTCGGGCTCGTGGGCGTTCTTGCGGCCGTCGGTGCCGCCGTCGAGGTTGAGCGACCGGAGACGGTCGATGGTGGCGGACTCCTCCTCGGCCTTCTGCAGCTTCTCGCCCAGGTCGTCAACCTTGTCGAGAGTGGACTTGACCTCGGTGAACTGCTCGTCGGTCATGTCGGTGCCGTACTTGGCGTGAAGCTCACGGGCCGCCTTGACTGCGGCCTCGTACTGTTCCTTCAGGTTCATGGTGCGGTCCTTTCCAGGAGTGCGAATTTGGCCTGCAGCCAGTTGGTGCGGCCGGTGGTCTCCGCGGGCTCGTCCGAGTCCGGGGCATGCGAAGACCCCGGGGACTTGGTGTCCTCCGGGGTCTCGGGGTCGGTGTCGTGCTTGCTGTCGCCAGGTGGTGACAGCGCCTGGCAGAGTTGGTCGACGGCTCCCTTGCCGGCAGCGTCGAGGTAGCGGGCCATCGCCTTAACGGCGAGGATCTCGGTCTCCTGGTTCGCTCCGATCGGCACGACGGAGCACTCGTAGAGCGTGAGCTCGCGGAGCTCGTAGACGTGCTCGCCCTCGACCTCGGCTATGCCGCCCTCCTTCACGTCGAAGGCGAAGGACATCTGCGACAGTCGCTTCTCCTTGAGCAAGCGGTAGACCTGGGCGCCGGTCGGGTTGTCGAGGTCGATCTTCGCGCTGATCTTCAGCCCGTGGTCGTCCTCCTCGGCCTTGGTGATCGAGCCGATGTTGCTGAACGGGTCGCTGAAGTTATGGCCGTAGAGCAGCGGCATGGT
Source organism: Corynebacterium sp. AOP12-C2-36 (assembly GCF_052379185.1). Taxonomy (NCBI): domain Bacteria; kingdom Bacillati; phylum Actinomycetota; class Actinomycetes; order Mycobacteriales; family Corynebacteriaceae; genus Corynebacterium; species Corynebacterium sp. AOP12-C2-36. Next base: position 71,031 of record NZ_JBQSYJ010000011.1, on the reverse strand, counting down.
GTTGCCGCTGGACTCCCAGTCCTGCAGTGTCTTGGCGAATGCGCCCTTGCGGATGACGTCGCCGTAGCTGTCGATGTTGTCGAACACCGATGCGTAGGCGGAGAACTCGCCGTCGCCGTCGTCGGCGTCCGACGCCTTGACCTGGACGGTCATGTCCTTGACGCGCATGGACTCACCCCCTTTCTCCCCCGGCAGGTCCGGCGGGTCGTCGTACCACGACCTGATCCGGTCGATGGTGTGGTCTGGTCTGCCCTCGCGCTCGGCGCGGGCTATGCACTCGTCGACGCCGGGGTCGCAGAGGTGGAACTCGGCGCCGACTCCGGCGAGCCGCTGGATGGTTGAGTCGGACGGGCGGGCGTTGATCAGCCACAGCTCGCCGACGGTGGTCTCGGCGTCGAGGACCCAGCCCATGAGTCCGCGGCGCATCGCCAGGACGGTGTCGACGACACCCTGCGGGGCGTCGTGCTTCACCTCGTCACCGGCGACGGTGTCGGCGACGCGATCGAAATCGAACCGGGGCACGCCCGGCGGGGCGTTCTGCTCGACGAACGTCGACTTGCCGCCGGCCGGCGGGCCGACGACTACGTGGATCGTCATGCCGACCGCCTCCCGAGGTCGCGGTGGAACACCGTGGCCTCCTCCCCCAGCTCGGTGACGTAGGCCAGCAGGGCCTCGGCGCCGGCGACGGACCGGTGGATGCCCTCGGAGCACTCGATGACGACGGTGACCTGGTCCTGCTCCTGGGCGAGTCGCTGGGCGAACTGCGCGGTGAGCAGGAGGTGCTCGAAGATGATCGGGTTCCGAGTGAGCACGCTGGTCTGGATCGCCGGGTGCCGTCCGTCAGCCTTGCGGTGCCCCGGCGGCGGGGTCGGCCACTCGGTGGCGTCGAGGTGGATGTCGCAGGGCTGCGGCTGGTCGTACTTCTTGCCGATGGAGATGATCGTGATCATGAGTCCTCCTCCGCTTGGGGATCCTCCTCGCCGAACGTTGTGTTCAGCGGCCTGGCGAGGACGTCGCCGCCGTCGAGGTGCGGCAGATTGTTCATGCCGCGTGCCTCGTTGACGGTCATCCACGGGGCGCCGACAGCAGTCGAAGTGACCGCCGCCTTCTCCTCGAAGCTCGCTCGGAGCTTCTCCTCCAGGTTGAACTCGACGTAGACGTCGTCATCGACGCCGAGGATCGGCAGGGCCCACTGATTCAGGGCGTCCTCGATGCGCTTGATCTGCGGTCCGAGGCTGTCTCCATACAGCGAGCGCCGGAACTCGCGGACGTTGCTGTAGTTGGCGTTGTCGAGCAGTCCGACTTGCGTCGGGTTGACGTGGTAGACGCTGGCGACGGTCTGCAGGGACAGCTTGGTCATGTCGACGACCTGCTCGTCCTGCGCTTTGAGGTGCGCCGGTTTGAAGTCCATGCCGTCTTCGAGGACGGGAGTGCCGCCGGCGCCGGAGCCGCGACCGGTGTACTGCGACTGCCAGGAGCCCTTGAACCGGGCGCGGGCCTTGTTGTCCCACTTCGGCGCGTCATGCGGGCGAGTGATGACCCCGCCGAGGCGGGCGCCGGACTTCCAGAGCTGCGAGCGGTAGGCCGCGCCTTCGAGCTGCTCGCGCAGCGTGTCCTTGAGCGCCTCGACCGGCGACGAACCGGTCTTCATGGTGAAGGGGTCGTAGCCGTGGATGCGGACCATCTTCTCGGCGGGGACCTCGACCTGCTCGCCGGAGGACGGGTCGGTCATGACCATCGACCGCATGGTCCAGGCATCACGCCAGCGGTAGCGGATCTGCCAGGTCGGCGAGATCGGCGTGATCCGGTAGCCCTCGACGGGATGGTTCTCGACGATCCAGATGAACTCGTCGTACAAGCTCAGGTCCATCAGGGACCGGTAGATCAGGTCGTAGGTCAGCATCGACTGCGACGCCTTCTTCATCAGTCGGGAGACCGGCTCGCCGCGGACCCGCTCGCGTCCGCCGTCGGTGTCGTGTCGGTAGGCGTGCAGGTTCACGCTGGCGACCGATCGGGCGATGAAGTCGCAGACGGTGCGTAGGTGCGGCTGCTCGCGCCAGAGCTGCTCGACGGACATCGTGTCGATGTCGCGGACGATGCCGGCGAAAATCGGCGCAGCGAGCTCGTCGGGCTCAGGCGCGCGCAGGGGCGCGCGGCTCAGCCCGAAGTAGTCCAGCAGTCCCATACGGGGCCTCCTCACACGATCATCAGATCGCCGTCGTCGAAGTCGTCGAGGTTGTCGTCCAGGTCGTCGTCGTCCCAGTCGTCGCCGGAGTAGGCGGACTCCTGCTCGTCGACGATGCGGTTGCCCATCCACCAGGCGATGTTGGACGCCACGAACGGCGTGACGTCGCCGGTGGATTTGTCGCGGTCCCAGATGAAGGTGTCGCCGCTCTTGCGGTCCTTGACACCGTTGGCGGCGGCCTCAAGCAGCGTCGGGGTCGTCGGGGCGTCGGGGGCGCGGCCTAGCCAGCGCACGTTGCGCTCCTGAATCGCGGTGAAGTAGCCCAGGACGCTCGACGTCATGTCGGTGCCCTGCCACTCGGCGACCTCGATGCCCGCCTCACGCAGCAGCGGGGCCAGCGCGTTCGAGGGGCTTCCCTTGACCTGGATGCCGACGGTGCCGGAGAACCAGGTGGCCTCGCGTGCTTTCAACCAGGCGGGGACCCACCGGTAGCCGGCGCGGGATGCGACGACCTCGATGTGCCACCGACCGTCGGGCCGCTGGGCGGCGATGACGATGTGGGAGTGGGTACCTTCGGTGGCGACGTCGACGCCGCAGTAGATCGGGGCGTCGACAGCCGGGAGAGAGCCCGGATCAGCGAGAGCATCCCAGAGCTCCGGGGGGATCTTGCCAGGGTCGAGGGATTCGACCCACTGGCAGAGGTTCTCGGTCTTGAACTCGTCATCCTCTTTGCCCTCCCGTTCTGCGGATACGTCGCGCTCGGTCATCCGGCCGTGTCCGAGGTCGGGGTTGGCCTGCGCCCAGCCAGTGCGGTCGTCGATCGACAGGTCGGGGTGAGCGGACCACTCGAAGATCCCGACGGTGACAGCGTCCGTGTCGCCGGAGTTGATCGCGTTGATGCAGCGGGTGCGCAAACTCTTGAGCACGACTGAGCGGGCGTCACCGGCGTTGGAGGTCGCAACGTTGAAGCCGATCACCGGCGACATCGTCGTCGACGACAACGCGGTCCAGCCGGTCCAGGTCTTATGCTCGCGCAGCTCGTCGAGGTAGAGCATGTTGACCGTCTTGCCGCGGCCGGCGTTTCGGTCCAGCCCGGCGATCCGGTAAACCCCGGTGCGCGAGCGCAGGGCCTCGAAGCCGTGGGCGTTGGAGGTCCGCTTCATGCGCTTGCGCAGCTTCGGGTGTGTCTCGCATTCGTCGCGGACCTCCTCCCATAGCTCGAAGGCGTCGTTCTTCGTCTGGGCGGCGCCGAGGATGTACGGCAGCCGCTTGCGGAACAGCGCCCACTTCAAGATCACCTTGGCCCAGTGCGTCTTGCCGTTCTGCCGCGCGACCAGGACGAGGATCGTCTTGAACCGCAGCAGCTCCTCGCCCCACAGCTCGGGCTGGTCCGGGTACTGCTCCCGGATCCGCTCGGGCGGCAGCAGCTCGAGCGCGTGGATCGACAGCCACTCCTGCCACTCGGTCAGCGGCTCGCGCAGGATGTTCTTGGCGAACCAGATGACGTCGTAGCCCCAGGACGTTTCCTCGGTGAGCTCTCGCAGCGGCGGGGTGTACAGGCGCGGGGCCGTTGCTCCCACAACCGCCATGCGTCACCAGTCCCCGTCGTCGTCCTCGCCGTCGAGGCCGAGATTCTTGCGCCCCTCCGGATTGAGCCCCAGTGAGGTCAGGATCTTGTGCAGCGTCGGCATCGGCACGCACGACGCCCGGTGGATCATCTCGGGATTACCCGAGTCGACCGCGGTGTCGATGACGTTGGCGAGCTCGTAGGCCAGGGCGATGTCACCGGCGTCGGTGTCCTCGAGGTGGTCAGCCAGCTCGATCGAGGACTTCACTGCGGCGTACATCTTCCCCGTCATCGGCTCGGTGCCGGAGACCTCGTAGGCCAGCTCGATGTCGGACATGCCGACCTCCTTTCTCGGGACGACCCCTCTATCCGCGCGCGACCCCCCTTCGCTCACGGGGAGAGAGGCCCCTCCACCCCATGTCACTCGCCGCCCGAAATCCGATTCGCGATTTCGACCGCCCCCCCTTGGGCTTCACACCTGCTGCCCGCGCCGGGTCACCAGGCGCGGGTCTGCGGGCCGAGGGGCAGGGGCACGTCGCGCTTGCCGCGGGCGCGGTTGCACGAGCAGTGCGACGGGCGGAGGTTGTCCCAGTCGAGGGCGAGCTCCGGGGCGACGTCGCGCGGCACCGCGTGGTCGGGTTCGAAGGCGTCCGTGGTCTGTGACGGCGCGTCGTAGGCGATCGGCTGATGACACAGCCAGCAGACGGCACTGAGCTCTCGGCAGTGCGCCTTGAACTTCCGGGCGAGGTCCTTGCCGGCCCGGTCGCCCCATTGATCAGTCACGGTTCACGATGTCGCCGTACTCGCTGCGCTTCTCGTCCCCGATGATGCTGGCGGAGTTCCAACAGCCGCGGTTGTACAGGGCGAGCTCCTTCCTGTCCTCGCCCCGGACCAGGAGGAGCCCGTTGTCCTCGCGGTAGTCCACGGCCGCGGAGTGGAGGCGACTCTCCGCTTCGCCCGGAGCGTGCGGGATGCTGACTCGTACTGCCATGACAGAACTCCTCGTCCTCGGTGGGGGTTGATACGGATCGGCACCAGCCACGCGCGTGCATGGCTGGTGCCTGACCGAACGAATCCTCACGATCCACTGACTGACTCGGGGCGCAGCAACAGCGCCCCTGGCATGACGAAACCCCGGTCCACTCACCGTCGACCACGAGAGTCGAGGGAGTGGCCGGGGTCCACATCACACTGACGACAGTGTAGCTATGGCAGCGTGACAGTTGTCAAGTCAGCTGGTCACGACGGTGCTACATGAAACGGTAGAGCACCATGGTCTCGCCGCTGGACATGAGCTGGCTGCCAACCTCGACGAGGATGCCGCGGTGGCGCCACTGCCGCACGGTCGCCGCCTTGAAGCCACGCTCGACGAGGTAGTCGACAGTGACGATGCTCGGCATGTCGACAGCCCGAGCAGCGGGCGCGGGGTGGATCTCCTCGCGCAGTTCGGCCTCCAGGTCCGACAGCTCGACGACGCAGTCCTCGGCCCATGGCCGGTCGAGCAGCTTGGCGCGGTGCCGGTTGAGCCACGCGCACCAGGCCGAGCCGTGAGCCTCATGCTCGATCAGGTGGATGCCTCGATGGTCGACCAGGCGCAGCGACAGGTCGTCCGACAGGTTCACACACCAGCCCCAGATCTTAGTCTCGACGTCCTCGACCATGCGGCTCAGGCTGGTCAGGTTGCAGGGGTCTCGCGGGCCGGGTGCCTTGGAGCTGGCGCCCGAGCTGGTGCCCGATGCCGGCGGCAGTCCCGAGTCCTGGAGATCCTCGCGGATGGTGTGGATGTGATCAGCGAGACGACGCAGGACGTCACGCAGGTCATCAGGTGTCATGCAGCAGGTCCCCTTCCGCAGGGCGTGGGTTACGATGGAGGCGCTGCATCAAAGCGTCCGCCAGCGGCCTGGCTGCTGACACTGCCCCGTCTCCTGCTGATAACAGGGACGGGGCTTCTTCATGTCCGGAGCGTCGGAATGTTGACCGCATACGAACCGACGTCGGTGTAGTCCCCCTCGTCGAGCACCCACAACTGCACCGAGGCATCCTCCCCGCGGGTGAGCACCTCGGTCTCACCACAGTGTGGACACCGAAACGCCGTGAGCATCATCCAGACGTACCGCTGACCTTTCCGCACGCGCCGGGTGGTGATGTCTGCGGTGGCCCTGGTCTTGTAGATGCGCCCGACCTTGACCGAGGGGCGGCGGTCTCTGCCGCAGCCTCCGCAGATGCTGACGTCGGGCTGGGGTGGACAGAAGCGGAACAGTGGCGCGGTCTCCCAGCCGGTCTCCCACTCGACGTCCTGGCCGTCCCAGCGGGGCGGCAGGTCATGATGTGAGTGCACGGTGCTACCCCTCGATCGCGTGGGTGAGTTCCTCGATGCAGTGGTGTCCGAACCGGCGGTCGATCTCGGGATTAGGCATTGGGTTTCTCCTTCGGTTGTGCGGCGGCAGCCAGCGCGTCGGCGGCGTTCTTGGCCTGCCACGCGGGCATGTTGATCGTGACGACGTTGCCGAGCTTGTCGACGGCGAGGACCTGGACCCCACCGCCGTGAGTGCGAAAGACCTTGTGAATCGCACCGCGCAGGTTCCACTCGGCACTGCCACGCAGCGGACGGCGATTCCGACCGTGCCAGTCAGGCATCACTGCTCCACCGCTCCAGATCCGAACCGAGGATAAAAGCCCCGCCAGCGATCCCCGCCGACGCGGACACAGTCGTGACAGCAGACGCATCAGACAACACCAGCGAGACAACCCCCGCCCCTACCCCAATGAATCCCAGAATCGTCGAGTTCATATCACTCACCTGTTCCGGTAGAAGTCGTCGGGGATACCGGCGCTCCCGGCGCGCCGGGTGCGTCGGTGGTGGTCTCGCATGGCTTGGAGGTCTGGCGGGTATCCAGGGCCGGAGTGGTTGATGGTGACGTTGACGCCAGCGCCGGACTGTTTGGGGTCGGGGTCGAGGAAGTCGGCGAGTCGTTGGAGGAGGTCTCGGGCTGCTCGTCGGATGGTGTTTCCGATGCGGGTGAGGGCGTCGCGGATGTGGTCGGGCATGGGGTGGTCTCCTTGTCGGGTATGGGGTGGGTGTCGGTGTCGGGGACGTCCAGGTCCTCGTCGACGCGGAGCCGGAGTGCGGGGGCGGCCCGTTCCTGGCGGCGGTCGACGAGGTCATCGACGAGGTGGCCGATGACGGTGGTCAGGTCTCGGACTGTTCGTCGGGTGTTCCACCAGGCGACGACGAGGAGTGTCGAGGTCCAGGTGAGGATGATCAGGGTGATGCTGGTGGCGGTCACAGGTCGGTCTCCTGTCTCAGGAGTTCTCGGAGGATGTCGGCGGTGTCGAGCTCGCGGACGACGACCGTGTGTCCGCGGCGGCTTGCGCGGCCAATGAGTCGTCGGGCATGGCGTCGTCTCCAGGCGACTCGGGCATTCGTGGTGGCGCGGACGGTGGGATCCTGGTCGTCGGTCCAGTCGAAGCGGGTGGTCTGGATTATGAGTAGGCGACCCATGGCGTCCTCTCGGGGTAGTGTGTCGAACGGGTATTCGATGGATGGTCGCGTGGTGTGGGCGGAGACTCACCCGGATGCGTGCCCAGCGGGGCACTCGTGGGCGGAGCAGGGGGCGTGCCGGCCGATGCGGACCGGCGGCGAGGGGCGGCGTAGCCGCCGGGTCTGGGAGTGCGGTCAGTGCGACGCGGTGGTCGAGGACGACGGGGTGTCGTGGACGACGGTGCCGGTGCGGGTCCGGGACCTCGACCGCACTCCCCTGGCGAGGCCTCAGCAGCGGCGGTGATCGCGGGTGATGTGCCAGCCGACGAGCCAGCGGGCGGCGCGGATACGCCACGGCAGGCGCCGGACCGGCTGCGGGCGGAAGCGGCTCATGTACAGATCGTCTCCAGGAGCTCGCGGATCCACTCGCAGAGCGGGGACCAGTCGATGGCGCCGACGATGTGGCCGACGCCGTCGGGGACGGTGGTGTCTGGCAGGTCGGTCATGAGTGCTCCAGGAGGGCGTCGAGGTCGTGCTTCGACCGGATGGGTGGGGTGTGGTCGGCCGCGCGGTGTGGCAGGCACATGTCGGTCTCTGGGTGGCGCGTACGGTGCCCCTGGGTGCCGGTACCGCGGTCGCAGCCGGGCACCGGGCAGTGCGCGGTGCGGAACTCGTTCACTGCTGACCATCCCCTCGCAACGTGACCTGCGCTCTGGCCCGCTCGCTGGTGGGTTCGATGGTGAGGTTGTCGGTGATCAGCGTGAGCGTGACGAAGGTCAGCCCGTGCTCGTGGTCCTGCAGGACGCTGACGCTGTCTTTCTCGACGAGCAGGGGCTTTCCGTCGACGGTGATGCCGTCGTCGTCGATGACGACCGGGTCGTTCAGGTTGTCGTGGGTGTTCACTGGTCCTCCTGGGTGTCGTTGGCGTGCATGAACTGGGCTGTCATTCCGTACTCGAGCGTTTCGGCGGGCAGGGTCAGGACCTTCAGCAGGCTCGCCTTGTTGGATTCCTTCGTGGGGTTGCCGGTGCAGTCGATCCCCCCGAGGGCCTGTCGGGCGACATCACCCAGGGATTGGGCGAGGATGACCAGAGCGCTCATTTCGCTGCAGTCGAAGGCCTCGACCTTGGTGACGAAGTGGTGTCCGCCGACGATCTGGGCGAACTCGTCGGTCTTGAGATACGCGCTGAGCACCAGCACGGGGTCGTCGGAGATGTCAGCGGGGTCCGGGGCGTTCTCGATCATGCTTTGGCCTTCCCATCGAGTTCGCAGGTGAGGCACTTCCAGTGCCAGGTCTCGACGCCGTGGGTGTCGTAGGTGGCGTGACCGGTGGTGTAGCGACCACAGCCCGGGCAGTTCTTCTGATGGTGGTGATTGCTCACTGGGGTCTCGCTTTCTCGAGGGCGTAGTCCACGGCCTCGCAGTAGGTGTCGAACAGGTCACCCTCGGTGCGGTCGTCGTCGGGGACGGACCACCAGAGGCCGGAGTATTTGCCCCGGAAGACGAGCCACCCGGCGGGGACGCCGAAGATGATGTTCAGGAAGTTCACGGGCAGGCTGGCCGTTGAGCGGACGGTCACGGTCGTCTCGTAGGTGTCGGCGACATCGATCGTCGGGGCGTCCCGCCACATCCACGACGCCTCGGGGACGTCGGGCTCGACGGGGACGCCGTCGGGCTCCAGGCGCCCGAGCTGGCGGAAGTCGTCGGGGTCTGAGCTGTCGGCCGGGGCCACGAGGACTTCTCCGAGGACCGGGCCGAGGCGTCGTCCGTCGTCATAGACCGTGCGGTCGGTGATGTGCCGGCGGGCCTCGTGTGCGTCGAGGACGGCGCGGGTAAGCCCGGGGCGGAGGTGGTGGGTCACAGGTCCGCTCCCCTCTCGTCGCTGATGATCAGCCAGAGAGCAGCCGGTGCCGGCGTCCCCTTCGGGTGGATCCGCGGCATGAGCTTGGTCATGTACTCACTGGTGTCGTCGGCGACGATCCCGGCGTCGACCAGCCCGTCCCAGAGCGGTTTCGCGGTGGCGAGGAGGTTGTCCTCGTCGCGGCGACGTCCGTCTGGTGCGACGTAGTGCAGCCGGGTGGTGATGTGCTCCAGGTCCCGCGGGATCTTCATGGACCGGGCCCGCTTGTGAGCTTCGGCGCGTAGCCCGTAGCGGTGTGGCTCGAACTTGGACCAGTGCCCTCGGTCGTTGAGCGAAAGCGGGGGCTTGTCGTAGGACAGCGGCATCGTCCAGGTCGTCATGCTGACCACCTCTTCGCCAGGTATCGGCGGGTCTGGGTCTGGGCATAGCGCACGGCGTCCTTGTGGACGCCGAAAACCGCTCCCGGTTCTTTCGCGCCCGGTGGGTAGACCGTCCAGGCCAGTCGGTTCTCCAAACCAGCCCCGGGGAGGACCGCCCAGGTCTGGTGCGTGGTGATGCCGACGGTCTCGCGGCGTACCCGGGCTTTCTCGCTAGTGGGCGGGTCTCGGAAGAACACATCTCCGAAGGTCATGCGGTACCTCGCATCGGCTCGTTGGGGTCATGGTCGATCGCCGGCATCAGGTGCTTGCCGTCGAAGCGCACGGTTCGGGTTTCGCGGCGTCTGCGCCACGCCTGTAGCGCCGGAGACGGCCCGGCGGGCTCGTCTGCGGGGTCATGGTCGGATTCGGTCTCCGAGGCGGCGAGAGCGACGCTGACGGCCTCGGCGAGTGCGGGCTCGTCGTGTGGGCAGCGCATCAGGCCGGCGTCGGTGGGGGTCATGCCGTTGTCGTCGCACAGGGTGCAGGCGTCGCGCTCGGCCCGGCGGCGCTCCTCGGCGTCGGCGGCCCGGCGCCGGTTGTCGTCCCGGACGGCCTCGGCGGCGTGCCGGGCGGTCGCGCAGCCTCGGCACGGCGGCGGGGCGTCGACTCCGGCGTGGGCCGCGCAGCGGGCCCGCCTCGGGTCAGTGATCCACTCGGCGGGGATGTCGGGGGGTGGGGTGGATTCGCGCGCGGGCGCTACAGACCGTAACGATCCCTCCCCTTCTTGACCCCCACTCCGGTTAAAGGACGGTTTAAGGGGGGTTAAGGACGGTTCGGGTGACATAGCTGTGTCACCCCGTGGCGCCTGATTTGTCACCCCGTTCGACCCAGCGTGACACCCCGTGTTGCCCGGGCTGTCACCCCGTAACCCTCCACGAGGTGCCACGTTGTCACCCCGTGGAGTGAATGACGGGGTGACAGGTTGTCCCCCCGTGCGGGCGTTGGAGTCCGTCGACGGGATGCCATTCTGTCCCGTCGTGGCGGTTCTCGTCAGGGACAGATCGAGGTCCCAGACCAGCGGGCGGCGGTCGCCGCGGATGTAAGCGACATGCCGTTCTTCGCCCGGGCGGATCACCCCTCGGTCGGCGAGGTTCTTGAGTTGGCGCTTGACGGTACGTTCCGAGCAGCGGGCGCGCTCGGCGATCCAGGCTTGTGCCGGGAAAGCGGCTGTGCCATCGTCGGATGCGCGGTCAGCGAGCGCGTACAACACAGCTAGCTCGGTGTGACTGACGACCGGGGCCGATTCCATGACCCAGAGGATCGCTTTCAGGCTCATGGTGGGGTCGCTCCTTTCGTGAGTGTCGTGAGGATCGTGGATATCGCGGTAGCGGACGTCCTGGTGAGGACCAGGGGCCGACCGCGCTGGCAGGTGGGGCACCCGAACCACGCGGCGATGTCGCGCGGGGTGAACTCGCGCTGGTGTCGGTGTGGGTGCCGTCGCCCGTCATGGACGGGGCGGGAGATTATTCGGGCCATGGGTCAGAACGGCGGTTCCTCGCCGCCGTCGAATCCCCCGGCGGGCGGGGCACTGTTCCACGGGTCGTCATCCGGGGCGTGATGCCCTCCGAAGCTGCCCTGTGGCGCCTGCTGACCACCCGGCGCGCTGTGTCCGGTGTTGGGGGCCTGTTGGCGGGGTTGTCCGCCGTAGTTGCCGCCGTTGCGGGGGTTCTTTTCGGTGAGGCAGGTGGCGTACTTGAGTGAGGGGCCGACCTCGTCTGCTTCGACCTCGAACACGGTGCGCTTCTCGCCTTCGCGGGTCTCGAAGGAGCGTTGGCGGAGTCGTCCGGTGACGATGACGCGCTCTCCCTTGTTGAGTGAGTTGGCGACGTTCTCGGCTGCGGCGCGCCAGATGTTGCACTGGAGGAACAGGGCTTCTCCGTCGACCCACTGGTTGGTCTGGGAGTCGTAGCGGCGCGGTGTGGAGGCGACGCGGAAGTTCGCCACGGCGGTACCGGACGGGGTGTAGCGGAGAGTCGGATCGTCAACAAGGTTTCCCACGACTGTGATGGGCGTTTCTCCTCTCATTCGGAGGTCCTCTCGTACTGGCTGTTCTTCTCTTGGATCGGACCACCTGCGTTCTTCCAGGTGCGGCCTCGGACGATCTCGCTGACGTAGGCCTCCGATACTCCGTAGGCACGGGCGAGGATCTTCTGGGGTGCGCCGTTGGATCTCCGGACTCTCATGGTCAGGACGTCGGCAGCGGTGAGCCTGGCGCTGGGTGCTGTCGTCCGTCCTCTGGTGACCATGTCGTTGATGTTCGACAGCCTGGTGTCGAACCGGAGGTGGTCGGGGTTGCAGCATGGGGGGTTATCGCAGGAGTGGCAGGTTTCTAGGCCGGACGCTCGCTGCTCGCCTGTGGTGAACGACAGTGCGAGCGCATGTGCTGGATGGCGTTTCCCGTGCCACACGAAGATCCCGTAGCCGTTGCGATCTGTGTCTCCTCGCCAGGTCCAGCACTCGCCGGTTTGGTCTACGAGGGACCAGAATCGCGTCACGCTCATTGCATCTAGGAGCGAGGGAGCCGGCTCTTGGTTGACTCGTCGGCGTCCCGTTCGCAGGGCGGTGCACAGTTCCATGTCAGGCCCCCTCGCGCAGCAGGATGGTGGCGAGGTTGCCGTCGATGCTCTCAGCGAGGTCGTCGAGTTCCACGCCGGGGTCGTACTCGTCGTTGGGGTTGGTGCGGCTCTGCTGCACGATGTCCCAGAGGTGGGCGCAGGTGCCGACGATCAGGTCCCATGCGGCGGCGGACCAGGGGACCTGTGAGATCTCCGGGACGTCGTCGCGGGTGGCGGGCGCGCGGACGATCCAGCCGAGTGGGGATCCGATGACGCCCATCTGGGTGAGCACCTGGGCGGCCTCGCCGATCGGGATGTCCGGGCCGTCGGAGGCGGGCACGAGGAGGCCCAGGCGCGGTCCGGTCTTTGCCTCGACGATGTGGCAGGCCCGCGGGTCGTCGGAGAACACGCGGTTCTCGGGGCCGTGGGGTCTCGGCGCCCTCGGGCGGAACACCGAGTCCGGGGTGACGACGTGCGGAAAGCACAGCTCCTCGACTGTGGGGGCTCGGTAGGCCGGCTGCGACTCGAAGTACCCGTCATCGTGGCCGGACTCCCCTGCCCAGTACTCGACGAGGGCGTCCTCGGCGGCGTGGCCCCATCGGAAGCGGCGGGCGGTGAGCTCGTCGGGCTCCCGGGCGTCGCGAGGGTCGATCAGGTGGTCGTAGACATCGTGGATGGTGCGCCCGTACGGGTCGACGCCCATGATCGCGGGGATCTTGCTGGCGGAGATGTAGGAGTCGTGCTCGCGGGTTCCCGGCTTCGGCGGGCACGCGATGAACTCGGCGGTGGGTGTCGATGCGGTCATTTGCTTCTCCTGTAGTGGTTGAGGATCTGCCGGCCGGGCGCGGTAGGCGTCCAGCCGGGGCTCTTCGGTGATCCGGACCAGCGAATGAGTCCGGCGACGGCGAGCACTTCGGCGCCGTCGGTGCCGGGGCGGTCTCGGTCGGTGACGGCGGTGATGCCGTCGGCGAGCCCGATGAGGTACTCGCGGTACTGGTCGCTATCGGTCATCCCCAGTGCTCCCGGTTCGCCGCCCACTCGGTCTCGATGTGCGCGGCGACGCGGCGGCCCAGTCCGGTCGGAAGACTGTCCTCCCCGATCAGCCCCCGCATCTTCAAGCTGCGCCGAGTCGACGCGAACGTCACCGGGCGCCCGCGCGCGGCATCGACAAGGGCCTGCTTCCCACCTATCGACGGCGGGACGTGATCGGCGTAATTCGATGTGGTCAAGATGCTCTCCTACTGAGATCAGGGATGCGCGGACGCGACCGCGAGTCACCCGCGGACGGGGACTCCAACACCCGGCGCGCCGGGTCGGCGTGCTCGGAGCAGAAGCAGAAGCCTCTCCCCCAGGTGTTGATCAGGTGTCCGGGTTCGCGGCATCCGGTGTAGGCACACGTGCCGTCGGAGGTGACGATGCGGTTTGCCCGTTGGTGCAGGGCCAGCTGGATGGATGCGCGTAGGCGACCGGCCTCGGTCATGGCCTCGGGCCAGGTGCCCCAGCTGGTGGATCCCCACTCACTGGTGACGTCCCATTCGCCGGTGTACTTGTTGCGGTTGACATGGACGTACTGGCTCATGCGGCGACTCCTCGCCGCGGCGCGGTGTAGAGCTGGCGGCCCGTGGTGACGTCGACGTAGCCGACCAGGCCGAGCACGACGACCAGCGTGTCGAGCTTCTGCACGGTCACTCGCCGGCGCTTACCTGTGGCGAGGTTGCGGAGGGTGTCTCCGTCGACGCGGAGAATGGCGCCGAGCTCACTCCACGTGGCGTGTCCGATGTCGTGGCGGTGGGCAAGCATGCTGTCCATGCGGGATCGGATCTCGTCAACGACGATGGGCGGGGCCGGAACGGCAGGGTTGTCTCGGGTGGGAACGCTCATGGACGATCGACCAGCCCGACGACAACGACGGCGACCAGGGCGAAGATGCCGGTGATACCGACCCACCCCCACGCCTCCCACGCCTGCGCGACGATCAAGAGCGCGAAGCCACCACCAAGGACGAACGCGATCATGATCGCGAACTGCGACTCAACCAACTCCCTCACCGACGGCTCACCAGGCTCCCGGCGCGCCGGGTGGTGGTGTGTTGCGGGGTGGCGGGCGAGGTCGCGCTGACGGGTGTCGTTACGGGGTTTCATGCGTCACCTCCGCGGGGCCCACCCGTTTCCCGGGTGCGTACACGACGGGGCTGCCCATGAGGTCGGTGCGGATGTAGGTCCGTCCGTGGTACTCGAGGGCCGGCGGCGCCGGCATGAGGTCCTCCCCGCGGTTGATCTTGGCGATCAGGTCAGCCAGGTCGACGTGCAGGGCTGAGGCCCAGAGGGCAATGCCGTTGAAGCGGGCCTTTGAGGCGTCTGCCTCCATCTCGGACAGGGACGAGCTCGAGCAATGTGCGTCGGTGGCGACGGTGCTCTGGGACAGGCCTCTTTCCTTACGGACGTAGGCGAGGTACTGGCCGATTTTCTGTGCGTGGGTCATCAGCCCACCGCCGCATCGCGGTCGCTGCGGGTACGGATCTGCGACTCTGACCAGGCGTCGACGTCGGCCTGTCGGTAGTAGACCCGGCGCCCGATCTTCGCGAAGTCGGGGCCGGTGCCCATGTAGCGGCGCTGGGCCCAGGTCTGGGCGGTGGTGCCGGGGAACTGCTCGCACAGGTCGGCCGGGGTGAGCAGGCGCGGGGCGCCGGTGGAAGTGACTGGCGTTAGGCTAGTCATGGTCTCCTCCTCATTTCTCAAGGGGTGTGTGACTGTGCACCGCCGACGCGCACATGTCCTGGCAGACAGCGTCGGCGGTGCTCGTATGTAGGGGGTCGAGGTGCAGCGAGCGCCTCTCAGGTGAGATTGGACCTGGTCCTGGGGCGCGTCCGTCGAGGTGGTTGTGAGCCCCTCGGTGTCACGGACGGCGACGCCTGTTGATCAGGTGTCCGCTGCTTTCTCCGGCAGAGGGAAGCGCTGGAAAACCTCCAGCCGTGCGCACACCTCGACCCCGGTGCCCTACCCCGGTCATGAACCGGTACCGGACCTGGTCCGGCAGTAGGGCGAAGGTGTCTTACTTGCACTGTTCAGTTCTCAAATATCGAGGACACGTGTGGTCCTGGTGCTCTACGTCGGCCATGACGCCGGTGACAGCCTGCGCTGCGCGTGGAGCGCGCCCCTGCCCGCTTCCCCACGGACGGGGACGGAGTCAGGCGGCCGTGGTGGTGCGGGAAGGCACGTACTCAACCCACTTGCTCAGGTCGAACCCGGTTCCCTGCACGACGGCGACCTGGGCCGCCATGATCGGGCTGATCGCCTCACCTCGTCGCATCCGATCAACCTCTTCGACGCTGACTCCGAGGATCGCCGCGACCCGGTCGTCGGTATCGAGCGCGCGGTCCTGCTTGATCTGGTCGATGACGCCTCGGCGGAGTCGCATCTTCTGCATGTCCTCACCTCCCTAAGCGGATCATTTCGGTCTGTCTAGGATCATTATGGTCCTGATTGGATCGAAACGCAAGGCGTCGTCCCCGAATCGGGAGCATTCTAGATCCCTACCCCTATTGACATGCTGAAACAAGAAGTGCAAAATGATCCTCATGGAACATGAGACCTGGATCAAGAGCATCAGCCCCGACCTGAGCCCTACCGCTGCAGCGAAGACTGCCGGCCTGTCCCACACCACGGTGCTGCGGCAAGTGGAGAAGGGGCGCCTGAGCGCGGACAACGTCATCGCCATCGCGCGCGCCTACGACGCGAGCATTGTGGATGCCCTGGTCGACACCGGGCACATCCAGGCAGGAGAGGTGGAGATCGTCGGGGTAGTCCAGGCGCTCGGATACGCCACCAATGCGGAGATGCTCGACGAGATGCACAAGCGCGTTGATCCGGAAGCCGTCCGCCTATTCCACGGCGAGGACGGCGAAGTGACCACCCACTTCGACGACGAGGACGCCGACGTCCTCAAATTCCCCTCAGATGACGCCGATACCCCCGAGGGTGTTTCTGGTGAGCAGCAGGAGCACGAGGAATCCACCCCCGATGTCCATGGCGAGGGGCATGATCTCGACGAGGTGCTCCGTAAAGCGAACCAGCTGAAGGGCGCCGCACAACGACGGACCCCACGACTCGAGGAGCCTGAAGATCCCTAAACCATGAAGCAGCTGAAAGCTAAGGCCAAGGAGCTCGGAGTAGCGGTCTACGAGACGAACAAACTTCGCGGCGACCTGAACGCGATCTACATGCACGACGACCGGGTCATCCTCCTACGGGACGATCTCGACCCCTACACAAAGCGATCGGCTCTGGCGCACGAGATCGGGCATGCGCGCTACGGGGACGAGCACTCGGATGACCCGCGCCTAGAACGCCGGGCGGACCTGTGGGCAGCGCAGCTGGTCATCAGCGAGCCTGCCTATCGCGAAGCCGAGCAGGACTACGGGCCCCATCCCGGCGCGCTGGCCTGGGCCCTCGGTGTCACCCGCGACGTGGTCGACACCTGGCGCACTCTGACACTCAAGAGGCGGGAAGCGTCATGACCGGCACATCGTGATCTAAGTTCACCCGACCGCCCCTGCTTATACCCCCCGTGGCTTAAGATAATACGGATCTGGAAACTACCAGAATCAGCCAGAACGCCGAGATGCTCGGCCCCCACGATCTCGCCGTGACGTGGCGAGTGACCGTTCGAGAGGACCTATCCCCTATGACTGACCAGAACCAGTACGGGCAACCCCCGCAGCAGCCCGCCAAGGAGAAGAAGCCGTTCTATAAGCGCGCATGGTTCATCATCCTGCTAATCATCGTTGTGATCATCGTCCTGGCTTCCGCGCTCAGCGGCGGCGACGATGACGACTCGAGCAGTTCCGACAACTCGTCGAACAGCCAGGACAACAGCGGTGACAATGGCGACAACGGTGATGATCAGGCCAACGGAAACGGTGGCGGAGACGAGGGTGCCGCACAGCTCGGCGACACCGTCCACACCGATAAGGCCGACATCACCGCCAGTAACCTTCGCCCGTCCAGCAGTGCCCTCGGCGGCGAGTACCTGTGCGTCGACGTGAGCTTCGAGGTGACAGGTGACGACTCACTGAGCCTGAACGGTGCGATGGACTGGAAGCTCACCGACCCCAACGGGGTGACTCACAGCCAGACGTTCACCGAAGAGGCGAACTACGACACCGTGGAGGTCGGCCCCGGCGGTAACTACTCCGGGACCGCGTGCTTCGAGTCAGCAGCCGCCCCCGGCGACTACCGTCTGAACTTCGAGGAGGCCATGGCCTTCCTCAACTCAGCCGAGGCGGAGTGGAACGCCACTCTCTAAGAGAGACTCCACACGACTGAAAGGCCCCCACTGCCGGGCAAGGGCGGTGGGGGCCGGAGTGTCCACATGAAGCAGCAGACATGAGAGAGGCTACATCATGGCTGATCCAGAGCCGTACATGACCAATGCGGGGAAACGGTACAAGATCCAGTACCGCAAGCCGGACCGGAAGCTCACGACCAAGCGCGGTTTTCGCACGAAACGCGACGCACGCGAGTGGCACGCACAGAACGTCGTCGACATCAGCGACGGGTCCTACACGAGCCCGACCGCCGGGCGCGTGACCTTCACGGCCGTCGGTGAGGACTGGCTGGCGACCAAGCACAACATCCAGCCCAAGACGAAGCGGGCCTACGAGCAGGCGCTGGCCCGGATCGGCAAGACCGGGTACATCGGCGAGACGTACGTCAAGGACATCAACGCCAAGCTCGTGCGTGACTGGGTGAAGCAGGCCAAGGCGGACTTCGCGCCGCGCACGGTGGTGAATGACCACGCCGTGCTGCACCAGGTGCTCAAGATGGCGGTGACCGACAAACTGATCAAGACGAACCCTGCCGTCGGTGTCGACCTCCCGAAGATCGTGGAGTCCGAGATGGTGCCGCTGACCGTCGAGCAGCTCTACGCGATGGCGGATGCCGCGGGCCGGTATCGACCGGCAGTGCTGACCCTCGGCCTGGCGGGACTGCGGTGGGGGGAGCTGGTGGGCCTGCAGGTGCGCGACGTCGACGTGGCGAAAGGGCACATCTACGTCCGCCGACAGAAGTACGAGTCCGGTGGAGAATTGATCGACGGGCTGCCGAAGTACGGCAAGAAGCGGTTCGTCCCGCTGATCGCTGACCTGGTGCCCGTCATCGTCCCCCTGCTGTCCGGGAAGAAGAAGACAGACCTCGTGTTCGCCACACCGAGCCTGACGCCACTGTGGGTCGGCAATGCCCGGCGCGACTGGTTCGATCCGGCGGCAGAGAAGATCGGCATGGAGGATCTGACCCCGCACAAGATCCGCCACACGTATGCGTCGTTGGCGATCCGGTCAGGGGCCAACGCGAAGGTGCTGCAGCAGGCGATGGGTCACAGCTCTGCGAAGCTGACGATGGATCGATACGGCGAGTGGTTCCCGGACGACATGCAGTCGTTGGCCGTGGCGATGGGGAACATGATCTCCGCGGAACGTAGTCAAAATGTAGTCACGGAGGCCGTTTCCGGAGGGGACCAGGTGTCCAACGTCATCTCGTTGCCTGGTCAGTAGTGGTGCGCACTGACGGGTTCGAACCGCCGACCTGCTGGGTGTAAACCAGCTGCTCTTCCAACTGAGCTAAATGCGCGTCATCCCCACGCGGCCACTCCTGGGCCGACCGTCGGGAACCTGTAGAACTCTAGCGCTTCGTCCCGCCGGGGACCAGACAGGCCCCCTGCCAGGCGCCGAGGCGCGTCGAGATCGTCTGGACGAGGCCGGCGACCTGGGCGGACTCGGCGATCTCGCCCGGTTCCACCGTCCCCGGCGTGCCTGCGGCCGGGGTCAGCAGCCAGATACGGCCAGACTCCCCCAGGTTCCTGGTCGCGTCGACGAGTCCGTCGACGAGGTCGCCGTCATCGTGGCGCCACCACAGCAGGACGACGTCGACCATTTCGTCGGTCTCCTCGTCGAGGAGAGCCTCTCCGATGATCTCCTCGAGTCCCTCACTGATGGAGCTGTCGGCGTCTTCGTCCCAACCGAGCTCCTGCACGATCTGGCCGTTGGACACGTCCAACAACTCTGCCCAGTCCTGTCCTTCGTGCACTGCTGCGCCGGAGGCGTCTCCCACTTGCGGTTCCCTGACCTTTCCTCTGATATTTCTGGTGCCATTACTTCTTGCACCCCCAAGGAGGGTGCTTCGTGACGATCCCCCGAGTGGCGTATTTCACCATCCGGGCACTGCCCCGAGCCCGCGCGGGCCGCGCCTGGCGCGACACCCGCAGATCAAGGCACTGATCTCCCCTGCATAGTAGGGGAAGTATCTGGTCATGGCTAGGCGGTGGGCCAACTTGCCCGGCATCGCGCTGTAAATACCTACCCCGGTCTTCCGTAGTATCGAACAGTGACAGACCGTCGACAGGCCCCGCAGCCGCAGTCCAGGACCGCGGGCCAAGTCCTTTCCCGTACCCAGGAGGAGCGTCATGACATCTGCGTCCAGCAGGTCACCCAAGTCCGACAAGTCGGACAGCAATTTCAGCACCATCCGCGATGGCGTCGCGTCCTATCTCCGGGACTCCGACCCTGACGAGACCCAGGAGTGGATGGACTCCCTCGACGGTCTCCTCGGCGACGCGGGCCCGGACCGCGCCCGTTACCTGATGCTGCGCCTGCTGGAGCGCGCCTCCGCCAAGCGCGTCCCCATGCCCCCGCTGCTGTCCACGGACTACGTGAACACCATCCCCACCACCATGGAACCGGAGTTCCCCGGTGACGAGGACATGGAGAAGCGCTACCGCCGCTGGATCCGCTGGAACGCCGCGGTGATGGTCCACCGCGCCCAGCGTCCCGGCATCGGCGTGGGCGGACACATCTCGTCCTACGCCTCCGCCGCCGCCCTCTACGAGGTCGGCTTCAACCACTTCTTCCGCGGCAAGGACCACGCCGGCGGCGGCGACCACGTGTTCTTCCAGGGCCACGCCTCCCCCGGCATCTACGCCCGCGCCTTCCTCGAGGGCCGCCTCTCCGAGGAGGAGATGGACGCCTTCCGCCAGGAAAAGAGCAAGCCCGGCATCGGCATGCCCAGCTACCCCCACCCCCACGGCATGCCCGACTTCTGGGAGCACCCCACCGTGTCGATGGGCCTGGGCCCGATGAACGCCATCTACCAGGCGCGCTTCGACCGTTACCTCAACGACCGTGGCATCAAGGACACCTCCCAGCAGCACACCTGGGCGTTCCTCGGCGACGGCGAGATGGACGAGCCGGAGTCCCGCGGCCTCATCCAGCAGGCCGCCCTCTACAACCTCGACAACCTGACCTTCGTGGTGAACTGCAACCTGCAGCGCCTCGACGGCCCGGTCCGCGGCAACACCAAGATCATCCAGGAGCTCGAGAGCTTCTTCCGCGGTGCCGGCTGGAACGTCATTAAGGTCGTCTGGGCCCGCGAGTGGGACGACCTGCTCGCCAAGGACAAGGACGGCGACCTGGTCAACGTCATGAACACCACGCCGGACGGCGACTACCAGACCTTCAAGGCCAAGGACGGCGGCTACGTCCGCAAGTACTTCTTCGAGCAGAACCCGGAGACCGCCAAGCTCGTCGAGGACATGACCGACGAGGAGATCTTCGCCCTGCGCCGCGGTGGCCACGACTACCGCAAGATCTACGCCGCCTACAAGCGCGCACTGGAGACCAAGGACCAGCCGACGGTCATCCTGGCCCACACCATCAAGGGCTACGGTCTCGGCCACAACTTCGAGGGCCGCAACGCCACCCACCAGATGAAGAAGCTGGCCCTGGAGGACCTCAAGCAGTTCCGCACCAAGCAGGAGATCCCGATCTCCGACGAGGAGCTGGAGAAGGACCCGTACCTTCCCCCGTACTTCAACCCCGGTCCGGACTCCCCGGAGGTCCGGTACATGCTCGAGCGCCGCGAGGAGCTCGGCGGTGCCGTGCCGGAGCGCCGCAACTCCTACACGCCGCTGAAGGTCCCCGAGGTCAAGGACGGCGTCCGCAGCGTCCTGAAGGGCTCCGGCAAGCAGGAGGTCGCCACGACCATGGCGCTCGTCCGCGCGCTCAAGGACCTGATGCGTGACCCGGAGATCAAGAAGCGCCTCGTGCCGATCATCCCGGACGAGGCCCGCACCTTCGGCATGGACTCCTGGTTCCCGACGCTGAAGATCTACAACAACCACGGCCAGAACTACACGCCGGTGGACGCCGACCTGATGCTGTCCTACAAGGAGGCCACCTCCGGCCAGATCCTGCACGAGGGCATCAACGAGGCCGGCTCCATCGCCTCGTTCACCGCCGCCGCCACGTCCTACGCGACCCACGGCGAGCCGATGATCCCGCTGTACATCTTCTACGCGATGTTCGGCTTCCAGCGCACCGGCGACGGCATCTGGGCCGCCGCCGACCAGATGGCGCGTGGTTTCCTCATCGGCGCCACCGCAGGACGCACCACGCTGACCGGCGAGGGCCTGCAGCACATGGACGGCCACTCCCTGCTGCTCGCGGCGACCAACCCGGCCGTCGTGGCCTGGGACCCCGCCTTCGGCTTCGAGATCGGCTACATCCTGCGCGACGGCATCCAGCGCATGTACGGCGAGGGTGCCGGCAAGGACGGCCAGGGCGAGAACGTGATCTACTACCTCACCGCCTACAACGAGCCGATCCACCAGCCGGCCGTGCCGGAGAACCTGGACGTCGACGGCCTGCTCAAGGGCATCTACCTCTACTCCCCGGCCGACCGTCTGATCGGCACCGGCGAGCAGTCCGCCGGCGACGTCGGAGCCGCCCCGCAGACCGACCTGGTCGCCAACATCCTGGCGTCCGGCGTGGGTGTGACCGAGGCGATCCGCGCCAAGGAGATGCTGCGTGAGAAGTTCGACGTCAACGTGTCGCTGTACTCGGTGACGTCCTGGACCGAGCTGGCGCGTGAGGGTGCCGCGCTGTCGCGCGAGGCCCTGCGCCACCCGTCGGCGGAGACCACGAAGCCGTTCGTCACCGAGGTGCTGGACAAGGCCACCGGCCCGTTCATCGGTGTCTCCGACTTCGCCGCGGACCTGCCCGAGCAGATCCGCGCCTACGTCCCCGGCGACTACACCACCCTGGGTTGCGACGGGTTCGGATTCTCCGACACCCGTGCCGCGGCACGCCGCTTCTTCAACTCGGACGCCGAGTCGATCGTGGTCGCCGTGCTCGCCTCCCTGGCACGCGAGGGCAAGGTCTCCTGGGACGACGTCAACGACGCCGCCGAGGAACTGAACCTGACCGACCCCACCAAGGCCTGATCTGGCCTGATCTGGCCTGAGCAGGCGCAAGCGGGTTCCATCCACCTGATTGGTAAAGTGGTCCCCGACAGTGACGGGACCGCACGACCCTCTAGAAAGGTGGATGTCCGTGGAGATTTCACCGGATGCCCGAGACAAGCTCGCCGAGAAGCTCGGCGGGGAACCTGCCGACGATGCCGCGAAGGGGTCACGCCCCGCGCGCAACGCCCGCAGCGCCTCGGTCGACCCGGTGACCAGGATCTCCATGATCATCGAGGACGCCACCGGTGTCGACGTCGAGGAGATCAGCGCCGACAGCGACCTGACCGACGACCTCCACATCGACTCGGTCTCGCGCATCGACATCGCCATCCGCATCGAGGACGCCTTCGGCGTGCGCGTCGAGGAGGAGGACCTCGACTCCGCGCGCACGGTGCGTGACATCGTCCGGTTCGTGGAGGCCCGCTCCACCACGGACGCGTAGGTCCATGACAGCGCAAGACGCCGCGAGCGCCGACATCCTCGCCGCGGTGGACGCCTGGCCGGTCGACACCGTCGCCGCCGGCCTCCTCGCCCCGGGCGGTACGGCCACCCACGGGGATGTCGACCGGTTGTTCCCGCTGGCCAGCGTGAGCAAACTGATCACCGCCTACAGCGTCCTGATCGCCGTCGAGGAGGGCGCCTTCGCCCTCGACGACACCGTCGACGACGTCGTCGCCGAATACGGTGCGACGGTGGACGGTCCGTCCGACGCCACCGTGCGTGAACTGCTCAGCCACGCCTCCGGCGTAGGTATGAGCTCGCGGGAACGCGAGAAGCCCGCACGGACGCGGCGGATCTACTCCTCGGCCGGATACGAGATCCTCGCCGACCTCGTCTCCGCCACCGGTATCGACTTTGTGGACTACACGCGCGCCGCCGTGTGCGAGCCGCTGGGTATCCCGGAGGCCGACCTGGACCTCTCCGGCTCGGCCGGGCACGGTTTCAGCGCCACCGTGGCGGCGATGACACGCATCGCCGCCGAGTTCCTCTCCCCCACCCTGATCTCCGGGCAGACCTGGGACGAGGCGCTCACCGCACAGTTCGCCGACCTGGACGGCATCGTGCCGGGCTACGGGCGCCAGACGCCGTGCCCCTGGGGGCTGGGCGTGGAGATCCACGGCACCAAGTCACCGCACTGGGTGGGTTCCTCGATGCCTCAGGACGTGGCCGGGCACTTCGGTCAGTCCGGCACCTTCCTGTGGTTCCACCGTCCCAGCGGGCAGGCCGCCGTGGTGCTGACCGACCGTGCCTTCGGCCCGTGGGCGAAGGAACGTTGGGCCGGCTTCAACGACGACCTGTGGGACGCGCTTCAGACCTCCAGCTGATCGAGGCGGGCGTAGCTCGTCTCCATGCCGTCGACCATGCCGGTGCCGAGGATCATGTCCCGGGCCGCGACGCCCGGGTAGGTGATCAGCAGCGTGAGCAGCGTACCCTCCGCCACCGGGGCGAGGGACAGTTCATTGCGGGTCACCGGGCCGTCCGGCACGGGCGTGCCCTCCCCGTCGGTCATCATCTCGGTGGTGACCGCGCGGTAGGGTTCCTCGGCCTCCAGGACCTCGCCGGTGAAGCCGAACGCCGGGGCGGGCTCGGCGGTCGCTGAGGCGTCCGGCGTGGCGTCCGGCGTGGCGTCCTGCTGCCATCCGAAGCGGTAGGACTCCCCGACGGTGCTGGACACCTCGCACACGGGCATCGACCAGCCGTCCGGGCCCAGCTGCCACCTGCGCAGGACGTCCGCATCGTGGTGCGCCCGCCAGGCGTGCCGCACGTCGCCGGCCAATACCCGGGTGATGCGCACGACGGTGTCGGAGATGACCGTCAGCTGCGTCCCGGTCCCGGGCGCGGCGGAGTCCGGGTCGGCGAGGACGCCGTCCAGCTGCCCCATAGCTGCCTCCAGACCCTCCGCCATGCCCATGCCCACGAGTTTGTCCATGTCCTCGGAGCTGGCGAAGGAGGTCACCATGGTCACCGTCGCGCCCTCCTCCGTCGCGTCGAACCGGAAGGACATCGTCATCTCCGGGGCGTCGGTGTTGGGGTTGCCGGAGGCGTCGGCGAAACCGTCCGTCACCACGAAGGAGTGTGGTGCGTGGACCTCGGTGAAGGACCAGTACCCGTGGGAGGTGTCCCCCTCCGGACCGGTCATGTAGTAGTGCGTGTGGCCGCCGACGGCCATGTCGTTGCGCACCACGGTGGCGGGGTAGGTCGGTGGTCCCCAGAAGCGTTCGAGCTGCGAGGGGTCCGCGTAGGCGTTCCAGAGACGGGACGGGGAGACGGGGTAGTCGCCGGTGATCTCGATGCTCGAGGTCTCCGGTCTCATACTGACGGTTCTGACAGGCATGACGACGCTCCTTAGGCGGGAGGTCCAGTATATGCACAGCGCACAGGCCTGGAACAGGGCCAAACGGACTCACGCGTTGCGTTGCTTCAACTCACGTTCAGCGGGGACGGCCTCAGTTCCTGTGGGCGCGGGGCTGTGCCGGAGAAGGTCTGCGAGCACCCACACGACCAAGAGCACGTGAAGGGTGATCATCACTACCAGCGCGACGATATCCGTCCCAGGAGTCTGGATACTCGCCGGTCCGATCAGCCCCTGTGCCGAAATCCACAATCCGTAGCTGGAGACCAGGACGACGCCGACGGCGCCGAGCGCAGCCAGTGGGCGTGCTGAACGCTGCAGGCCGGCGCACAACCCGGTCACGCATCCCACGGCCACACCCGTGAGGGTCCAGTACGCAACGGCTTCGACTGCGAAGTCCTCCAGCGTGCCTAGTGCCAGCTGTACCGGGTAGTACGTCGCGCCTGCTATTCCGGTGGACGCTGCGCCGAGCACCGCGGCACGAAGTGGTCGGGCCTGCCGGTCGACCAGGCGAACAACGAGATAGCCCCACCAGCTCCAGAGCCAGGCAACTCCGAAGATCTGGCTGAGTACCGCCGACCCGGGAAGCACGCCTGTGTACGTCACAACAGTGACCACGGTCAGGGCGACACCCGCGCCCAGAGCGATGAACACGGATCGAATGAAGGAAGAAACGGTGAACCCCCGGATATAAGAGCGGTACCCCGCAGGAGCGAGGTCCTACTTCAACGTGACAACGACGAGACTACTGGGGCAGACCAGTAGGAGTTGCCGGTTCCGTCAACCTGGATCCCTGCTGGTTGGGCTGAGCGAAGCAACTAAACGAAGAACCCCAGGTGGCACAACCATTGGTCGCACTACCTGGGGTTAGATGCTCCTCCAGCTGGACTCGAACCAGCAACCCTTCGATTAACAGTCGAATGCTCTGCCATTGAGCTATGGAGGATTATGTCGGCGGGGCATGCTCTGCCCTGCAACGGAATGGAACTTTACAGAGCGTGGCGCGAAGGATCAAATCAGTGCCTTCACCTGCAATGACACCGGTGTTCGCCGCACCCTGCTCACGGGCGCCGGCACGGGCGGAGAACCCCCTCGGCGACCAAGGGGCACCTGCCCGGAGGGCTCATCGCCGTGTGCTTAAATGTGCCTACGGGGCTATAGCTCAGTTGGTTAGAGCCGCGGACTCATAATCCGCTGGTCGCGGGTTCAAGCCCCGCTGGCCCCACAACATACCCCCGGTTCCCACCCACGGGACCGAGGGCTTTCTCGTATCTACCTGCAGGAACGGTTTAGGGGTACGGTGGACACAAGGGGACAGGAACCCCCATAAACTCCCACCCATTTCCCACGTATCTCCCACGGAGGATGACATGCCGAGGAAGAAGGCGCGTACCCGCCGCTCATTCGGGCAACTCGACCGGCTCCCCTCCGGGCGTTGGCGCGCCCGCTACACCGCACCCACCCAGGAACGGGTTACGGCACCCCACACGTTCGCCGAGCAGATCGACGCCGAGGGGTGGCTCGCCGAGGAGCGACGCCTCATTGATCTAGGCACATGGATGCCGCCTCAAGAACGGGAGAAGAAGAGGGC
Source organism: Corynebacterium sp. AOP12-C2-36 (assembly GCF_052379185.1). Taxonomy (NCBI): domain Bacteria; kingdom Bacillati; phylum Actinomycetota; class Actinomycetes; order Mycobacteriales; family Corynebacteriaceae; genus Corynebacterium; species Corynebacterium sp. AOP12-C2-36. The sequence goes on along the minus strand of NZ_JBQSYJ010000011.1, from coordinate 44,727 downwards.
AGCGGACGCCCTGACCGTCCGAGAGCTCTGTGACCGGTGGTTGTCCTCCGGCTACCTCAAACAGTCCACCGTTGCATCCCACCGCCGGAAACTCGCTAGTCGCGTCCTTTGCACCTCGTTGGCAGAGGAACCCGTGGTCGGGGTGGACCGCGCCCGCGTCGCCCTGTGGTGGTCTGAGGTACAAGAGAAGTGGCCCGACACGGGTAACACGAACTCGACCTCGTACAAGCGACTGCACACCGCGTTTCAGTTCGCCGTGGACACCCTCGACATCATCCCCACGAACCCGGTGCAGGTGAAGGGGGCGGGGAAGGCTCCCCGCCCGAAGACGAGGGACCGACCCCTGATCACCCTTGCCGAAGCTGGGGCACTGACCGATGGGATGCCTGACCGTCTCCGCGTCCCGATGCTGCTGCTGTTGTGGTCCGGGCTCCGGCTGGGGGAACTGCTGGAACTCCGGCGTAAGGATCTCCGTGGCCTCACCGGGAGCGAACTGGTGACCTTGCAGGTCCGTCGGACCGCTCAGCGCATGGAAGACCCTGACTCTCACCGACAGGTCATGGTCCCGTTCGACACTCCGAAGACGGAAGCCGGGAACAGGGACATCGTGCTCCCGAAGACCGTCTCGACGGCACTCCGCTCCCACTGTCGGGACAACGTTGCCGACGGTGCTGAGGCGTTGATCGTCACGACGACGACGGGCGCGCCGATGCTCGACACGACGTTTCGGAACCGCCTCGCCCCCGTGAAGAAGGCGGCGGGTAGGCCAGACATCACCCCGCATGACTGCAGGCGGTTCTACGGCACGCAACTCGTCACCGAAGGTCGGGTATCGCTGGAAGAGGCTAGGCGTCTCATGGGGCATGAAACGGTGGAACAACTGCTCGACTACCAGCGTGCCGCTGCAGGGTACGAGAAGCGGGCGGCGGCGGCATTGGACGCCCTCGTTCCGCCGGTGAAGGCGAACGAGAAGAAGGCACCGAGGAAGACGGAGGACGCGGCATGACTGACAACGACGACTGCAAGAACTACACCGATGACGAGGTGGAGGACATCGTGAGGAAGAGTATCTCCTCGTTCCCCGGGCCCTCGTATGCTCAGTTCGATGGCCCGCCGCCAGTGCCGTTCACTCCGCCCTTGTATGTGAGGATCACGGACGGAGACGAGGTGCGGGCAGTGTTCCGACTCGTCCCGGTCTACGACGATGACGAGGGTGTCCTCGTTGACGAGAAGGCGGGTATCCGGGTGCGCCTCGACCAGATCGAACCGGGGAATGATGCAGGGGCAGGTGACCGCGTAGCCCGGCGCGACCGGCCCACCGTGGTGACCTACGACGCCGAGGAGCGTACCGCCCGGCGCCTGCCGATGCTGTGGGTGATGTACGACGAGGTGCAGGGCATCTACCGGTTCGACATGCGCCCCCTCAACGAGAAGAGGGAGCGTGCCACCACGGGGCACCTGTTCGATGCCCGTGCTGACCGCCTCGCGTGGGTGCTGTGGGTGCTCAACGAGGAAACTGTCGCCGTGGACCTTTTGCGCGCCGGGCTGGACCGACGCACCCCCTGACGGTGGACAGATAGGCCCATAGGAGGGCATACTGGCCGTGCGGACATAGGGCCGTGGGACAGAAGACCTGCTCTCAATCGCGCTGCCACCCGAAAGGATGTGGCAGGGCGCAAGCGTGCCACCGGCACGAGAGAGTAGGCACCGTTGTCTACGACGACCACCGAATACCTGTCCTTGAAAGAAGCCGCTGACCGATGGGGGGTCAGTTCCAAGACGGTCCGCCGTCGCATCGCCGAGGGAAACCTCCCCGCCTACCGCTCCGGGCGCATCATCCGCGTCCGTGCTGCAGACGTTGACGAGATGATGCAGCCGGTCAACCCGTGGGCGGCGGTGAAGTAACCGTGACGATCACAGAGAAGACCCCGCCGCGGGGAAACGACGGGGCCGAAGTGCTGGGGAGCAACCACCCCCAGGATACCAACACGAGGCCCACCACCCGATACGTGGAACTGACCCTCGTCCGCGCCCTGCTCAACGCACGATCAGGCGACATCGTCACCTTGTGCGCCGGGCAGAGCATCCGTGCCCTGTACTCCGATGATCGCCGTCTCGTTCTCCGCGAACTGCTGGCCTACGCCGCCGAGCAGGTCCGTGATGGGCACCCGGAACAGCCTATGGCGCCTGCAGCCGTCATGGCTCGCGTACAGGCTGCCGGTGGGGGCACTGCCGCGATGCAGGAACTCACCGACGCACTCACCGGCCCGATTGACGGGATGCAGGCGGGCACGGCCGATATCTTCGCCGTCCCGGATCTCTGGCGGGCCGTGAACCTTGAGCGCCTGTGGCGCGCGATGGACTCCCACGGCTATGCCCTCCGTGAGGCCGCCGCCAGTCGTGATGTTGGCGCCGTCCCCCGGCTGCTGGACTCGCATGCGCCCCTGCTCCTCGATCTCGCCGAGGTCGCTGGACTCGTCCCGAACATCTCCGACGCCGAGGGGAGGGAAGACCGATGACCGAGATTCAGACCGCGGGCAGTCACCTGCTCGATACGGTCACCGAGTGGCTGGGAACCTACATCCGGACCGCGAACACCGGTGACCTGCACACCCTGACCCTGTGGGCGGTACACACCCACCTCGTCACGGAGACGTACACCACCCCGCGCCTACTGCTGGACTCCCCAGCACCGGGAGCGGGGAAGACGACGACGCTGGACCATCTGCAGCGACTCTGTCACCACCCGGTACAGGCGGCGTCCCTGTCGTCGCCGTCGCTGCTCGCCCGACTGCTGCAGAACGGGCCGAGGACCATCCTCGTTGACGAGGCTGACCGCACCCTCAACCCGAAGAACGAGGGGGTGGGTGACCTGCTCGCCGTGCTGAACTCCGGGTACCGACGAGGTGCGTCTCGTCCCGTGCTGGTTCAGGTGGAGGGGAAGAACTGGGAGCCTGTGGAGATGTCCACCTTCGGGCCTGTGGCAATGGCGGGGAACTCTCCGAACCTGCCGGATGACACCCGAAGCCGGTGCATCCGCGTCCTTCTGCTCCCTGACTATGAGGGCACCGTCTCCGACAGTGATTGGCAGTACATCGAAGATGACGCGGCGCTGCTCCGGGAGCAGGTCGAAGCGTGGGCCGACGAGGTCCGGGACGAGGTGCGGACCAACCGCCCGACGTACCCGGACGGACTCACCGGGCGGAACCGGGAGCGGTGGGCGCCGCTGTACAAGGTCGCGCTTGCCGCCGGGGGTGCGTGGCCCGACCACTGCCGGAACCTCATTGCCGCGGACCTCGCCGACATGCAGGCGGACCGGGAAGACGGACTCACCCGGGTACCGCGGCATGTGCAATTGCTCCGGGACATCGCGGCGGTCTGGCCCGACGGTGAGACGTTCTTCCCCACCGGGGAACTGCTCGACGCGATACAGCGACGACAGCCCGGCATGTGGGGTGCCGCGTCTCACCTCGGTGCCCTGACTCCACAGGGCATGGGCCGGGTGTTGGTGACGCACTTCGGTATCCGCGCATCCCGACTGACCGGTAACCGGTCGCGGGGCGGAAGGGGTTACTACCTGCAGGTTTTCGTCTCCGCGATGTCCTCGTTCGGCATCCCGGTCCCCGGTAGACCGGGGGTCCCGGGGGAACCGGTCAGAGTGGTCCAGCCGGTCGAACCGGTCGTGAATCTGACCGGTCTGACCGCCTCAACCGGTTTGACCGGTTCACCTAGGACCCCCACCGAACCGGACGACGGGACCTCTGCCGCTGTCCTCGCCGCACTGTCCCCCACCTTCGGGCAGACCCTCGGACACCTCATGAAGGTGATCAGAGACAAGACCGGCGATGGCTCTCTAGTCCCCGATATCCTCGACCGACTCACCGCCGACGGCAGAGTCACCGAAACCGATGGACGCTACACACTCCGGGAGGACCTGTGACGAATCAGAAACGCGACCCCGCCCGGAACTCGCCAGGGCGCATCGAAGCGCGGGAGAAGGCGACTCAGGCGGTCACGCTCCGCACCCATGGGCTGTCGTGGGCCGAGGTCGCCCGGCGCGCCGGGTACCCCACCCCGGACGCCGCCCGAGTTGCCGTGTCCCGGACCCTCGACCGCGTGGAAGCACGCAACGTTGCCGATCTCCGCGCCGAGGAGGACGCACACCTGATGCTCATCCGACAGGCGGCACTGCCCTCCGCGCTCGACGGTGACCCGCACTCGTTGGCCGTGCTGCTCCGCATCTCCGAATCACGGCGGAAACTGCACGGTGCCGACCGGCCCGCGCACTACAACGTCAACGTGAGCCAACAGGAACAGGACCTCACCCGACAGTTGGTGGACGCCCTCAACGAGAAGTTCGCCCGGGAGCACGGCACGGCCCTGCTGACAGAGAGCGATGCCCCGTGAACCCTCCGAAGCACCATGACGCCACCACGGAGATGCAGCACCTCGACTACCTCCGTGCCGTCCTCGCCGAGGGAGCGCCCACCGCGCGTATGCGTGCCGCTGCCGCGGACCTCGCCGACACCTTCGCGGACATCCTCGCCGCCCCCTACGCCGTACAGGCACTCTGTCTGGAAGAAGTAACCCGCGCCCTCCGGCGCATCACCTCAATGGAAGGAACCACCCATGACGACGACAACTGACCTGACCGCCCTTGTTCGTGAAGCCGCGTACTCCGGCATCACCCTCCGCACCTCCGCGGACCGCAACGACGGCACCACCGAGTACATCGTCAACGGTCCCGTGGGTTCCCCGGCGCGGCATCCCTCCGCCGATACTGCTGCCGCGGACCTCACCCGCCGCATAACCTCCGTGCAGGACGCCGCCGACGCCGCCATGACCCGTGCGGGCCGATGGGCCGAGGTCCGTGCCACTGTCGCCGACGATGTGGAAGCGTGGCGCGTCCTTGCTACGGACATCAACGAGGTACTGCCGACGGGGTGCAGCATCCCGATGCCCAACGACATGGACCGGTACGGCGTATGCGGGTGGGGAACGATCACCTCGGGTCTGCTGCATGGATAGGTGACATCTGATCTGGCTTGCCTGGGAAGGCCGGCCTGGAAGGATGATCGTCATGACCAAGCCCTATCCCCAGGAGTTCCGCGACGATGTCGTGCGCGTCGCGAGAAACCGTGAGCCCGGAGTGACGATCGAGCAGATCGCGAAGAACTTTCATAGGAACAGATAGCCCACGGACGGTAGCTGACCATCAAGTTAGAACATGTCGAGGGAGGTCCAACGAGCCCGTGGGTGTCATGGTCCCCCCGGAGCCGTGTCATGGGATAGTTTTCTACCTGTGACTGCTTCCTCCCCCACCCAACTCGACCGTGGCACCGTTAGACGCAACCTCGACAGCTTCGCCACCGACTGGCGCGCCATCATCAACGACTGGCGTGTCACCGGGGCCAAGCACACCGAGAAGTCCCACGCCCAACAGTTCTGGTCGGACTTGCTGCGCTGTTTCGGCGTGATCCCCGAGCGCATCAGGCTGTTTGAGCGTGACGCCACCCGCGCTTCGACCGGCAACACCGGTTACATCGACCTGTTCTGGTCCGGCGTGGTCATCGGTGAGGCAAAGTCCCTGGGCAAAGATCTCGACGCTGCCGAACAACAGGCCCTTGACTACCTCGCCGGTGGTTCCATCGGCCAGCACGAGTGGCCCCGCTACGCCATCGTCGCCGATTTCGAGAACCTCCGGGTCACCAAGCTCGGCGATGACGGCTGGACGGTCGCCTTCACCATCGACGAGATCACCGATCACGTCGATCAACTGATCTTCCTTGCCGGCCAGGAGACCGTCACTAAGGCCGAGGAGGAGGAAGCCTCGATCCACGCCTCGAAGCTCATGGCGAACCTCTACACCGCCATGCTCGGCGACGCCGATGCTGACGAGGCTGTCGGTGACGACGCCCCCACCGACCCCGAGGAAGAGGACTGGCAGGTCCAGAAGACCTCGGTGTTCCTCACCCGCGTGCTGTTCCTGCTCTACGGCGATGACGCCGGACTGTGGGAGGAGGACCTGTTCTACCGCTTCGTCCTCTACGACACCACAGGCGAGACTCTCGGCTCGCGTCTCAACGCCCTGTTCCAGGTCCTCAACACCCCCGAGAACCGACGGCGGCGGGTACCCGAGGAGATGGCGAAGTTCCCCTACGTCAACGGCTCCCTGTTCGCCGACCAGTGGCCGCAGGACTTCTTCGACGACGAGATGCGCGACGCGCTGTTGGACGCCTGCCGGTTCCACTGGACGCGGATCTCCCCGGCCGTGTTCGGCTCGATGTTCCAGCTGGTGAAGTCGAAGGAGGCCCGCCGGGGCGATGGGGAGCACTACACCACCGAGACCAACATCCTGAAGGTCATCGAACCGCTGTTCCTCGACGAACTGCGCGACAAGGCCAACCGGCTGGTCCACAACAAGTCCACCACCGTCAAAGCCCTACGGGAGTTCCGGGACTCGTTGGCACAGATGGTGTTCCTCGACCCGGCGTGCGGTTGCGGCAACTTCCTCGTCGTCGCCTACCGGGAACTACGCGCCGTCGAGACCGACATCATCGTCGCGCTGCGTGCCAAGGAAGGGCAACAGACAGCGTCGATGGACGTGTCGCTGGACCAGCGGATGAACATCGGCCAGTTCCACGGCTTCGAGCTGAACTGGTGGCCGGCGAAGATCGCTGAGACGGCGATGTTCCTCGTCGACCACCAGGCCAACCGGGCGCTGGCCGCCGCTGTTGGTGATGCGCCGGATCGTCTGCCGATCACGATCACTGCCCACATCCGCCACGGCAACGCACTGCAGATCGGATGGGAGTACGAGATCCCCCGCACCACTGGGGCGACCTACGTCTTCGGCAACCCCCCATTCCGTGGGGACGGTCGGACCAAAGAACAGCTCGCAGAGCTCCAGGAAGTCTGGGGAGCCGACACCCAGATCTCCCGGATGGACTACGTCACCGGCTGGCACGCCAAGACTCTCGACCTCCTCGCCGACCGGACCGGCGCATTCGCCTACGTGACCACCAACTCGATCACCCAGGGCGACCAGGTCCCCCGCCTGTTTGTCCCGATCTTTGCTGCTGGTTGGCGTATCCGCTTCGCCCACCGCACCTTCGCGTGGAACTCGGATGCCCCAGGAAAAGCCGCGGTGCACTGCGTGATTGTCGGCTTCGACCGACAGAACGACCCCCGACCTGTCCTCTGGGACTACCCGGATGTGAAGGGTGATCCCGTCTCTGTCTCCGTGGATACAGCGATCAACGCCTACCTGGTCGACGGACCCAATGTCCTGGTCGAGAAGGCTTCCAAGCCAATATCTGGCGAAGTCCACCAGTCATTGCGTGGGTCGATGCCTACTGACGACGGAAACTTCATCGTTGAGCCCGAGGACTACGCTGAGGTTTCCGCAGACCCGGTTGCCGCAAAGTACCTACACCGCTACCTCGGGGCCAAAGAACTACTGCACGGAACAGACCGGTGGTGTCTGTGGCTCGACGGTATGGACCCCGCAGACCTCAACCGATCAACAATCCTCAAGAGCAGAGTTGAGGCGGTCAGGGACTTCCGCGCAAAGTCTAAGGCTGCGACGACCCGAGAGTTCGCACAGTTCCCCCACCTGTTCCGCCAACGCGCCAAACAAGACGTGAGCTTCCTCTGCATTCCGCGCCACGTCAGCGAGACCAGGCGCTACTTCACTGTCGAGCGTTTCGGCCCAGAGGTCATCGCCGGAGATGCCAATTTCACGCTGCCAGATCCCGGAGGAGACCAGTTCGCCCTGATGTCGTCGTCGATGTTCATCACCTGGCAAAAGGCCGTCGGCGGAAGGCTGGAGTCCCGGCTGCGGTTCGGTTCGACCCTCACCTGGTACACGTTCCCCGTTCCCGAGCTCGACGAGAAGGCCCGCGCTGCGCTCATCAAGGCCGGCCAGGGCGTCGTCGATGCCCGAGCGCTGCACCCCGAGCGCAGTCTCGCCGACGCCTACAATCCCCTTGCCATGGACCCCGCGCTCGTCAAGGCCCACGACAAGCTCGACCGGGAGGTCGATAAGGCGTTCGGGGCGGACCGGAAGCTCACGACTGAGCGTCAACGCCTGGAGATCCTCTTCGCCCGGTACACAGAGATGACGGACGATTAACTCATCTATCCTGGTCACCCGGTGCGCCGGGACCTGTTCGTCATGGGTGTGTTCGATGGGCCGTGGAATGGTGCCAGAGGGGCAAGATAGGCGGGGGTAGCGCCGCCCACTTCCCACGTATCTCCCACTAGGACACGTTTCCCACGGAAGTCACCCTCATTTACCTGCATTAATGGTGTAATGGGTTGGCCCCCCGCTGGCCCCACAAAAAGCAGAACCCCCGGTCGCCACCGACCGGGGGTTCCTCTTGCCTTGGAGGGACGCCAGGTTCACGTCTCCCGGGGCCTCTCAGTCAATGAGAATACCGAAGTACTCCGCACCAGCCCTCCCCTACTTCAACAGCCGCCCGACGGCCGCGGAGACCTCGTCGAGCTTCTCCAACGCCTCGTCCTCCCCCTGCTGTGCCGCGTGCAGCACGCAGTGCTGCATGTGGTCGTCCAGCAGGGCCAGGGCAACACCTTTGAGCGCCGACTGCACCGCCGACACCTGGGTGAGGACGTCGATGCAGTACGTGTCCTCGTCCACCATGCGGTGCAGGCCACGGACCTGCCCCTCGATCCGCTTCAACCGGGCGAGGTAGCGCTTCTTGTCCGCACTGTAGCCGTGCACACCGTCCTGCTCATCCACCCCGTCGCCGGCGCTACCGGAGGTGTGGGTGCCGCAGCCGCAGCCGCCCTTGTCGGCGTCAGTACCGGCGCCGGCGTCAGCACCGACCACAGCGTCGTCGGTCAACAGGTTCTCAGGCACGTCCCACTCCTTCATCCAAATATTTCTTTCACCCCCGACAATACCCCTGCAGGGTATGCGGATCAATAGCCGCGGGCGATCCACTCCTCCAGGTGCGGTGCCTCGTCACCGATCGACGTCGCGTCACCGTGACCGGTGTACACCTCGGTCTCCCCCGGCAACGTCAACACCTTCGACCGCAACGACTCGACGATCGTGTCGAAGTCACTGAACGAACGCCCCGTGGCCCCGGGACCACCGGCGAACATCGTGTCGCCGCTGAGCAGCACCTTCGCCTCCGGCAGGTACAGGCAGCACGACCCCGGCGAATGCCCCGGCGTGTTGATCACCCGCAGCCGGGTCCCGGCCACGTCGAAGACCTGACCGTCCGCCAGGTCCTCGTGCCCCACACCAGGGTGGGTCTGGTTCCACAGCATCTGGTCACCCGGGTGCACGTGGATCTGCGTGTCCAGACGCTCCGCCAGCTCCGGGGCCACCGTCACGTGGTCGTTGTGCGCGTGCGTGCAGATCACCCCACGCACCGTCCTGTCCCCGACCGCGTCGACGATCGCGTCGGCGTCATGGGCGGCGTCGACGACGACCACCTCGTCATCGTCACCGATGACCCAGATGTTGTTGTCGACCTCCCACTCACCGCCGTCCAGGGCGAAGACCCCGTGGGTCACCACCCGGTCGATGCGCAGCCCGGTACCCGAGCTGCCCGAAACCCCGGTCGATCCCTGCGCGTTCACAGCTCCACCACCGAACGCAGCACCGAACCCTGCTTCATCTTCTCGAACGCCGCCTCGACGTCGTTGATGCCCACCCGATCGTCGACGAAGTCGCCCAGCGGGAAACGGTCCTGCAGGTACAGCTCCGTGTACATCGGGAAGTCCCGCTCCGGCAGGCAGTCGCCGTACCAGGAGGACTTCACCGCCCCACCACGGGCGAACACGTCCAGGAACGGCAGCTCCAGGGTCATCTCCGGGGTCGGCACACCGACCAGCACCACACGTCCGGCGAGGTCACGCATGTAGAAGGCCTGGGTGAACGTCGCCGGCAGACCGACCGCGTCGACCACGACGTCCGCACCGACCCCGCCGAGGATCTCCTGGACGGCCTGTACCACCGGCTGGTCCTCCCCGGTGCCCTCGCCGGACAGGTCGGACGGGTTGACCGTGTGCGTCGCACCGAACGTCAGGGCCCGCTCCAGCTTCGCCTCCGACAGGTCCACGGCGATGATCGTCGTCGCCCCGGCGAGCTTCGCCCCGGCGATCGCGGCCATGCCGACACCACCGGCACCGATGACGGCCACGGTCTCGCCACGCTTGATCTCACCGGTGTTGACCGCGGCACCCAGCCCGGCCATCACACCGCAGCCCAGCAGCCCCACGGCCGAGGGGTCGGCCTGCGGGTTGACCTTCGTGCACTGGCCCTCGTAGACCAGGGTCTTCTCCGCGAACGCGCCGATGCCCAGCGCCGGCTCCAGCTCCGTGCCGTCGGCCAGGGTCATCTTCCGCGAGGCGTTGAAGGTGTCGAAGCAGTACTTCGGCTCACCCTTCTTGCACGCCCGGCACTCCCCGCACACCGCGCGCCAGTTCAGCACCACGAAGTCGCCCTCGGCGACGTGGGTGACGTCCTCACCGACGGTCTCCACGACACCGGCGGCCTCGTGGCCGAGCAGGAACGGGTAGTCGTCGCTGATCCCGCCGTCGCGGTAGGCCAGGTCGGTGTGGCAGACCCCGCAGGACTGCACGCGTACGACCACGTCGTTGGCACCGGGGTCCGGGACGACCACATCCACCAGCTCCACCTCGGCGCCCTTGCCGCGTGCGATGACTCCCTTGACCGTTGTACTCACTTGGCTGCTCTCCTCATGTCCGTGACTTTATGGTGCCCACGAGGATACGGATGATTCCCCGCGGTCGCGTGAGGTCCTCGGGGTAGGGTGGGGGTCGAACGTCACCTTGCCCGTCCTGCCCCCAGTACGCACCAGGAGAGAATTTTCATGATCCAGCTGGTCATCGGAGCCGCCGCCGGATACGTCTTCGGCACCAAGGCCGGACGCCGCCGCTACGAGCAGATCCGGCGCGGCTACGAGGCTGCGGTCAACTCCCCGGCAACGCGTCGCGCCGTCCAGGCCGGTCGCAAGGCCCTGGCCGACCGGATCGACCCGGAGCCGCGCATGCGCGAGCTCCGCGACGTGCGCGGAGTCAACGGCACAAACGGGATCGACGAGCTGGACGTCCTCGAGAACGACGCCGCCGAGTACGAGGAGGACATCTTCGTGGAGGCCGAGCAGCCGCGCATGCGCGACGCCAAGGGCCGCCCCGTCAGTGAGCAGGACGGCTCGGGTGCCGCCTCCACCGGACGGGCGGGCAGGTTCGCCCGCCGACAGGCCTAACCGCGCAGGTCGCCGTAGCTCTGCGCCTGCTCCTGCAGGGTGCGCCGGTACTTCTCCAACGCCATGAGGTCGGCGAAGGTGTTGTTGTACTCCTGCTTCTTCGCCCCGCCCTGGTCCGGACGCATGCGCTGCATCCGTGACTTCAGCTCGGCGATCTCCATGCCGACCCAGCGCTCCTCCATCCGGGCGACCACCGCACCGGCGTAGAACTGCAGCCGGTCGCGCTCGCACCGCGGCACCTCCACGGCCAGCTCGCTGATCACCGCGCGGCACATCACGTCGTCGGTGGCGGAGGTGACCGCGTCGATCCAGTCGGCACCGGCGGCGTGGCGTCCCCCCTCGCCCACCGAGCCGACCCCGCCGGCGGCGGCGAGCGCCGAGGCCACGGCCACGTAGGTGGGGTGCTCGAAGGAGTCCGGCAGCAGTCCGTCGGCGTCCGAACCCACCATCTCCGGCTCCTGCAGCATCAGCTTGAGCACCTCGCGCGCGGGCTCCAGGTACATGTCCGACGGGTCCGGACGGCTCAGCATCGAGGTCACGTTCGACCCGGCGGCCGCCCCGGCCTTCTCCGCCTCGGCTGAGCGGCGTGCCAGACGCGCCACGCCCTCCTTGAGCTCCGGGCCCTGGCTGCCGCGGCGTCCCTTCGCTGCCTCCGCACGCACCTGGCTGACGACCTCGGTGGGGTCCGGCCAGCTCAGCCAGCCGGCGGCCTGGCGGGCGTACTCGTCACGCAGGGCATCGTCCCGGATGCCGGCGAGCACCGGGACGATCCGGCGCATCGCCTCCACGCGGCCGTCGATGTGGTGGGTGTCGTAGCCGCGGATCACCGTGCGGATGACGAACTCGAACATGGGGATCCGGTCGGCGACGATCTCCCGCACCGCCGCATCACCCTTCTCCATGCGCACGTCGCAGGGGTCCATGCCGTCCGGCGCGACGGAGACGTAGCTGCGTCCGGTGAACTTCTGGTCGCCCTCGAAGGCACGCAACGCGGCCTTCTGCCCGGCCTCGTCACCGTCGAAGGTGTAGATGATCTCGCCGCGGAAGAACTGGTCGTCCACCATGAAACGACGCAGCATCTGCAGGTGGTCCTCGCCGAAGGCCGTACCGCAGGCGGCGACGGCGGTCGGCACGCCCGCGGCGTGCATCGCCATCACGTCGGTGTAGCCCTCCACCACCACGGCCTGGTGGTCCGAGGCGATGGACTTCTTCGCCAGGTCGATGCCGAAGAGCACCTTCGACTTCTTGTACAGCAGTGTCTCGGGGGTGTTCATGTACTTGCCGAGGTTGTCGTCCTCGAAGAGCTTGCGCGCGCCGAAACCGATCACGTCGCCGGCCACCGAACGGATCGGCCACAGCAGCCGACGGTGGAAGCGGTCGATCGGGCCACGGTTGCCCATCCGGCTCAGGCCGGCGTCCTCCAGCTCCTTGAACTCGAAACCGCGGCGCAGCAGGTGCTTGGTGAGCGTGTCCCACCCGGCGGGGGCGTACCCGCAGCCGAAGGTGTCCACGATCTCCCCGTCGAACCCACGGTCGCGCAGGAACGCCCGCGCGGTCTCCGCCCCGGCGTCCTCCTGATCCTTGAACCGCTCCATGTAGAACTCGTGGGCGGCGCGGTTCGCCGCCACCAGACGCTGCCGGGTCCCCGGCTCGACCCGGTTCACCGGGCCACCGCCCTCGTAATTGATGCGGAAGCCGATGCGCTCGGCGCACTGCTCCACGGCCTCCGGGAAGGTGACGTGCTCCATCTTCATCAGGAAGCTGAAGACGTCGCCGCCCTCGCCGGTGGCGAAGCAGTGGAAGTAGCCCTTGTTCGGGCGGACGTGGAAGGACGGTGTCTTCTCGTCCTTGAACGGGCTGAGCCCCTTCATCGAGTCCACACCACCCGGGGTGAGCTGGACGTACTCGCCCACCACCTCCTCGATCGGGGTCTGCTCCCTGATCGCGGCGATGTCGGTGTCCGGAATCCGCCCTCGTGCCATGCGACCATGATAGCCACCCGCGCCAAACCCGCCGCACATACACCGGATGTGGTCCGGTGTGGTCTACTGACCACCGTGGCTACACCGAACAACAAAGTCCTCGGCGGTCTCGCCGGCGCCGCGATCGTCCTCGTCGCCGGCTACCTCGGCATCGACGCCGTCACCGACGACAACAGCAGCGACAACAGCTCCGGCAGCTCCGGCAGCGAGGCCGACACCTGCGCGGTGGCCTCGCTGCCCGAGGACGCCGACGAGGTCATCGACTCCATCCTCGGCGACGGCACCTTCGCCCACCCCGACCACGACGGCAAGCATTTCGGCAACTACGAGGGCGTGCTGCCCGAGGAGTCCGGCGACTACTACCGCGAGTACACCGTCACCACCCCCGGCCTGGACCACCGTGGGGCGAGGCGCATCGTCGTCGGCGGTGGGACGGACACCGACCCGGACGTCTGGTACTACACCGCCGACCACTACGAGAGCTTCTGCGCCATCCCCGACGCCGAGGACTGACTCGGTACTTAACCCCAGGCGGCGCTGATCGCCGAGGCCGACCGGTCCAGCCGTTCCAGACGCGCCTCGGTCAGTGAGGCGACCTGGTCGATGACCACCCGCAGGCGGTCGGCGTCCGTCGCGGCGGCCTCCCACCAGGGACGGAACAGCAGGTCCAGGCTGCCCGGCGCGCCCTGCGTGAGGTAGTTGGTGACGCGGAAGATGCGGTCGCGCTGGCGCTCCTGGTCTGCCAGGTGGCGTCCCTCGTCCATGACGTAGAGCACCGCCAGGGACTTCAGCAGCACGACCTCGGCCTTGACCTCCGCAGGGATCGCCAGGTCGGCGGCGTAGCGCCCCAGCGGGACACGGTGATCACCGGCGCCGTCCGACAGGTGGGCCTGCCGGGTGGCGGTCACCGCCGCGGTAACGAAACGGCTGACCAGCTCACTGGTCAGGCCCTTGAGCGCGGCGAGGTCCTGGAGGGTGCCGTGGAAGTCCGCGGCGCGCGCGATCGGCGGCATGCGACGCAGGCGGTCCGCGGCGTCCAGCAGCTCCTCGGGGTCGCCGCCGAAGGCGCGCGCACCCTTCTCCGCCAGGGCGGCGAGTTCCACGAGGTCCCACAGCACGTTCATGCTGATGCGCCCGGAGACGATGCCGTCCTCCACGTCGTGCACCGAGTAAGCGACGTCGTCGGCCCAGTCCATGATCTGGGCCTCGAGGCACTTGCGTCCCTCCGGGGCGCCCTCACGGATCCAGGACAGCACCTCCAGGTCGTCGGTGTAGCAGGAGTACTTGCGACGCCGCGTCCCGTCGGGCGCCGTCGGCCCCCACGGGTACTTGCAGGCGGCGTCCAGCGACGCGCGCGTGAGGTTCAGCCCGTAGCTGCGTCCGTCCGGCCCGACGGTCTTCGGCTCCAGGCGCACGAGGATGCGCAGGGTCTGCGCGTTGCCCTCGAAACCGCCGCAGGACGCCGCGGCCTCGTCGAGTGCTCGCTCGCCGTTGTGCCCGTACGGCGGGTGGCCGATGTCGTGCGTCAGCCCCGCGAGGTCGGCGAGGTCCGGGTCCACGCCCAGGGTCTTGCCGATGCCGCGGGAGATCTGGCCGACCTCGAGGGAGTGTGTGAGCCGCGTGCGCGGGGTGTCGCCGGAGCCGGGCCCCACGACCTGCGTCTTGTCCGCTAGACGCCGCAGCGCCGCACTGTGCAGCACGCGCGCACGGTCGCGGTCGAAGTCGTCGCGGGCGTCGGGCACCGCGCCGTCGACACCGAGCGACTTGCCCGGCACCCCGATGATCCGGTCCAGGTCATGGGCGGTGTAGCCGTATCGTTGCACGGTGGTCCTGCTCCCTCTTCTCAGTGGTGGTCAGTCTTCGTCAGTCTTCGTCGACGGTGTAGTCACCGCCGCCTTCCTCGGTCGCCCGGTAGTACATCAGCCCACCGGTCTCGTGGATGATCGCGTCCAGCTGTTCCTTGCGGCTCGACACCGCCGGCCCCTGCCTGGTCGGCGAGGCGTGGGCGTCGACACCCTGGTCGCCGACCATGCTCGTGGCGCGCAGCGAATGGTTCGGGTCGGTGACGACCAGCACGCGGTCCCACCCGTTCTCCTCGGCGACCGGGGCGAAGGCCTCGGCCGAGCCGAGGGTGTCGGCCCCCTCGTTGATCTCGGTGATCGCCTCGTCCGGCACGCCCTGCTCTCGCAGGTAGTCCGCGCCGGCCTCGGCCTCGGTGTACACGTCGCCCTCGAGCTTGCCACCGATGGTGGTGATGTGCGCCGACACCCCCTCCTCGTAGAGGTCCACGGCGTGGTCGAGACGGGCGGCGAACCACTGCGACGGGGTGCCGTTGTACTGTGCCGCGCCGAGGACGAGGATCGTGTCCGCCTGCGTCCGGTCGTCCTGCCGGGCGTACGCCCAGACGTGCGCCGCCGTGGCGAGCGTGAGGACGATGGCGATGACGACCGTGCCGACGACCATGTAGATCAGTCCACGTATGCCCGCACCGGCGGTACGTCCTGCGGTGCTGCCCAAGGTTCTGCCGTTCATGGGCCTAAGACTACGCACCCGAGTTCGCGGATTTCGTTATTGTGGGATGCATGTATGCTGCGAATCACTCCCGGAATCTTTCCCGGCCCTCCCCCTCCGTCCGACTCCGGCGCTTCGCCGCCTCGGTCGCCGTCGCGGGGATGGCAGGGGCCGGTCTGGGACTGGGGCTGGGGGCCGGTTCCGCCGCCGCGGCACCTGCAAAGGACGTGGCCCAGAACGTGGCACAGGACGCTGCGACGACCGTGCTCGCGCAGGGCACCGCCACGGAATCCGACGCCTCCACCGACATCACCCTGGACTCCCAGGTCGTGGACCAGGCAGGCGTGCTCTCCGACTCCGAGCGCAGCTCCATCGAGGAGACCCTCGCCGACGGGCCGTCCGAGACCGGGGTGAAGGGGTACCTGGTGTACCTCGACGGCGTCGAGGACCGAGATTCCCTGGCGAACCAACTGCAGTCAGAACTCCAGATCAACAACGGACTGGTCATCGTCGTTGACACCTCAACGGGAGGAATCAGCACGGTTCCTGGCGAAAGCGTGCCCAACAGCGTCACCGAGGACGTGAACTCGACGATCAGAGACAACATGGGAGGTGGAAACTGGGCGGCAGGTGGTCAGGCCGTCGCCGACGTTCTCGCCGACGTCACCCCGGCCTCCACCTACGCCTGGGGCGGCGCTGCGGCCGTGGTCGTGGTCGGCGGTGCCGGCGGCGCTGTCTGGTACTCGCGCAAGAAGAAGCACGAGAACGAGGCCGAGCAGCTGGAGTCCGCCCGTACGATCACCCCCGACAACACCGACGACCTGTCCCAGCAGCCCACCCACGTCCTGCGCACGCTGGCCAGCGAGGAACTGCACAGCACCGACGAGTCGATCCGCAAGGGTCACCAGGAGCTCGACACCGCTGAGGCGGAGTTCGGTGAAGAGCGAACCCGCGACCTACGCAAGGCCCTGGAGGTGTCGAAGAAGGCGCTCGCACGCGCCTACGACACCCACCAGCGGCTGCAGAACGGGCTGTTCAGCGGCGAGCACGAGGAACGTGCGCAGCTGATCGACATCATCTCCTCCTGCGGCACCGCCGACGAGAACCTCGACGAACAGGCCGAGCGCTTCGCCACCCTGCGCGAGAAGCTGATCGACGCCCCCGAGATCGTCGAGAAGTTCTTCCAGCAGACCGTGGAGCTGCGCTCGCGGATCCCGCGGTCCAGGGAGATCCTGGAGTCCCTGTCCAGCAAGGTCGACCCGGAGCTGCTCGAGTCCGTGGCAGACAACCCCGACATCGCCGAGGCCGAGATCTCCGAGGCCGAGCAGGCGATCACCCGTGCCCGTGAACTGCTGAACCTGCCTGCCGGCCAGCAGGGCGAGCTCATCGACGCCGCCGGTTCCGCACACCTGGCGATCAAGCAGGCAGACAGTCAGCTCTCCGCCGTGGAGCACGCCGAATCCCAGCTGCACGAGGCGCAGGCCAGCCTCGACTCGCTCATCCAGGAGGTCGACGAGGAGATCACGGAGGCCACACACCTGGCCGCGAGTAACGCCGAGATCGACCGCGCGGAACTGGGCAAGGCGGTGGAGCGGGCGAAGACCGCGCTCGCCGCGGCACGTGAGAAGGGCGACAAGGATCCGCTGGGCACCTACTCCGAGCTGCTGGACGCCGACGGTGAACTCGACATCCAGCTCGACGAGGCCCGCGGGGCGGAGAACAACTACCAGCGCACCCTCGGGATGGTGGACCGCACCATCGCCGACGCCACCAACCACCTGCGCGCCGTCGAGGACACCATCCACACCCGTGGCCGCATGATCGGCGTGGAGGCCCGGTCGGCCGCACAGTCGGCCGGTCAGGCCCTGGACGCCGCACACCAGCAGCGCGACACCAAGCCCCGCGCCGCCTTCACTGCGGCTCAACAGGCCAATGCCCTGGCCCGCCAGGCCTCCCAGCTGGCCCGTCGTGACATCGAGGAGTACAACCGCCGCAACAACTACTACGGCCGCGGTGGTGGCGGAGGCGGAAACCTCGTCGCCGGCGTCGTGCTCGGTTCACTGCTGAGCGGCAACGGTGGATTCGGCGGAGGCTTCGGTGGTGGAGGCGGTGGCTTCGGTGGCGGGGGCGGTGGCTTCGGTGGAGGCGGCGACTCCTTCGGTATCTGACGCGCCACATCCCCCCCCCCAACCCAGGTCACAGGTTCCCCGGAAGGGATCAGAGGCCTGGGTTTCTCCATGTTCGAGGCCCACCGAGGTACCCGACTACCCTCGGCTCCATGACCACCCACTACTTCACCGCGTCCAGTCTCGACGGGTTCATGGCCACCGCCGACCACTCACTGGACTGGCTGACGTCCCAGGACTTCGACTGGGACGGGCCGATGTCCCCCGAGCAGTTCACCGAGGGGATCGGCGCGCTCGCCATGGGCGCCACCACCTACGAATGGCTGCTGGCCAACGCCGACGACTGGCCGTACAGTGCGCCGACCTGGGTCTTCACCCACCGTGACCTCCCCGGCGTCGAGAACGCGGACATCCGGTTCACCCAGGATCCGGTGGCCGAGGTGCACGCGGCGATGACGTCCGCCGCCGGTGACAAGGACCTGTGGATCGTGGGGGGCGGGGATGTCGCCGGACAGTTCGCCGACGCCGGTCTCCTCGACGAGGTGTGGATCCAGTACGCCCCCGTCACCCTCGGGTCCGGCGCTCCCCTGCTCCCCCGTCGCCTCGACCTGGAGCTCGTGGAGACAATGAGAAACCGGGCGCTGGTCTGCGCCCGGTTTCGTGTCGTCCGCTAGAACGGACGTCGGCTAGGACCTCAGAGGAACCCGAGGAAGTAGAGCACCAGGAACGGGATCAGCACGATCAGGAAGATCGACAGCCGCCAGGTAGTGGACAGCACCCGGGTCTCCATCGCGTGCCGTGCGACCCACGACAGGAACACCTGCACGTCCAACGGGAGCTTCTTGCCCGACCCCACGAAGGAGACGTGCACGTTCTTCAGCCCGCCGTTCTCCGAGCTGAACTGGCCGATCTTCCTCGCATTCGACAGGTCCAGCGGCTCGTCCGGATCCTCCGGCGCCTTGAACAGCACGAAGTCCTTCTTCGACTCCGCGTGGATCAGCACACGGTGCCGGTCGGCGACGCAGCTGACGTTCTTGGACGCGCCGAAGGTCTTGGCGTCCCCCACGGCGGTGAACACCTGCGAGCCGGTGTCCTCACCCGTCGTCGCCGTCATCCGCGGCCCCTCGTCCGCCTCGAGCTGCCAGGTGTCGCCACCGAAGCGGATCGACGCGACGTCGCGCTCCACGGAATACTCACCGACCCGGTCCATGTCGCTGGGTAGCCCGGCGTAGATCGGGAAGGTGTGTCCGTCGGACGGGACCGTCCAGCGGATGTCAGGGTTCGGCATAAGGGGATCCGTCCTCCGTCTAGCAGCCGGCGAGACGCTCGGCGAGGTATCCCTGCAGCTTGTCCATGCTGACACGCTCCTGGGACATGGTGTCGCGCTCGCGCACGGTGACCGCGTTGTCCTCCAGGGAGTCGAAGTCGACGGTGACGCAGAACGGCGTGCCGATCTCGTCCTGACGACGGTAACGACGCCCGATGGCACCGGAGACGTCGTAGTCGACGTTCCACAGGCCACGCAGCTCCTCGGCGACCTTCTCGGCCGTCGGGGTCAGCGTCTCCTTCTTCGACAGCGGCAGGACGGCGACCTTCACCGGCGCCAGACGACGGTCCAGACGCAGGACGGTGCGCTTGTCGACGCCGCCCTTCGTGTTCGGCGCCTCGTCCTCGAAGTAGGCGTCGACGAGGAAGGCCATCATCGCACGACCCAGGCCGGCGGCCGGCTCGATGCAGTACGGGATCCACCGCTCGCCCGACTCCTGGTCGAAGAAGCTGAGGTCCTCACCGGAGTGCTCGGCGTGGGTCTTCAGGTCGTAGTCCGTACGGTTGGCGACACCCTCGAGCTCGCCCCACTTCGAACCGGCGAAGTTGAAGGCGTACTCCACGTCCACCGTGCGCTTGGAGTAGTGGGACAGCTTCTCCTTCGGGTGCTCGAACAGACGCAGGTTCTCCGGGTCGATTCCCAGGTTGACGTACCAGTTGAACCGGTCGTCGATCCAGGTCTGGTGCCATTCCTCGTCCTCGCCCGGCTTGACGAAGAACTCCATCTCCATCTGCTCGAACTCGCGGGTACGGAAGATGAAGTTGCCCGGCGTGATCTCGTTACGGAACGACTTGCCGGTGTTCGCGATACCGAAGGGCGGCTTCTGACGGGACGCACCCATCACGTTCTTGAAGTTGATGAAGATGCCCTGGGCGGTCTCCGGACGCAGGTAGTGCAGGCCCTCCTTGTCGTCCACCGGGCCCAGGTAGGTCTTGAGCAGGCCGGAGAACTCCCGCGGCTCGGTCCACTTTCCGGGCTGGCCGGTGACCGGGTCGTTGATGTCCGCCAGGCCGTTGGGGGCCTCGTGGCCGTGCTTCTCCTCGTAGGCCTCCAGGAGGTGGTCGGCACGGTAGCGCTTGTGGGTGTACAGCGACTCCACCAACGGGTCGGAGAACACCTCCACGTGGCCGGACGCCTCCCACACCTGCGTGGGCTGGATGATGGAGGTGTCGACACCGACGACGTCCTTACGGGAGGTCACCATGTGACGCCACCACTGGCGCTTGATGTTCTCCTTGAGCTCCACGCCCAGGGGACCGTAGTCCCAGGCGGAGCGCGTACCGCCGTAGATCTCACCTGCAGGGAACACCAGTCCCCTGCGCTTGCAGAGGTTGACGACGGTCTCGATGTTACTTGCGGCCATGGGCTCCGGGCACTCCTCGAAAGACGGTGGGGTAGACGGTCGTTCAGACAATCACGCCCATGATACCGGGGACGTCACACGGAAGCACCCGGCGGGTCCGACCCCACCCGCCGCCGGCACGGGCCGGGCTCATCAAGGCATTAAAAAGGACCCGCGAAGGGGGGGGTTATCGCGGGTCCCGGCCACGCTGTCCTCCGAAGAGGATGGGGCCTTGTTCCCCGTTTGGTGGGATGGACTTAGGGGGGGGACAAGCCATCCCTGGGGAACTGGCCTTAATTTACGGGTGCCCAGCCACACCTGTCAAGTCCGACACCACGACCTCAGAGAAACCACCCTCACCTGCATTTTCCTCGGTCACCACCCGTCGCCTCCCCGTCCCCCGAAGGTCCCACCAGCGGGGCTGCAGGACGATGCCCCGCAATGTCGCTAATACGCGACTTTTCCTTCCCGCGCGCAGGCGCGAACGGTTAGGCTGGGGGCACGATGAACACACCCCAGATCGGACAACGAAACACCCGTCAGCGTGCCGCCGTGGTCGACACCCTCGACGGGATGACGACGTTCGCCAGCGCCCAGGACATCCACGCCACCCTCACCGAGCGCGGGCACAAGGTCGGTCTGACGACGGTGTACCGCACCCTCCAGCAGCTCAACACCCAGGGCATGATCGACACCCTGCAGGACGACAGCGGGGAGATGCTCTACCGCAGCTGCAGCTCCGTGCACCACCACCATCACCTGGTCTGCACGTCCTGCCGCAAGGCCGTGGAGATCGACGGCGGGCCGGTGGAACGCTGGGCCGCCGAGGTCGCCCAGCAGCACGGCTTCGTGATGACCGGGCACACCGCCGACGTCTTCGGCCTGTGCGCCGACTGCGCGAAGAATCAACGCAAGGGCTGAGCAACCGGCAGACCCGGACGGGTCACTCCGTCGCCACGTCGCCACTACGTCGCCGCGACGTCGAACAACGTGCCCAGCGCGAACGTCGCCGCCGCGGCACCCAGGCCGATCGCCAGCTGACGCAGCGCCCGCTTCCACGGGGACATCCCCGACAGCAGCCCGACCAGCGCGCCGGTCACCAGCAGCACGATGCCCACCAGCACGCACGCCACCACGATCGACGACAGTCCACCCATGCCGAAGATCAGCGGGACCACGGGCACCAGTGCGCCGACACCGAAGCACAGGAAACTCGACACCGCCGCCGACAGACCCGACCCGCTGGACTCCGCCTCCGCGACGACCTCGTCGTCGACCTCCGCGTCGAACTCCACGTCCGCAGCGTCAGCAGTGTCCGCGGAGTCCTTGATGACCTCCAGGCGGGCGATCTCGGCGAACACCTCGCGCGCCTTGCGTCCGGCGGCCTCGGAATCCATGCCACGGGCGCGGTAGACCAGCTCCAGCTCATTGCGGTCCACGTCCAGCTTCGGCACGGCCGTACTCGCGTTCGGGTCCGGGTGGGACGCCTCGAGCAGCTCCTTCTGGCTCGTCACCGAGACGTACTCCCCCGCCGCCATCGACAACGCGCCGGAGAGCAGCCCGGCGATGCCGGCGGTCAGCATCGTCGCCTGCCCGGCACCCGCGCCGTACATGCCGAGCAGAAGAGCGAGGTTCGACACCAGACCGTCGTTCGCCCCGAAGATCGCCGCACGGAAGTCGCCGGACATCTTCGCCCGCCCCCGGGCCGCCAGACCACGCACCACCTCGGCGTGGATCGCCTCGTCCGCCGCCATCTGCTCGGTGGCGTCCTCGTCGGAGAGGTAGTGGTTGCGCGACTCCGCCGACTGCAGCAGCGCCAGCACGAACACCGACCCGAACCGACGCGCCATCCACGCCATCAACCGGGTGTTGACCCCCGCCTTACGCGGCAGGCCGACGTCGTCGCCGAGCCGCTCACGCCAGTACTCCTCGTGCCGCGACTCCGCCTCCGCGATCGCCAGCAGGATCTCGCGCTCCTCCCCGGTCCGCTTCCGGGCGAGCTCGCGGTAGACCGCACCCTCCGCGCGCTCGTCGGCGAGGTAGCGGCGCCAGCGGTTGAGCTGCTGCCGCGTCGGCGCAGCGTCCGGTGTGTCGTCCGGTGTCTCGTCCGGTGCGGTCATTTCACACCCCCGAACCGTCGGTCACGTCTGGCGTACTCCAGCACCGCGGCCTGCAGGTGCTCCGGGGTGAAGTCCGGGAAGAGCACGTCCTGGTACACCATCTCCGCGTACACCGACTGCCACGGCAGGAAGTTCGACGTTCGCTGCTCGCCGGAGGGGCGCAGGAAAAGGTCCACGTCGGGCATGCCCGGGTCGTTCATGTAGGCCGACAGGGTCTTCTCCGAGATCTCCCGCGGCTTCATCCGCCCGGCGGCGACCTCCGCGGCGATGGCGCGGGTGGCGTCGGTGATCTCGGCGCGTCCCCCGTAGTTCACACACATGACCAGCGTCAGGCGGGTGTTGTCCTTCGTCTGCTCCTCGGCCTTCTGCAGCTCGGAGATCACCGAACGCCACAGCCGCGGCCGGCGCCCCGCCCACACCACGCGCACACCCTTGGCGTCCAGCTCGTCACGACGCCGACGCAGCACGTCCCGGTTGAAACCCATCAGGAAGCGCACCTCGTCGGTGCTGCGCCGCCAGTTCTCCGTGGAGAACGCGTACGCCGACAGGTAGCCGACCCCCAGCTCCAGGCACTCGTCGACGATGTCCATCAGCACGCCCTCGCCCCGCTTGTGCCCCTCGGTGCGCGGCAGCCCCCGCTCCTGCGCCCACCGGCCGTTGCCGTCCATCACGATGGCGACGTGGCGGGGAATGAACTCGGCGGGGATCTCAGGTCTACTCACGACCAATATTGTGCCAGACCACCACTCACAGGGACGAGAAAGCACGGCAGGGGGTCTCCGTCTGGTTGCGCACGTGCGACACCAGCAGCTCATGGGCGATACCCAGCACCCGGGGGCCGTCGGACGCCGCGGCGACCTCCGCGACGGCCGCCAGGTCGCCCGCCCTCCCGCGCGAGAGCAGCCACAGCACCCGCACCGACTGCGCCGGCGGCGTCGACGCCCCGGGAGGACGGCACGACGTACAGACCGCCCCACCCGCCAGCGGGTGGAACGCCCGGTGCGGGCCCGGGCGCCCGCACTGCGCGCAGTCCACCAGGCTCGGCGCCCAACCTGCCATCCCCAACGCGCGCAGGACGAACCGGTCCGCCTGCGTCCGCGGCGGGATCGCCGGGACGTCCTGCGCAATATCCGGTGCGGCGAACGCGGCGAGCGACTCGTCGAGCAGGTCGACGACGTGCGCGGCGTCCTCTCCCGACCCCTGCACCGTCAGCTCGGCGACCTCCAGCATCGCCACGCCGGCGTAGAACCGGTCGACGTCCGCGCTGACCTGCGGGGCGTAGGTGTGCACGGTGACGGCGTCGGTGACGTTCGCCAGGCCCCCGTCCGGCTTCGACCGGTTGCGCCCCGGATAGACCTGCACGTTGACCAGGCAGAACCGGTCCAGACGGGCGCCGAAGCGCGACTTCGAGCGTCGGACGCCCTTGGCCACCGCACGGACCAGGCCGTGTTCACGGGTCAGCAGCACCACGATGAGGTCCGCCTCCCCCAGCTTGTGGGTGCGCACCACGAAGCCCTCGTCCCGGTACTGGGGACGAGGGCTCCTGGACATGGTGACCAGTCTACGACTGGTCGGCCGGTTGCCGTCTACCGAGGCCTACCGAGGCCGGACGACGTCAGTGCCGGCCGGTGGAGCGGTCGTCGCGCTCCAGCAGACGCTGGTCGATCGCCTGCGCCGACTGCGCGATACGGATGTTGGAGAGGTAGAACTCCAGCATCATGCGCAACGACATCAGCATGAACAACATGCCGACGGTGAGGATGATGATCCCGAACAGGCCGAGGAAGAAACCGCCCACCCCGAGCTCGGCGGCCGGGACGAACAACGCGAAGAGCACGTAGCCCACCCACATCAGGGCGATGAAGGCGAAGCCCAGCGCGTAGGCGAACTTGATGATCGACGGGGTGGCATAGCGGGTGAAGCTGAAGTCAAACAGCGCGGAGAAGAAGGAGTCCTGGCCGGTACCCACGCCCTGCCCGGGGCCGGACGGTGCGGCATGGGCGCCGTAGGCGTAGGAGTCGTCCCCCGACTGCGGCTGGGCACCGAACGAGGGGAACGCACCCGGATTCGGGTTCGAACCTGCGCTGGAACCCGCGCTGGAACCCGCGCTGGAACTGCCGGCTGAGCCGTCGCCGGGGTTGCTCCACCGGTTCGGACGGTACTCGCCGTTGCTGTTTCCGCCGTTGTTGCCGTTCTCGTTGCCGTTCTCGTTGCCGTTCTCGTTGCCGTTCTCGTTGCCGCTGTCGCCGGGCGTGGTCATCAGTGTCTCCTGGGAAGCTGGTGATTGGTCCCGTCGAGAATATCACCACGCCCCCAGGAATCCGGGCCGAGCGCGCAGAGCGGAGAGTGACCCAGAAGGGCGGAAATCGAGCGTGGGATGCTTGAACCGGTCGATTCAACCATCCCACGCTCGATCTTCGCCCCTGCGTCTGCGGGCACCGGGTACCAAGTTGGACCTGGCGGCGTTGAGTTGCCCTAACTCACCGCCGCCAGGTCCAACTTGGTACCCCGGCAGAAGGTCGGTGCCCTCTAGAAGCCCAGGCGCCCGAGCTGCTTGGGGTCGGACTGCCAGTTCTTGGCGACCTTCATCCGCAGATCCAGGTACACGTTCTGGCCGAGCAGGTCGATCAGGCTCTGGCGGGCGTTGTGGATGATCCGGCCCCACCGGCGGTTGTCCTTGCCGCGCAGGATGCGCTTCTGGCCCTCGCGCTCCAGGAAGATCACCGCGTGGACCTCGAGGACGTTCTCTCGCTCCTCGGACGGCAGGACCTCGTCGATCTGGACCGCCACCGAGTGCGGCAGCTCGTCGTGCAGGCCCGACAGCGCGGCCTCGCGGATCAGCTCGGACATCCGGGTGTCCCGGTCGTCGTCGGTGACGTGGTCGTCCGGGTAGAACTTCGGCCCCTCCGGCAGCAGGCCGGTGAACACGTCCAGCAGGACGTCGAGCTGCACGCCGTCGGCGGCGGAGACCGGCACGACCTCGCCGGCGTCCAGCAGGTCGTGCAGCGCCATCAGCTGTGCACCGACCTCGTCCTTCGACGCCTTGTCCAGCTTGGTGACGATACCGACGACCGGGGTGCGCGGGGCGGCCTTGCGCACCGCGTCGAGGATCCAGCGGTCGCCGGGGCCGATCTTCTCGTCGGCCGGGATGCACAGCCCGATCACGTCGACGTCGGCGTAGGTCTCCTTGACGACCTCGTTGAGCCGCTCACCGAGCAGGGTGCGCGGGCGGTGCAGCCCCGGGGTGTCGACCACGATGATCTGCGAGTCCTCCCGGTGCACGATGCCGCGGATCGGGTGACGCGTGGTCTCCGGCTGGTCGGCGGTGATCGCGATCTTCTCCCCGACCAGCGCGTTCGTCAGCGTGGACTTGCCGGTGTTCGGGCGGCCGACGAAGCTGACGAACCCGCTGCGGAAGCCCTCCGGCGCACTGAAGTCCACCGGCGCCACCATGGCGTCGGACGGGACGTCCGCCTCGTCGGGGAAGTCCGGGAAGTCGGGGAAGTCGGGGGTCTCGCTCATGGTCGGTCCTGCTCTCTGTCGGTCATGCTGTCATTCTCGCTGTCGGTCATCTCAGTATCCCCTGCGCCGTCGCCACCGGCATCATCGGCGGGATCGTCGGGTTTCGTCGGCCCGGACACCACCACGGTGCGTACCTTCACCCGGCCTCGCCGGTCCCTGCCACCTTCGCACACCATGTGCAGTCCGGCGACGTCGAACTCCGCACCGGGCAGCGGCACCTTGCCCAGTTCATAGGCGGCCAGCCCGGCGACGGTGTCGACCTCGTCGAGGATCTCCTCGGGGAACTCCAGGTCCACGTCCTCGTAGAGTTCCTCGAGGTCACCGAGGCTCGTCCACGCCTCGACCCGGAACACGCCGGGGTCGAGGGGTTCGACGGCCACGTCGTCGCCGTCGTCGTACTCGTCGCTGATCTCACCGACGATCTCCTCGAGGATGTCCTCGATGCTCACCAGGCCCGCGGTCCCGCCGTACTCGTCGACGAGCACGGCGATGTGCACCTGGTCGCGCTGCATGTCCTCCAGCAGGTCGTCGAGGCTGCGCGAGTCCGGGACGAAGACCGGCGGACGCATCACGGTGCTCACGGGCACGGAGCGGTCGGCACGTGTGGCGTCGTAGGTCTCGGCGACGAGGTCCTTGAGGTACACCACACCGACCACGTCGTCGACGCTCTCCCCGACCACCGGCACCCGGGACAGACCCGAGCGCACGCACAGCCGCACGGCCTGGGCGGCGGTCTTGTCGTCCTCGATCCAGAGGATCTCCGGACGCGGCACCATGATCTCACGGGCGGTGGTGTCGGCGAGGTCGAAGACCGACTGGATCATCCGGCGCTCGTCGACCTCCACCACGCCACGTTCCTGGGCGATGTCGACCATCTCGCGCAGCTCGATCTCGGTGGCGAACGGGCCGGTACGCAGACCGCGCCCGGGGGTGACCACGCCACCCAGCCAGACCAGCACCCGCGCCAGCGGGCCCAGGACCTTGCGGAAGACCACCAGCACCGGGGCGGCGCGCAGCGACACGCTGTAGGGGTTGCGGCGTCCCACCGTGCGCGACACCACCCCGACGATCACGTAGATCAGCAGGGTGACCAGCACGATCGCGGCCACGAGGGCCCATCGGCGATCACCGATAACCTCGAGGGCGACCATGGTGACCAGCACCGCGGCGGAGGCCTCGCACACGGTGCGCAGCAGGACGAGGAGGTTGATGAAGTCCGGTCGTTGCTGCACGACCTGCAGCAGCCGGGACGCCCCCGGCCGCTCGTCCTTGACCATGGACTCCACACGGGCCACCGACAGCGAACTCATCGCCGTCTCGGTCGAGGACAGCACCCCCGCCAACGGCAGGATGACGAGTAGCGCCACCACCGCCGCGAGGATGACCGCAGGATCAGGCATCCGGTTCCGGCTCCCCCGCCGACTCCCCCGGCTCACTGAACGGCGGCGGCACCGGGTTCACCCAGCGGTCCGTCCCGGCGTCCGAGGCGCTGGGGAACGCCGCGGCACCGGTGGGCTTCGGCCCGAAGGACACCCCGCGCTCCTTCTGCGAGTCGTACCAGTTCACCAGGATCTCGTTCTGCAGCGCGAACATGCGCTGCTCCTCCTCCGGCACCACGTGGTCGAAGCCGAGCAGGTGCAGCACACCGTGCACGGTCAGCAGGTCCAGCTCGTGGGCCAGGCCGTGGCCGGCACGTTCGGCCTGACCGCGGGCGAACTCCGGGCACAGCATGATGTCGCCGAGCACGCCCGGTCCCGGGGGCGGGCCGTCCTTGCGTCCCCACCCCGGGGTGAGCTCGTCCATCGGGAAGCTCATCACGTCGGTCGGACCGGGCAGGTCCAGCCAGCGCACGTGCAGGTCGGCGATGGTGTCCAGGTCCACGACGTGGATGGACAGCTCCGCCGAGGAGTGCACGTCCAGGCTCCACAGGGCGAAGCGGGCGACGTCGATCAGCTCCTCCTCGTTGACCTCGCCGAAGCCGGACTCGTTGAAGACCTCGATGCTCACCGGGTACCCCTCTCGTTACGGTTCTTACGTTCCTGGCGTTCCTGCCTGTCGAGCCGGTCCTGGCGGGCCAGTTCCGCCTCCTCGGCCTGCTCCGTCTCGTAGCGGTCGTAGGCCTGGATGATGCGTCCGACCAGGTGGTGGCGCACCACGTCGGTGGAGTCGAAGTCGGTGACGGTCACGCCGTCCACCCCGGACAGTATCCGGTGCGCCACGCTCAGCCCGCTGGACTGGTGGTTCGGTAGGTCGACCTGGGTGAGGTCGCCGGTGACCACGATCTTCGTGCCGAAGCCCAGGCGGGTCAGGAACATCTTCATCTGCGCCGGGGTGGTGTTCTGCGCCTCGTCGAGGATCACGAAGGCGCCGTTGAGCGTGCGCCCACGCATGTAGGCCAGCGGGGCGACCTCGATCACGCCGGACTCGATGAGCCGCGGGATGGACTCCGGGTCGAGCATGTCGCGCAGGGCGTCGTAGAGGGGGCGCAGGTAGGGGTCGATCTTGTCGCCGAGGGTGCCGGGCAGGAAGCCCAGCTTCTCGCCGGCCTCCACCGCCGGACGCGTCAGGATGATCCTGCTGACCTCGCGCTTCTGCAGCGCCTGCACGGCCTTGGCGACGGCGAGGTAGGTCTTGCCCGTACCCGCCGGCCCACTGCCGACGACCACGGTGGACGCGTCGATGGCGTCGACGTAGCTGCGCTGGCCCACCGTCTTGGGACGGATCGACCGGCCGCGGTGCTCCACGATGACCTCACCGGTGACTGCGGCCATGCTGCCGGACGCTGCATCGGACGCGCCGCCGGGCAGCGCCTCGCGCGCGGCCTCGTCGGCGCGGCGGTCGGTCTCGTCGACCAGTTCGATGGTCCGGCGGGTCAGGTCCGGGCTCACCTCGGAGCCGCGCACGGCCATGGCCTCCAGCTCGCGCAGGACGCGACGGGCCCGCGCCACCTGCGAGGCCTCGCCCCGCACGGTCACGTGGTTGCCCCTGCTCAGCAGGTCGGCGTCGATGTGGTCCTCGATGATGCGGAAGTTCTCGTCGGCCATGCCCGACACCGTCTGCGCGGTCTCGGGGTCGAGTTCGACGGAGGTGGAGGCGATACGCCTTGGTGGTTGCTTCAAAACTCTTCCGGGTTCTCCTGTGGATGTGTGACTTGGTGTCGTCACGTGAAGTTTAGCGCCCCCACCGCGTGGTGAGCACCCCGATGGCGCCGAGCGCGACGGCCGCGGCCGTCGCCGTACGCAGCACCTCCGGGCCCAGGACGATCGCCTGACCGTCCTGCGCGCCCGTCACCGCCGCGATCTCCCGGTCACTGACACCTCCCTCGGGCCCGACGACCAGGACGACCTCGTCGACGTCGAGGTCGACGTCACGCAGCGGCGTCGCCGCGTCCTCGTGCAGGACGAGGACGCGCACGCGCGCCGCAGCGTCCTGTCCCTCGTGCTGGTCCTCGTCCTGGCCCCAGGGCCGGTCTGCCAGGTGCGCGGGTAGCTCGGCGATGTCGGTGAGCAGGTCGCCCACGTGGGCGCCGGACAGGCGGCGGGACTGCTTCATCGCAGAGACCGCGGTGGCCTCCCAACGTGACCGTGCCTTCGCGGACTTGTCTGCCTTGTCCGACTTGCCCGTCCAACGCGACACGCAGCGATCGGCCTGCCACGGGATGATCCGGTCCGCACCGGCCTGCACGGCCAGGTCGACGGCCAACTCGGCGCGCTCGGACTTCGGGATGGCTTGCACCACCGTGACCCGCGGGCGCGGGGTGTCCTCGTCGACCCGGCGCTGACCCGTCACTGTCCCACCGGAGCCACCGGAGCTGTTCCACGTCCCGGCGACACCCGTCCCGGAACCGTCGGTGAGCACCACCGCCTCACCCTGGCGGATGCGCTTGACCGAGGCGTGCTTCGCCTCGGAGGCGGGCAGGGTGAACTCGCCGGTCTCCCCCACCGCGGCGAGCTGCGCGGTGAGGTCGGGGACGACGAAGACGGGGTCGGTCACGTCAGTCCTCCGCTACCGGCCGAACTTCTGGCGCAGCCGCGAGAACAAACCGCCGGAGTGCTCGTCCCCGGAGGACTGCAGGCCGGCGACGTGGCCGGTCTCACCACGGAACTGCTCCAGCAGCTCGCGCTGCTTCTTGTCCAGCTCCGTGGGCACGGTGACGTCCACGTGCGCCACCAGGCTGCCGTGGCCCTCGCGGCGCAGGTGCGGCATGCCCTTGCCCTTGACGCGCACCACGGCCTCCGGCTGCGTACCGGGCTCCACGGTGACGGTGGCCACCGAGTCGTCCAGCAGCGGCACCTCCACCGTGGTGCCCAGTGCGGCGTCCACCATCGGCACGTTCACGGTGACGTGCAGGTCGTCGGCGTCGCGCAGGAAGTAGTTGTGCTCCTTGACCTGGACCTCCACGTAGAGGTCGCCGGCGGGGCCGCCGCCGGGGCCGACCTCACCCTCGCCGGACATGCGGATCCGCATGCCGTCGCGGATGCCGGCCGGGATCTTCACCTCGATGTCGCGGCGGGCGCGCACGCGGCCGTCGCCGGCGCACTCCTGGCAGGGGTCCTCGATGATCTCGCCGACACCCTGGCACCGCGGGCAGGCGCGGGCGACCTGCACCCGGCCCAGGATCGACTGCTGGATCTCCATGACCTGGCCCTGACCGTGACAGGTCGGGCAGGTCACCGGGGCGGACTTCGACTCCGAACCGGAACCGTCGCACTCCTCGCAGAGCACCGCGGTGTCCACGGTGACGTCCTTGGTCACACCGGCGAAGCACTCGTCGAGGGTCAGCTGCAGGCGCAGCAGGGCGTCGTTGCCCGGGCGCACGCGCGAGACCCGCGGGCCGCCGGCGCCACCGGCACCGCCGCCGAAGAAGGCGTCGAAGATGTCGCCGAAGCCGCCACCGCCGAACCCGCCGGCACCGCCACCGCCGCCGGGGCCCTGCTCCTCGGGGTCGCCGCCGGCGTCCACGATCTGCCGCTTCTGCGGGTCGGTGAGCACCTCCTGCGCCAGGGAGGCCTCACGGAACTGCTCCGCGGCCTCCTCGGACGGGTTCACGTCCGGGTGGTACTTGCGGGCCAGCTTGCGGTAGGCCTTCTTGATCTCGGCGTCCGACGCGTCACTGCTGACACCGAGAATTCCGTAGTAGTCACGTGCCAAGGTGGCTGTTTCCTTCTCACCGTTAGTTGGGGACTGTCCATCATCCGGCCCCGGGGCTTTCCCCGGCGGGCCGAAAACCGGGGCCCGAAAAGGCCCCGAAAATCACCCCGACAAGTGTAGTACGTCCTACTCGCCGGCGAGAATGCGGGAGACGTAGTGGCCCACCGCCTGCACCGAGCTGATCGTACCGGGGTAGTCCAGGTACGTGGGCCCAAGCACCCCCATACCGCCCATGACCTCGTCGCGGGCACCGTAACCGGTGGACACCACCGCCGCGGACTGCAGCTCGGCGGTGCCGTTCTCCTCGCCGATGGTCACGCTGACCCCGTGGTCGCGCGCCGTGGAGAGCAGCCGCAGCACCACGACCTGTTCCTCCAGGGCCTCCAGCACGCTCTCCAGCTCGCCGGCACGCACCAGGTTCGGTGTGCCCGCCAGGATCAGCCGGTCGGTGGGACGCTCCAGCATCGTCTCCACGAGCACCGTCGCGCAGTTCAACGCCGGGGCGCGCAGGCGCGGCGAGACCCGTTCGTCGTCGCCGGCGGCCATCTCGGCGATGGCCGCGGAGGCGTCGTCGAGGGTGTGGCCCACGAGGGTCTCGTTGATCAGCTCGCGCAGCTTCGGCAGGTCCTCCGCCGACAACGGGTCGGCGAGGTCCACGTTGCGCTGTTCGACCTGCCCGGCGTCGGTGATCAGCACCAGCAGCAGCCGGGTGTCGCCGAGCTGCACGATCTCGCAGTGCTTCACCCGCCCGCGACGCAGGTCCGGGATCTGCACCACCGCGACCTGGCGGGTGAGCTGGGCGAGCAGCTGCACGCTGCGGCGCAGCACGTCCTCCATGTCCACCCCGTCCTCGAGGAAGCCCAGGATCGCGCGGCGTTCCGGACGGCTCAGCGGCTTGATCTGAGCGATGCCGTCGACGAACGTGCGGTAGGCCTTCTCCGTGGGGATGCGCCCGGAGCTGGTGTGCTGCTGGATGATGTAGCCCTCGGACTCCAGCACCGCCATGTCGTTGCGGACCGTCGCCGAGGACACCCCCAGCCGGTGACGCTCCACCAGGGCCTTGGAACCGACGGGTTCGTGGGTGGAGATGAAGTCGGCGACGATGGCGCGCAGCACCTCGGCACGCCGTTGCTCGGTCCCCGTCATCGCCTTAGCCGCCATGGTGTGTGCCCTGCCTTTCTGTCTCCCGCCAGTATGGCACGCACCCCCGGGCACGTGTCATCCCTGCTGTGCTCATCCCTGCCGGGTTCATCCCTCTTCGGCGAGCAGGATGTCGGTGATGATGCCGTCGGCCAGCAGCCGGCCGCGGTCGGTCAGGCGGGTACGCCCGTCGACTCGCTCCAGCAGGCCGAGCTCCACGTGGTGCTCGACGGCGGACGCCGCGGACGCCAGCACCTCGTCCGCCAGCCCCTCGCGCAGCCGCAGGCCCAGCATGACCCGCTCAGTGTGCAGGTCGCCGCGGCTCAGCGGCTCCACGGTGGTCACCGGGCTGCGCCGCTCGGACGCTCCGTCAGTGCCGTCGGCCCCGTCCGTCCCTTCGCCGAGCGCCTCGGCGTAGCGCCGCGGCAGCTTGGCGTTGACCAGACGGGTGATACCGCTGAACTCTGTGCCGGACGTACCGGACGCGTCAGCCGCGACCGGCTCCACGCCGCGGCCGGTGACCGGGTCGTCCACAAGCCGCACACACCCGTGGGCGCCGGGGCCTGCGCCCCACCACTGCCCCGAGCGCCAGTAGACCATGTTGTGGCGGCACTCCCCGCCCGGGCGCGACCAGTTCGACACCTCGTACCAGCCCATACCCGCCTCGCTGAGTGCCGAGTCGATCATCTCGTACCGGTCGGCGTAGACGTCCTCGTCGGGCTGCGGCAGCAGACCCTTGCGCACCTTGCGTGCCATCGCCGTGCCGTCCTCCACGATCAGGGAGTAGGCGGAGACGTGGTCGACGCCGGTGGACAGCACCTGGTCGAGGGTGAGCCGCAGGTCGTCGTCGGTCTCGGTGGGGGTGCCGTAGATGAGGTCGAGGTTGACGTGCTCGAAACCGGCGGCCATCGCCTCGCGGGCGGCCTCCGTGGCGCGCCCCGGGGTGTGCGTGCGGTCCAGGACCTTCAGGACGTGGCCCGCCGCGGACTGCATGCCCAGCGACACCCGCGTGTAGCCGGCCTCCAGCAACGTGTCGAAGAACTCCGGGGACGTCGACTCCGGGTTCGACTCCGTGGTCACCTCCGCCCCCGGCGCCAGGCCGAGGGTGCGCTTGACGGCGCCGAGCACGCGCGCCAGGCCGTCCGCCCCCAGCAGCGACGGTGTGCCGCCGCCGAGGAAGACGGTGGACGGCGGGCCGGTGCGGTCCCAGTCACACGCGGCGAGGTCGAGCTCGGCCTCCAGCGCGGAGAGGTACGTCGACATCGAGGAGGAACCGGTCTCCCCCGGCGTGTAGGTGTTGAAGTCGCAGTAACCGCACCGGGTGCTGCAGAACGGCACGTGGATGTACAGGCCGTGACGGTCCTCGGGGATGCGGGTCATTGGGACCATGCTATCGGTCGGACGCCACGGGGCCGCAGCGGGGCCGCAGCGGGGCCGGGCCGGGGCAGTCTCAGCCGGCGGCGACGCGGCGTGAGCGGATCTTCGACAGCACCTGCTCCACCCGGGCGCGCTCGGCGAGGAAGCGCGGCGGGGCCTCGCCGCGTAGTTCGCCGACCAGCGCGGGGTGGTCGCCGACGACCTCGCCGCGCCAGCGCGACGCCACGTCGCGCGCGTGCTTCTCCGCCCTCGCCAACGCCTGCGGCAGCAGGACACTCTGATCCTCGACCGCCAGGCGGGTCTGCTCCACCGTCCACTCCGCCAGGTCGGCGAGCATGTCGGTGAGTTCGGTGTTGCGCCGGCGCAGGTTCACCCGCAGCGTCGCCGTGCTCACGATCGGTGCCGGCTGCGGCTCGACCGGGGTGACCGCGTGGTCGCGCAGGAAGGACAGGGTGCGTCCCGGGTGGTTGTCCACCACCGTGGCCGACAGTGACCCCGAGCGGATACCGGAGACGAACGCCTGACGCAGACCGTTGAGCTCGGCGAGCGCGGCACGGACCTCGGCGCGTCCCACGGAAACGGACTCCGCGAGTTCCAGGAGGCAGTCCTCCACGAGCTCCTCGTCCCAGTCCGCCATGGACTCGGAGAGGTTCTCGATGAGTTCGGCGACCTCGTCGCCGATGTCGTAGACGCTCTGGGTGAGCTCGCGCAGTCGCAGTCGGGCGGCGTCGTGCACGGATGGCTCCTCTCGGCAGCGTCAGAAGTCGGTTTATCTCGCGGGTCGCGACTGAAGGACAGTCTAGGACACGACGAACCCCGGCCCATGGAGGCTGGGCCGGGGTGGTGTCGGGGATTACCAGAATCTAGCGGGAGGTGTAGATCCAGGCGATGTCGTCGGCGAAGTGCTCGGCGACGGTGTGCCGCTTGACCTTCATCGACGGGGTGACCTCGCCGTCGTCCTCGGTGAAGTCGCGTCGGCAGATGCGGAACTTCTTGATGCCCTCGGAGTGCGAGACGGTGTCGTTGGCCTCGTTGATCGCGTCCTGGATCTCGGCGCGCAGCACCGGGTTCTTCGCCAGCTCCTTGACCGAGGTGTCGGCGTTGAGGCCGTTGCGCTTGCGCCAGCCGACCAGGGCCTCCTCGTCGAGGGTGATCAGGGAGCCGACGAACTTCTCGTTGTCGCCGACGACCATCGCCTGGGAGATCAGCGGGGCGGAGCGCAGGATGTCCTCCAGCGGCCCCGGGGAGACGTTCTTGCCACCGGCGGTGACGATGATCTCCTTCTTGCGCCCGGTGATCTTCAGGTGGCCGGTGGGCAGCAGCTCACCGAGGTCGCCGGAGATCACGAAGCCGTCGTCGCTGAAGCTCTCCTTCGTGGCCTTCTCGTTGTTCCAGTAGCCGTCGAAGACCACGGTGCCCTTCATCAGGATCTCACCGTCGTCGGCGATGCGCACGGTGTTGCCGCCGACCGGCTTGCCGACGGTGCCGATGATGTTGTCCGGCTCGAAGTTCACCGCGATCGCCGCGGTGGTCTCGGTCATGCCGTAGCCCTCGTAGATGCGCACGCCGATGCCACGGAAGAAGTGCATGAGCTCCGGGTTCAGTGCCGAGCCGCCGGAGATGGCGTACTGCAGCTCGCCGCCCATGGCCGCCTTGACCTTGCCGTAGACCAGCTTGTCGTAGACGGTGCGCTTGACCTTCAGGCCCAGCGAGGGCCCCTCGGCGGAGTCGAGGGCCTTGGAGTACTCCACGGCGGTCTTCTCGGCGCGCGGGAAGATCTTGGCGCCGATGCCGCCACCCTCGGTGGCCTTGGTCTTCACCCCGGCGTGCACCTTCTCGAAGACGCGCGGGACGCCGAGGATGAGGTGGGGCTGGGAGCGCTGGAACTCCGGCACCAGGGTGGACATGTCCGCCCAGTGCGACTGGGTCGCCCCACCGATCGTCGTGGCCAGGGAGACCGCGCGCGAGAGCACGTGGGCCAGCGGGAGGAAGGTCAGCGTGCGGTTGCCCTCCACGGCGATGCCGCCGATGGGGTGGGTCAGGATCGCGCGCGCCTCGCCGAGCCAGTTGGAGTGCAGCAGCCGACAGCCCTTGGGCCGTCCGGTGGTGCCGGAGGTGTACACCAGGGACGCCAGGTCGGAGGACTTCGTCGCGGCGATGCGCTCCTCGACCTGCGCATCGTCGACGTCCTTGCCTTCCTCGACGAGGGTCGCCACGGCACCCTCGTTGAAGGACAGGACGCGGCGCAGGTGGGCGGTGCCCTCCACCGGCTCACCCTCCTTGACGAAGGTGCGCAGGCGCACGGCGTGGCCGGACTTCTCGGCGATGCCGAGGCGCGCGCCGGAGTCCTGCACGATCCACTCGCACTGCGAGGTGGACGAGGAGGGGTAGATCGGCACGGAGACCGCACCGGCGGCCATGATGGCGAAGTCGAGCAGGCTCCACTCGTACCGGGTGTCCGACATCAGCACCACACGGTCGCCCTGGCCGATGCCGTTGGCGATGAGTCCCTTGGCGACGTCGTAGACCTCGCGCAGGAACTCGTCGGCGCGCACGTCGACCCACTCGAACTTCCGCGGACGGCTGTACAGGATGGTCTGGGGACGCTTCAGGGCGTTGTCCCTGATCGCGGTCAGACAAGTCTCGTTCTCGCCGACGGTGTACAGCGCCTCCGAGGAGTACTCCTGCATGTCTCTCCAATCACAGTGATGTCAGGTGGTCGTTCAGCTCACACCCGGGAACCCTGCGTGTTCCAGTCCACAACGCTAGCTGACGTCTGTATCGATATAATGAAAATCGCGAATCCCGTGGGGCGCAGGCGGGATGTCAGAGGAAGTAGCTGATCAGCCAGGCCACCACGAGCAGGACGATCAGCAGGATGAGGGCCTGCCTCACTCTGGAATGGTGCTTCACCGTTTCTGCCTTTCCTCTCGCGTCTCGCCGGACGGTCCGTCCGCCGGTCCGAAGGCCTGCCGCTCCTCGTGGCTGAGGGGAAGCAGGCCGAAGGCCACCTTCATCAGCACCACGGCGATGACGGAGGCCACCAGCACCAGGACGATCAGGACCAACGGGGTCTGCAGCCACAGCGGGAGGTCGAGGACCCATTGTTCTATGCCGTCAGTCACAGGAAACGATCCTACCTTCCAGTCCGCGCGGGAGGTTACCCCGCCGAGTCCGCCGCCCCTGCGAGCCCACGACGGCGCAACAGCGGCTCCACACTGCGCTGTTTACCGCGGAACATCCAGAAGGCGTCGTCGTAGTCGATCGTCGCCCCGCGCGACAGGACCATGCGGCGGAACCGGTCACCTGCGAAGCGCACGTCGTCCGGGTCGACCCCGTCACGCCCGGCGGCGTCGGTGTCGACGAAGCCCTCGAATCCGTCGGCGTCGAGCACCTCGGCCCACAGGTAGCTCCAGTAGTCCGCCGAGTAGCCCCCGGCGAAGATGTGGTTGAAGTAGGTCGAGGAGTACCGCGGCGCCAACGCCGGGGCGTCCGCGCCACCGCCCACCGCGCCGAAACCGGCGGCCTCCAGGGCGTCCTGCTCGAAGGACGCCACGTCCGTGACCGCCGCCGCCTGCGCGGGGGTGAGCCGGTGCCACGCCAGGTCCAGCCAGCACGCCGCGAGGTACTCGGAGGTGGAGAAGCCCTGACCCCACGCCGCCTGCCGGCGCACCGCGTCCACCATCTCCTGCGGCAGCGGCTCCCCGGTCTCCACGTGGCGGGCGTAGTTCGCCAGCACCGCCGGCTCCAGGGCCCAGTTCTCGTTGATCTGGCTGGGGAACTCCACGAAGTCCCGCGGCACGTTCGTGCCGGACAGGCTCGGGTAACGCACGTCGGACAGCAGCCCGTGCAGGGCGTGGCCGAACTCGTGGAAGACGGTCATCACCTCGTCGATGCTCAGCAGAGCCTCGCCCCCGGCCTCACCCTCAGCGGGTTTGGCGATGTTGAGCACGTTGACCACCACCGGCGTCTGGCCGAGCAGGTTGTTCTGGTCCACGAAGCTGCTCATCCACGCCCCGCCACGCTTGGTGGGACGGGCGTACATGTCGGTGAGGATCAGGCCGATCGCCTGACCGCCGGCCGCCTCTTCTTCCCTGACCTCCCAGACCCGCACATCCGGGTGGTAGCCCACGAGATCCTCGCGCGGGGCCACGGTGATGCCGTATAGCCGTTGCGCGGCGAAGAAGGCCCCGTCGCGCAGCACACGCTCCAGCGGGAAGTACTTCTTCATCTCGGCCTCGTCGACGTCGAGCTCCTCGGCGCGCAGCTTGGCCGCCCAGTAGGGCCAGTCCGACTCGGTGAGGGGGTCGCCCGCACCGGACTTGTCGAGTGCCAGCTTGTACTCGCCGGCGGCGTTGGCCACCGCCGCCGGGGTGAGCGTGCCCAGCAGGTCGTCGACCGCGGCGAGCGAGCCGGCGGTCTCCTCCTCGGCGACGAACTCCGCGTGGTTGGGGTACCCGAGCAGTTCCGCCCGGCGCGCCCGCAGCCGGACGATCTCCAGCACCACCTCGTCGTTGGTGCCGCGTCCACGGGCACGGGACGCCTCGGTGACGCGGGTGCGGGCGGCCGGGTCGTCGAGCTCCTCGATGACCGGCTGCACGCTCGGCAGACCCAGGCGCACCAGCCAGCCGTCCTGCCCGGTCTCGGCGGCGTCGGCGGCGAGCCGGCGCCTGTGCGCCGGGCTCAACCCCGCCAGGTCGTCCTCGTCGGTGAACAGGACGGCACCGGCGTCGGTCGCGGCGACGAGGTTGCGTCCGAAACGCGTCGAGAGTTCCGCCAGGCGAGCGTCGATGGTGGCCAGCTCGGTGCGTCCGGCGTCGTCGAGGGCGGCGCCGCCGCGGCGGAAACGCCGCAGCCAGTGCGTCAACAGAGCCTCGTCCTCACTGCCCTCGGGGAGCTGCGACCGGGCGGAAAGGGCATTCACCCGGGCGAAGAGGCCGGCGTCCATGTTCACCGCGCTGACGTGCTCGGCGAGCTCGGGGGCGACGGTCTCCTCCACCGCCACGACCTCGTCGGTGGCGTCCGTGCCGGCGTAGTTGAAGACGATGGCGAGCACCCGGTCGAGCAGCTGACCGCTGGCCTCCAGGGGCTCCATGGTGTTCTCCCACGTGGGCTCCTGCGGGTTCGCCACGATGGCGGCGATCTCCGCCCGGTGGTCGACCACACCGGTGCGGAAGGTCGGGACGAGGTCGCTGAGCGCGATCGCGCGGAAGTCGGGCAGCTCGTGGTCGAGGTCCGAGGGTTCGAGCAGGGGGTTTCGTGAAGTGGTGTCGCCGGTCATGCGCGCCAGCTTAACGTGCCGCCCGACGGGGATCAGGGGGCGGATACACCCGAGATATTTATTTTCCGTAGTATATCAACCATGTCAGCCCCGGTAGAATACAGCACCACCACCACGCCCACCGACGAGAAGGCGCCCGTGAGCTCGTCGAACACCACGTCAGACAGCTCGTCAGACAGCTCAAACGACAAGGCGAAACCGCGCCGCCGGGCACGAAACCGCCGTGCCGACGGGGAGCGCTCGCGCCAGCGCATCCTCGCCGCCGCCACGCGGATCGCCGCCGAGCGCGGGTACGACGGGACGAGCATCGCGGAGATCTGCCGGGAGTGCGGGCTGCCCGCCAGTTCCCTGTACTGGCACTTCCAGGACAAGGACGACCTGATGTCCCAGGTCATCTCGAAGAGCTTCGACGCCTGGAACAAGGCCTGGGACATCCCCGTCGACGAGGACATCCTGCAGCACCTCCCCCAGATCGCCGAGCAGCTCCTCGACGCCCTGGAGAACCACCCGGAGTTCATCCGCCTGTGCCTGCCTCTGGCGTTGCAGAAGCGCAGCGACGACCCCAGCCCGCGCCGCATGTACCTGCAGATGCGCGCCGACGTCATCGCCCGGCTCTCCGACATCGGCGCCGCCCACTTCGCCCACGTCCCGGAGCACCGGCGGACCGCCATCGTGACCTACATGGTCTCCGGGGTGGAGGGGCTGTTCGTGGACCACGAGATGAACGAGTCGTCGAACCTGCGCCGTCAGCTGGACCTGCACGCCATGGGGGTCATCTCGATCATCATGCAGGAAGCCAGCAGCCACCGCTGACCCGATGAGGACCGACCCCGCCACCGGCGACCCGTTGCTGTGCACCCCGTCCGGCACCGTGCGGGGATCCTGGCGTGAGGACCCCGACGCCGGACGCCACCGCGTCGCCGTGTTCCGCGCGGTGCCCGTCGCCGCACCCTTCGACAGTGGCGACGTCCTCTTCGCCACGCCGCGACCGGCCCCGGCGTGGGAGGGCACGCTGGACTGCACCGACACCGCCGGACGTCGCGGGCTGCGCGCCGCACACACGGCCACGGTGTACTGCCCGTCCGGCGGGCCCGGGGCACTGCCGGTGATGGCGTGGGTCCACGGCGGACGGTTCGAGACCGGCCACGCCGACGAACCCTGGTACGACGGCTGCGCCCTCGCCCGCGAGGGCTGCGTGGTCGTCGCAATGAACTACCGCAAACGCTTCGAGGGCTTCCTGCCCCTGCCGGGCCCGGGTGCTCAAGGAGCAGAAGAAGGTGCAGACGCCGCCACCTTCCGGGGCGTCGAGGACCTGTTGCTCGGTCTGCGGTGGATCAGGGACTGCGCCGGAATCGCCGGCGGTCTGGACGCCGACGCCGACCGGGTGACGCTGGCCGGCCAGTCCGCCGGCGGTGCCCTCGTCGCCTGGCTGCTCACCGACCCCCGTGCCACCGACCTGTTCCACCGGGCCGTGCTGATGTCACCGGGCGCCCCTCGTCGCGGCTGGACGCAGCGCCGGCTGACCACGCGTCTCGCGTTGCGCGCCGGCCGTGGCGGCCGTACCGGCCGTGGCGTCGCGCGCGCGCCGTCCGTCGACATGCTCGCGTCGTTGACCCCCACCCAGCTCAGTGCGTCCTACCGACGCTTCGCCCGTATGCACCTCACCGACTGCGCCGTGGGCGTGTACCCGCTGGACCCCGGCACGCTGCGTGCGGTGCCCGTGCTCGTGGGCACGATGCACGACGAGTTCGTGCGCTTCCCGCTCGTGCGCCAGACCGACGGTCTCCTGCGCCGCGTGCTGGGCCGGGGGCTCCGCCTGCCGGGGACGGTGGACGCCCGGCTCCTCGCCCCGTCGATGCTGGGCCTCGGCGTGCCGCTGCGCCACCTGCGTGCCTGGTGCCGGGTGGTGGGGACCACCGCCCCGGTGCACCCGTTGGGACGCACCGTCGGCGACCGGACGATCCGGCGCTGGGCCTCCGCCGTCGCCGAGGCGCTCGCGGGAACCGGCGGGCAGGTGTGGACCTACGAGTTCCGCGGCCGTCCCGGCATCCCGGCCCAGCACTGCGCGGAACTGCCGCTGCTCTTCGACCGTCTGGACGTGGACACCACCGAGGTCGAGGCCGTGTGCGGGCCGGACGCGCAGCACCGGCTCGGCCGGCCGGGCGGGGTCGGCGAACAGTTCCGCACCACCGTCGTCGACTTCGTCCACGGCCGGGACCCGGACTGGGAACCCTTCGGCACACCGGCGCGCACCGCGCGCGTCTTCGACATGGGTGGCGACGCGCAGGACGCCACCACGCGCGACCCCTGGCGCGCGGTACGTACCCTGCTGGGCCCGCTGTACTGAGGCCACCTGCAGCCTCCTCCCGCTGTCCCCTGCATCCTCCCGCGTCCGGGGGTGGCGGTTAGAGTTGTCGGCATGGCTCTCACCTTCCCCACCCTCGACACCCTCCGCAACCGCCGCACCATGAAGTGGACGGCCTACGAGCCCGACGTCCTGCCCCTGTGGGTCGCCGAGACCGACTTCGACACCTGCCCCGCCGTCGCCACCGCCGTGCGCGACGCCGTGGACCGCGAGTACTTCGGCTACCCCGAACTCGGTGCCGGCTCACAGCTGCTCGCCGAGGCGCTGGCGTCGTTCTCCCAGGCCCGCCACGGCTGGACGATCGACCCGGGCAACGTCACCGTGGTCCCCGACGTGGTCAAGGGCATCGTCGTGGCCGTCGACAACCTCACCGCACCCGGCTCGTCGATCGTGGTCCCGCTACCGGCCTACCCGCCGTTCCAGAAGGTGCCGGCCGCCACCCGCCGCCCCGCCACCTACGTGCCCATGGGCACCGGCGACGACGGTGAGGCCGTGTTCGACCTCGAGGCCCTCGAGCGCGCCTTCACCTCCACCGACAACCCCCACGGGGTGGGCAGCATGATCCTGTGCAACCCCTTCAACCCGCTGGGGCGCGCCTTCACCGCCGGGGAACTGCGCGCGGTCACCGACCTGGCCGCCAAGCACCACGTGCGCGTGATCTCCGACGAGATCCACGCCCCGCTGGTCTACTCCGGCAACCACGTGCCCACCGCCACCGTGTCCGACACCGCCGCGCAGGTCACCGTCACCGTGACCGCCACCTCCAAGGGCTGGAACACCGCCGGGCTCAAGTGCGCCCAGCTGATCACCACCAACAACGACGACACCCGCGACATCGCCCGGCTCTCCAACCTCGTCACCGGCGAGGCCTCCACCATCGGTCTGGCCGCCGCCACCGCCGCCTACACCGGGGGCCTGGACTGGCTCACCGAGGAGGTCGACTACCTCGCGGCGAACTGGCGTCACCTCGCCGAGCGCCTGCCCGAGGTGCTGCCCGGCGTGCGCCTGCCGCAGGAGGAGGCAACCTTCCTGGCGTGGCTGGACGTCTCGGACGTCGACCGGCTGCGCGGCGCCGACGGCACCGTCACCGCACCCGCCGCCCGGCTGCGCACCCTGGCACGCGTGGGACTCAACGAAGGCACCGACTTCGGACCGACCGGTGCCGGCCACGTCCGGCTGAACTTCGGCACCTCCCGCGAGATCCTCGACGAGGCCCTGGACCGTATCGCCGCCGCCGACCTGCGGAGCGGAGCCC
Organism: Corynebacterium sp. AOP12-C2-36; assembly: GCF_052379185.1. Classification (NCBI taxonomy): domain Bacteria; kingdom Bacillati; phylum Actinomycetota; class Actinomycetes; order Mycobacteriales; family Corynebacteriaceae; genus Corynebacterium; species Corynebacterium sp. AOP12-C2-36. The sequence goes on along the minus strand of NZ_JBQSYJ010000011.1, from coordinate 1,964 downwards.
CGTGCGAAGCCTGACCCGAATCGTCAGCTCCATGAAGGAGCTGTGGCCGTACTACACGATGGTCATCATCGCCGCGACGGCCACCGTGCTGCTCTCCCTGGCCTCGCCGTTCCTGATCAGCCACGCCACCGACACGATCGTGGGCTCGGTCGGCGGGTCGATCTCGACCGAGGCAGCCACCCGCACCGTCATCGGCGTGGCCCTGGGCCTGCTCGCCGCCGAACTCGCCCACACCGTGATCCACAACGTGGGCGGCTGGTTCGGCGACGTCATGGCCATGCGCATGCGCCAGATCCTGTCGAACCGCTACTTCGCCAAGCTGCTGGCCCTGCCGCAGAGCTACTTCGACCGGCAGATCACCGGCACCATCATCTCCCGGCTGGACCGTTCGATCATGGGGCTGACCCAGTTCCTGCAGTCCTTCGCCAACAACTTCTTCTCCATGGTGCTCACCGTGATCGTGGTGCTGGCGATCTCCGCCTGGTACTACTGGCCGCTGGCCCTGCTGCTGATCATCATCTTCCCGATGTACCTGTGGCTCACCGCGCTGACCAGCAAACGCTGGATGCGGTGGGAGAAGACCAAGAACGAGCACATCGACACCGCCCAGGGCCGCTTCGCCGAGGTCGTCGGCCAGGTGAAGGTGGTGAAGTCCTTCGTCTCCGAGCTGCGCGAGCTGCGCCTGTTCCAGACCCACTTCGCCGAGACCGTGGACGTCACCAAACGCCAGTCGCGCTGGTGGCACATGATGGACATCGTCCGCATGGCCGGCATGAACCTGGTGTTCTTCGCCATCTACCTCGTGCTGTTCCTGCGCACCCTCAACGGCTCCTTCACCATCAGCGAACTGGTGCTGCTGGTGCAGCTGGTGGCGATGGCGAAGCAGCCGGCCACGATGATGAGCTGGATGGTCGACTCCGCCCAGCGCGCCGCCGCCGGCTCGAGGGAGTACTTCGAGGCCATGGACGAGCTCGAGGAGCCGACCACCTCGCCGGTGCTGCTCGCCGCCTCCCGCGAGTACGGCCCCTCGGTGGTCGACGCACAGGCCGTGGAGGACGCCGTGCCCTCCCCGCCGGAGCCCGTCCCCGGCTGCGACCGTCCCGGCGGCACCCCCGTGTTCGAGTTCGACGACGTGAGCTTCGGCTACGACGCCGACGAGCAGGTCATCCACCAGGTCAGCTTCGCCGCCGGGCACAACGAGAAGGTCGCCCTGGTCGGCGAGTCCGGCGGCGGCAAGTCCACCCTGGTCAACCTGCTGCTGGGGCTGTACCGTCCGACCGACGGCACGCTGCGGGTCTGTGGCCACGACATCCGCGAGCTCTCCGCCGCCCAGCTGCGTGGCATGGTCGGCGTGGTCTTCCAGGACGCCGCACTGTTCTCCGGCACCATCCGGGAGAACATCGCCTACGGGCGTCCCCACGCCACCGACGAGGAGATCCGCGAGGTCGCCGAGCGTGCCAACGCCGACGCCTTCATCCGCAACTTCCCCGCCGGCTACGACACCCTCATCGGTGAGCGCGGCCTGCGGCTGTCCGGCGGGCAGAAGCAGCGCATCGCCGTGGCACGCGCCATGCTGAAGGACGCCCCGATCCTCATCCTCGACGAGGCCACCTCCGCCCTGGACACCCGCGCCGAGCGCGCGGTGCAGGCCGGTCTGGAGGAGCTGATGGTCGGACGCACCACCCTGGTCATCGCCCACCGGCTGTCCACGATCGCGACGGTGGACACCATCGTCACCCTCGACGCAGGACGGGTCGACGAGACCGGTTCGCCCGCCGAGCTGGCGACCAGTGGCGGCATCTACGCCGAGCTGCTGCGCCTCACCGCCAGTTCCTCGGACGCCGACCGCGCCCGGCTGCGCCGCTTCGGCTTCCACGGCGACGGTGGGCCGGAGGTCGACTCGGAGGAGAGCGGGGAGAGCGGGGCCCACCCGGAGGAGTCGGCAGACTCCTGACCCTCCTCAC